>JBMLPQ010000242.1:0-3170 GCA_049242025.1 Sediminibacterium sp.
ACATATGTAATTTAACTGTTCTTCATTCATTTCAGTATGAATTGGAAGAGAAATTACGGAATTTGTTAATTCATCGGTAACTGGAAGTAAAATTTCTTTTAAACCAAAAGAAGCAAACATATCTTGTTTGTGGCCGGGCACCGGGTAATAAATCATTGAGGGGATTTTATGCTCCGCTAAATAAGCCACCAAGCCCTCTCGGTCTACCCCCTTTAATTGTAAAGTATATTGATGATATACATGCGTACTATAATCTGCAACGAACGGAGTGATGATAGAAGGATTATTTTCAAAAGCTTTATTGTAAAAAGCAGCAACAGCTTGCCTTGCAGCATTATATTGGTCTAATTTTTTTAGCTTAATATTTAACACAGCTGCTTGTATAGAATCTAACCTTGAATTACAACCCACCACTTCATGATAATACCTTTTTTGTTGACCATGATTCGCTATCATTTTCATTTGGTGTGCCAATGCATCATCATTGGTAAAAATTGCACCACCATCCCCATAAGCGCCTAAATTTTTTGATGGATAAAAACTGGTTGCTCCAATGGTGCCAATAGTACCTGTCTTCTTTTTAGTACCATCTGAAAAAGTATAGTCACAACCTATTGCTTGTGCATTATCTTCAATCACATATAATCCATGCTCATTTGCAATAGCCATAATTTCTTCCATGGGTGCTGCATGACCATATAAATGCACGGGCACTATTGCTTTTGTTTTTGGAGTAATGGCTTTACGCACAGATTCAGGGTCAATACAAAAAGTATGAGGATCTACTTCTACAAAAACTGGAGTTAACTTCAACAATGCTACTACTTCCGTGGTAGCGATATAGGTAAAAGAAGGAGTAATAACTTCATCCCCCGGCTGTAATCCCAACGCCATCATTGCAATTTGCAAAGCATCGGTTCCGTTTGCACAAGGAATGGTATGCTTTACCTGTAAGTATTCCCCTAAAGACTGGGTAAATTGTTGAACTGCTTTACCATTAATATAAGCTGCAGTATCTAAAACTTCGTGAATGGCAGCATCTACCTCCGATTTTATAGCAAGATACTGTGAATGGGTGTCCACCATTTGAATGGGCCGCATAGTATAAATTTATATGCAAAATTACTACAAAATCAACAACAAAGATTTGAGTGTACATTTGTTATTGCATGAAATGGGCATACTTTTTATTCATTAGGCTATATCCTTTAATGGCAAAGCTTTTAGCACCTTTTAATTCCAAAGCGGCATTATGGGTAAAGGGGCGGAAAGGGCTTATTTCACATATACAACTGCAAATGGAATCGAATAAACATCCAGTAATTTGGATGCATGCCGCTTCATTAGGTGAATTCGAACAAGGCTTACCAGTTGTTGAACTAATAAAAAAACAATATCCCCATTATCGCTTATTAGTGACTTTTTTTTCGCCCTCAGGTTATGAGATCAGGAAAAATCATCCTTTGGCAGATTGGGTTTTTTATTTGCCCATGGACAGTCCTTCTAATGCTGTTAAATTCATCGAAATAGCAAAACCCTCAATCGCATTATTCATCAAGTATGAGTTCTGGCATTCTTATTTAGCTGAATTAAAGAAGCAACAAATCCCTACCCTACTAGTATCTGGCATTTTTAGATCGGATCAATTATTTTTTAAATGGTATGGCGGATTTTATAGAAAAATGCTTGCTTTTTTTAGTCATTTTTTTGTGCAGGATGAAGGTTCTTATAGTTTGATCAAAGATCTAGTACAACCCAATCTTATCAGTATTTCTGGCGATACCAGATTTGATAGAGTACTTACTATAGCAGCAGCAAGAAAACAATTTAGTATTATAGAACAATTTTGTGGCAATCATACCATTATAGTAGCCGGAAGTACTTGGAGCGATGACGATAAAGTTTTACAACACTTTACAAAAGTTCATCGAAATGCAAAATTCATCATTGCACCACATCAAATTAGTACTGAAAGATTAAATGAATGCTTACAACGTTATCCCTCTTCCATTTTACTTTCAAAATACGAAACACTGGATCCATCCATTCAAGACAATTTTCAAACCCTTGTAATTGATAATGTGGGCATGTTAAGTTCATTGTATTATTATTCCACCATTGCGTTTATTGGGGGAGGTTTTAGCAGTGAAGGAATTCATAATACGCTAGAAGCTGCGGTATTTGGGAAACCGGTCGTTTTTGGCCCCATCTATGATAAGTATTTAGAAGCTATTGAAATGCTTGAAATAGGTGCAGCATTTTGTGCTGAAACTGCACTAGAAATGGAAGATTTGCTCAATGACTTATTGAATGATGCTAAAAAAGCCCAAGCAGCTGGGGATGCGGGAAAAGCTTATATTCAATCTAAAGCGGGAGCTTCAGACAAAATACTTGAATATATTCAAGCAAATCGCCTTTTAACTAATTGATCAAAAAGTTGAACGGTTGGATTTTCATCGGACCAACTCATTTTTACTTTCAATTCTCTTTTAATCCAATATTGGGCTTCGGCAAAAATATTAAACCCGTTAATCGTTTTAATACTGCGTTCGTACATATTTTCATCCCCTCTAAATAAGTGATTGATGAATAAATAACGGTCATTGATACTGATTGCCTTCTTTAAATCTCGCACCGGAGTTTCATCTAAAATAGTAGCTACTTCTACCGCATATTCCTTTAAATGCTCATTCATTTCAGGAATATCATTAATCAGTAATTCATTGATTTCTTTTACGGCAGTATGCTTAGTTTCAATGGGATACTCTTGAAACACTTTTTTTGTTAACGTTGGAATATCGATATAATCATTAAATAATCCAATGGAAAGTTCCTCTTTTTTAACAGTGGCTTTGGTTATTGGAGCTGAAACTGCAACCTGTGGCATTACAACTGACACTTTTGTTTTATTTGCAACTACAGGTTTGAGCATTTGCAATTCGGCTAGTAATAATTGAGCAGTTATAGCCAATTTATCCGCAGAATCCTGCCGATTAAACTGATCTTGCAATTTATTGATTAAAGTGCCTACTCTTTCCATAGGAAACAATACTTTTGGGGGTGACCAAAGGAGCAATCATTTGGACTAAAACGAATAATCAGCTATTTTATTGTTACATGTTTATAGAACCAAATTTATCAGGAGAAAGAAGGGGTTGGATTGAAGTCAT
>JBMLPQ010000243.1:0-4843 GCA_049242025.1 Sediminibacterium sp.
GTAAAAATGTTTGGAGCAGAAGCTGCCAATATAGAATACTATACCGATAAAAGTTTTACCGAAGAACCCTTTACGAAAGGATGTTATGCAGGCATGTTTCCGCCTCGCATACTCACCCAATTACAAACTTCTTTAGCCACACCTTTTCATCGCATCCATTGGGCAGGCACAGAAACCAGTATACAATTCAACGGTTATATGGAAGGCGCTGTTAGAAGTGGGGAGCGAGCGGCGAGAGAGATTATTTATTCTCCACCTCTTTCTTTACAGCAGTAAACTTTGTTCCCCACCCCTCTTTATCTAAACATCTATAGCGAACTGCTTCTGCAAAATGATCATAACTAATTTGCTCGCTACCTGCTAGATCTGCAATGGTTCTACTGACTTTTAAAATTCGATTATACGCTCTTGCACTAAGTTGATTGCTATTCATCTCTCGCTCTAATTCTTTGGAACTTTTACAATCAATTTTGCAATATTTTTTTAATTGCTGTGTGGTCATTTGTGCATTGGTATAAATACCCGACTTTCCTTTGTAACGGTCTGCTTGAATGGTTCTTGCTTTGATGACTCTTTCTCGAATAACTGCTGAATCCTCTTCCAATGAATCTGAAGTCATATCATTAAATTCAATTGCACGAACGGTAATATGTAAATCAATTCGATCCAATAAAGGACCAGAAACTTTATTTAAATAACGATTCACTTGACCCGATTCACAAGTACATTCTTTTTGTGGATGGTTGTAATAGCCGCAGGGGCATGGATTCATAGAAGCCACCAACATAAAGCTGGCGGGAAATTCTTGCGATACTTTTGTTCTAGCAATACTAATGGTTCGTTCTTCTAATGGTTGTCTTAATACTTCTAAAACCGATCGATTAAACTCGGGCAATTCATCTAAAAAAAGTACACCATGATGTGCCAAGGAAATCTCGCCTGGTTGCGGGTTTGATCCACCCCCTACCATGGCAATATCTGAAAGGGTATGATGTGGCGATCTAAAAGGTCGTTGATTAATTAATGCAGCATGGTGTTGTAGCTTACCCGCCACACTATAAATTTTTGTGGTCTCTAATGCTTCGGCCAAACTCAAAGGTGGTAATATAGTGGGTAATCTTTTGGCCAACATGGTTTTGCCTGCACCTGGAGGACCCACTAAAATAATATTGTGTCCACCCGCTGCTGCAACTTCCATTGCTCGCTTTGAAATAGCCTGACCTTTTACTTCATTAAAGTTGGTATTGAATAAAAAACGATCATTAAAAAATTGATCGCAAGTATCCATTTCTTCTCGCTTCAATATTTGCTCATATGAAAAAAATTCAACCAATTCCTTTAGGGAACTCACTCCATATACTTCTAACTCATTCACCATACTGGCTTCCTTCGCATTTACTTTAGGTACAATCAATCCCCTAAACCCTTCTTTTTGTGCTTGTATGGCTATGGGCAAAACGCCTTTAATTCCATTGACTGTTCCATCTAAACTCAACTCTCCCATCACCACAAATTCATTTAGTTTTTCAGCATGGTCTAATTGCTCACTTGCACCTAATATTCCTAATGCAATAGGCAGATCTAAAGCAGAACCCGATTTACGAATATCAGCTGGCGCTAAATTAACCACCACTTTAGTTCTAGGCATATGGAAACCCATATTCTTAATGGCACTTTCTGTTCTATGCAAGCTCTCTCTCACCGCACTATCAGGCAAACCTACTACTGCATAGCCCTGCCCCATACTAACATTCACTTCTATACTAATGGTTATGGCATCAACGCCTTGTACCGAACTTCCAAATGCTTTAACAAACATAGTGCTGAATTAATTGCACAAAATCCTATTTAGTATCGATATGCGTAATAGTATTTATACTTAACTTTCTACCATGAAAAAACGGTTGCTTGTACTCATCTTTTTGATGGCAGTAGTGCATGTTCATGCGCAATGGAAGCCATTTAGATTTGCATTTATTTCAGATACGCATATTGGTTCTCCAAACGGTCATGCAGAAGAAGATTTACGTAGAACGGTGGCAGATATCAATAGCATGACTGATATTGCATTTGTAGTACTCACTGGAGACATTACCGAATTAGGTACCGATGCAGAAATAAAATTGGCGAAAGAAATTTTATCTGAATTGAAAGTGCCATATTATATTCTTGCAGGAAATCATGATACGGGATGGAGTGAAAGTGGCGGAGTTAGTTTTGGTAAGATTTTCGGATACGATAAATTCAGTTTTAATTTTAATGGTATTCAATTTTTAGGTTGTGCATCTGGTCCCTATGTAAGAATGAGTGATGGGCATATCCCGCGTGATGCAGTCAATTGGTTAGACCAAGAATTAAAGAAATTAAATCCAAAACAACCCATTGTTTTTTTAAACCATTATCCATTAGATAAAGATTTAGATAATTGGTACGAAGCAGTAGATCGTTTAAAAAGTCATCGCACATTGGCTGTGTTAAATGGACATTGGCATACCAATAGAAGATTGGATTACGAAGAGTTACCTGCTGTTGTAGGACGTTCCAATCTTAGAGCCAAAGCTGCTGTTGGTGGATACAATTTAGTGGATGTTCGTTTAGACTCGATGATTTTTGCAGAACGTACTCCAGGGATTGAAACCCATAAAGCTTGGACAGGAATTGATTTAAAAGAAAGAACTTTTAGCAATAAACAATATTATCGCCCTGCATATACAATGAACGATAGCTTTCCTTCGGTAAAAGCGCGTTGGGTATTTGCATCGGATGCTAATGTAATTTCAACGCCGGCAGTTACATCCAACCTAGTCATTTTTGGAAATAGTTTAGGCAGCATTAATGCCATTTATAAATTAGATGGTAAAAAGAAATGGGCTTATAAAACACAGGGAGCTATTTATTCTAGCCCAGCAATATTTGAAAATAAAGTAGTGATTGCTTCAGGCGATGGAAGTATTTATTGCTTGAATAATAATACCGGAAAATTAATCTGGCAATTCAAAGCAGATGCTGCCGTTTTAGGCTCTCCTTTAATTCATGATAATAAAGTGTATATAGGGGGAAGTGATCACCATTTCAGGTGCTTAGACCTTGCTACCGGCAAGCAACGTTGGAGTTTTGGTGGATTAGATGGACCCGTTGTAAGTACCCCTATTTTTAGTAACGGTAAAATTATTTTCGGCTCTTGGGATCGTCACTTATATGCCTTAGATGCTTATACAGGAACGCTTTCATGGAAATGGGACAATGGATCTATGGTACGCAATTTTGCACCTGCTTCTTGTATACCTGTAGTGAAAGATGATATTGTTTATATCGTTGCTCCTGATCGTTATTTAACTGCTATCGATTTAAATAATGGAACTACATTATGGAGAACCAAAGAAGTAAGTGTTCGAGAAT
Source organism: Sediminibacterium sp. (assembly GCA_049242025.1). GTDB lineage: Bacteria > Bacteroidota > Bacteroidia > Chitinophagales > Chitinophagaceae > Sediminibacterium. Next base: position 3,400 of record JBMLPQ010000243.1, read on the forward strand.
CAATTGGAATTTCTGAAGACGGAAAATGGTTATACTGTAAAACCATGTCAGATGGATTTGCCGTATTTGCTACGGGAAGAAACTTGCAAACATTGGCTTGGAAAAAAGATTTTGGATTTGGTTATGAGCACGTGCCCAATATGCCAATAGAAAAATCAGGTAAAGTATATTTTGGTACCAAGAACGGAATTGTATACGGTATTGATCCTTATACCCGTGAAAAATTATGGCGATATAGAATTGATAACTCTATGGTAAACACCCTAAGCATGGTCAATGCCAATGAATTGGTGGCTGCCACGATGGATGGAAAAGTAACCCTACTCGATTTAAAATATTAATATTGACCTGTATTCAACATCACCAATGTACATGCTTCTAAGGTAGCAATACCATTGCGTTTTGCCAGCTCTTCTAGCTCATCGTTTTCAGTGCCAGGATTAAAAATTATTCGTTTGGGTTTCAAGCCGAGAATATAATCGTAATAAGGTTTTTGCGCAGTTGGGTTTAAGTATAAAGTAACGGTATCAATTGCCTTAACTGTTGGTGGTTCGGTTTCAATTTCTACCCCTGCAACAACAGCGGCTTTCCTTCCCACAGCTACTACTTCATGCCCATATTTACGCAAGCGCGTAACTGCCTCAAAACTATACCTAGCTGGGTTTTCAGACGCACCTAAAACCAATGTTTTTTTCATTATTCATTCTCTTTAATCAAAGACTTATGTGAAGCATCACAATAAGGCTTATTCTTAGACAGTCCACATCCACAAAGAGATACTTTTTCCTTTACATCCACAGTGCCATCTGGCTTATGAATATACGATTTAGAAGTAACCACAATTGGGCCCAAAGGCTTAATTAAAATATCTACGCCGTCTTTTACAATTGGTTGTTCTTGTTCCATGCAACAAATATACAACTGCTTTATTTGATGGTATAACGTATTCCTAAAAAACCTCGAATCCCTTGATTGGGAGCAAACATATAAGTAGGATCAAAGCTGAGCGCATAGGGATTGTCGGGAGTAGCAAGAACCTGCCCATTGGGCTGAAATTGCACTGCTTTATCAAATGGATCATTGGCCCTTGCAATCAAAAATGGACTGAAGCGGGTTGGCAAGAAATTCAACAAATTTTTTACCCCACCATATATTTCTATGCCACGCCAATAATGAAAAGTAAACTGCACATTTTGCAAACTATACCAGGGGGAGTAAGGCTGTCTTGGATCGAGGGGTCCCAACAAAGGCAAGCGCATAGGGCTGTAAACATTTCCCGTGTAATCAATATCTAAATGAATGGAAGGAATTCGATAAGACAAAGACCAAGTACCAGAAAATCTTTCTGTTAAAATCTGCTGTTCTTTTTGGCCGTTCTCATGCAATGCAACATCCATATAAGTTGCACCAATATTTAATTTAATGCCATTGTTTAATGCAATAT
>JBMLPQ010000244.1:0-7326 GCA_049242025.1 Sediminibacterium sp.
TGGTTTTATAGGTAAATCGGTGTGGAGCACCTGCCGCACTCACTACATTTTCTTCAATCATGATAGATCCAAAATCATTGGCCCCGCCATGTAAACATAATTGTGCAGTTTCCTTACCTACTGTTAACCAGCTTGCCTGTATATTCTTAATATTTGGCAACATGATTCTACTGATTGCAATCATTCTTAGGTATTCGTCAGGAGTAGTTAAATTATGTACCCCCCTAATCTTTGTGAGCAAAGTATCTACATCTTGGAAAGTCCATGGAATAAATGCTAGAAAACCTTTGGCATCAGCAGGCTTCATGGCTTGAACTTCTCTAATTCTAACTAAATGAATAAATCGTTCTTCTAAGGTTTCAACATGACCAAACATCATAGTAGCACTAGTCGTAATATCGAGTTTATGTGCTTCGTGCATGATGGCCAACCATTCGTCTGCACCGCACTTCCCTTTAGAAATCAATCGGCGTACTCGATCCACCAATATCTCTGCTCCTGCGCCTGGCAATGAATCTAAGCCCGAATCCTTTAATGCTTTTAGTACATCATGGTGACTCATCTTTTCTAATTTGGCAATATGTGCCACTTCGGGCGGCCCGAGTGCATGCAACTTAATAGTGGGATATTCCTGTTTTAGCTGACGAAATGTTTTGGTATAAAAATCAAGCCCTAATGCAGGATGGTGGCCTCCTTGAAGTAAAAGTTGGTCTCCGCCATACTTAAGCGTTTCTTCAATTTTCTTTCTATATACAGGCATTTCTGTGATATATGCTTCCGCATGACCTGGGATTCTATAGAAATTACAAAATTTGCAATTGGCTATACAAACATTTGTGGTGTTTACATTTCGATCTATTTGCCAAGTCACTTTACCGTGTGGCACTTGTGTTTTACGCAGTTCATTTGCTATTTGCATTAAATCTGCCAAAGGTGCATGTTCAAATAAAAACATCCCTTCCTCTACACTCAAAAAAGAAAAATCGAGGGCTTTCTGATATAAATTAGCTAGTTCCATCATAATTGTATAAGTAACAAAGTTAATACAGATATGGTTCACCCAAAGGAGTATCAACAAAACAACGGGGCTATACAAATATTCCTCAAATTGCAATAAAATCGGTTAATTTAACGAAGGATGGGACGTTATTATACCATATTATTTCTATTTATTTTTTGCTCAACACAGGCAAAAGGACAAGAAGAATTTGCCCCACCTGATGCCAAATTGATTACTCGAATCCCTTTTTTTCAATTAAGCGGAGGAATCATTATTTTAAAAGCACAGTTAGATGAATTTTCTGATTCACTCAATTTTGTATTAGATACTGGCAGTGGTGGAATTTCTTTAGACTCTTCTACAGTAGAAAAACTGAAAATACCGAACAACCTTAGTGAAAAATCGATTCGTGGAATTGCGGGGGTTAAACGAGTTTCTTTTGCCTATAATCACTCTTTAAAAATGCCTGGCATTTCAGTGAACGGTTTAGACTTTCACATTAACAATTATGAATTATTAACCAGTGTGTATGGTGTTAGAATTGATGGGATTATTGGTTATAGTTTTTTAAGACGATACATTATTCTTTTAGATTTTGATAAAAAACAAATGGAGGTATACACCCCGGGTAGATTTAAATATCCAAGAGGTGGACAATTACTAAAACCGAATTTTACAACACTTCCTTTATTACAAGCTACCGTTGAAGACAGCAGAAGTATTTTAAATAGGTTTATTTTCGATACAGGTGCCGGGCTTTGTTATTTACTTTCTAAAGATTTTGTAGAAGACAGTGCTATTTTTAAAAGCAAAAGAAAATTTTATCCCACTCAAGCCGAAGGGTTAGGGGGTAAAAAACAAATGGAAATAGCAGTAATGAAATCGGTCAAAATCGGGAATTATAAATTCAAGAAAGTTCCCGTACATATTTTTGAAGACGACTTCAACGTAACCAATTACCCATCCTTAGGCGGGCTTATAGGGAATGATTTGTTAAGAAGATTTAACATTATTCTTAACTATCCCGAACAAAGTATTTTTATAAAACCCAACAATCATTTCAATGATTCATTCGATTACAGTTATACTGGACTAGGCATTTATTTAATTGACGGTCAAATAAAAGTCATTGATATCATAGAAGGATCTCCTGGAGATAAAGCTGGTTTTAAAACAGAAGACATCATCTTTTCTATTGAAAACAATGCTTCAAATAATATACAAGCATATAAAAATCTATTTCAGAATGCTTTAGGAAAAATCAAAGTCATCGTCCTTAGGAATAATTTGCCTCTGTTGTTAAACATGAATGTTAAAGACATACGCAAGTAAGTAAAGATGAACTAATTTGCAATTCGATACGCTTTACTATGATTGAATATAATCGATTTACCCTAGACAATGGTTTAACTGTTTTAGTACATGAAGATACCGCAACCCCAATGGCTGTGGTGAATGTACTCTATGACGTAGGTGCAAGAGACGAACATCCTGAAAAAACTGGATTTGCCCATTTATTTGAGCATTTAATGTTTGGAGGCAGCATTAATATTGCTGACTACGACGAGCCCCTGCAAAGGGCTGGAGGAGATAATAACGCTTATACCACCAATGATTTAACCAATTACTATTGTCAGTTACCTGCACAAAATATTGAAACTGCTTTTTGGCTAGAAAGTGACAGAATGCTGAGTTTAGCATTTAGTGAAAAAAGCTTAGCAGTTCAGCGAAAAGTGGTTTGCGAAGAATTTAGAGAACATTATATCAATAAGCCCTACGGCGATGTTTGGAAACATATGCGCACTTTGGCTTATACCGTTCACCCTTATCAGTGGATGACCATTGGCAAAGAATTAAGCCATGTAGAAAATGCACATATTGATGATGTAAAACATTTCTTCTTCAAACACTATCGTCCTGTAAATGCAATTTTGGTAGTGGCAGGTAATGTAAAAACAGAAGAAATTAAAAAATTAGCGGAAAAATGGTTTGGCCCCATTCCAATGGGAGACAAATATATTCGTTGTTTACCCCAGGAGCCAGTTCAAGATCAAGCTAGAAGATTAACCATTGAAGCGGAAGTTCCATTAGATGCATTTGTAAAAACATGGCATATGGATGCCCGTTTAAATAAAGGTTATTATGCATCAGATTTAATTACTGAAATTTTAGGTGGAGGAGCTTCTTCCCGCTTATATCAGGCATTAGTAAAAGAGCAAAAATTATTCTCCAATTTAGATTGTTATCATTTTGGCAGCTTAGATGCGGGTTTATTAACCATTGAAGGCAAATTAGTAAAAGGAGTAGACATAAATAAAGCCGAGCTGGCGATAGCAGAACAGATTAGTCATATTCAAGAACACCCCGTTTCTATTGCCGAATTAACCAAAGTGAAAAATAAGACTGAGAGTGTGATTGCATTTGAAGACATGAGCATTATGAGCAGGGCCAGCAGTTTAGCGATGTATGAATTAATGGGTGATGCTTCTTTAATGAATACTGAATTGGAAAAATACCAGGAAATTAATCCGCAGGATATTGTTGATTACAGCAAACGAATTTTTAGAGAAAGTAATAGCAATACATTACACTACCTGGCCAAATAAAGAAACTATAAAATGTTGAATAGAACAATACAACCCACTATAATTGATGCGGTAAGTTTTGATTTAAAACTCAGAACATGTGAGCAATATCAATTAGACAATACAGTTCCAGTATACAGCATGAACGCTGGCACACAAGATGTACTTATGATAGAATGGGTATTTAAAGCTGGCAATTGGTTCGAGCAAAAGAATATTATAGCAGGGACCACTAATTTTTTATTAAAGAATGGTACCAGCAATAAAACTGCATTTCAGATTAATGATCACTTTGAGTTTTATGGTGCTTATTTAAATAGGACCTGCTACAATGAAACAGCTTCTATCACTTTACACTGCTTATCTAAACATATCAATGAATTACTACCGGTAGTAGCAGAATTAATATGTGATTCAATTTTTCCTGAAGAAGAAATAAGTACTTATCAGCAAAATCAAAAGCAAAGACTTTCTGTAAATCTAAAAAAATGCGACTTTATTGCTAACCGATTAATTGATGAATATGTTTACGGATTTCATCACCCCTATGGAAAGTATACTTCTACCTTAGACTATGATCAATTGAACAGAAACGAATTGGAAGAATTTTTCAAAAGATTTTATGCAGAAGGGCATTGTACTATTTTTACTGCTGGTAAAATACCTTCCAATTTACAAAGCCAATTAAATAAATATTTTGGCACTTTGCCTTTACAAAAAAGAGCCATTCCGCGTATTGAATACAATTTACAATCGGCGGAAGAAAAGAAACACCATATTATTAATGATGCAAATGGAGTTCAAGGTGCTATTAGAATTGCTCGTCCATTTCCTAACAAACATCACCCAGATTACCCAAAAACACAAATATTGAATAATGTTTTTGGGGGCTTTTTTGGTTCTAGATTAATGAGCAATATCAGAGAAGACAAAGGCTATACCTATGGCATACATAGCTATATCCAAAACCATATGGGAGAAACTGCTTGGATGATTAGTACAGAAGCAGGTAGAGATGTTTGCGAAGCCACCATTAGCGAAGTGTACAAAGAAATGGAAATACTTCAAAACGAACTGATTGATGAAGATGAGCTTAGTTTAGTTAAAAATTATATGCTGGGTTCTGTCTTAGGAGATTTAGATGGACCCTTTCAATTAATTGCTAGATGGAAAAACTATGTACTCAATAATTTAGACGAACAATATTTTTACAATAGTGTTCAAATCATCAAATCAACTGGTGCAGAAGAATTAAATGAGCTCGCAAAAAAATATTTAAACCCTTCGGACTTTTACGAGCTCACAGTTATTTAACAAGACTAAATAGATACAACATTTCAAGACCAATTTGTTTACATCTTTCAATGTAAACTTGGTCTTGTTGTGGGGTACCATCCGATAGCTTTGGATCCTCGTAGGGTAATTTAAATCTTCCATCTGCCCCTTGAACAATAGGACAAGAAGCATCAGCTTGCGAACATGTTAGTACAGCTCCATATTCCTTTTGAGGATTAGGCATACTGGTATACACTTTTGAAAAAGCAATCAGCTTTGGAGCTGTTGAGCTATATTTTACCTCGTAAACCGGATTTGGTAAATTATTAGTAGCTTCTATTTCAAACCCAATATTTCTTAATGCTTTTACTGCATTGATATTAAAAGCAGTTACTTCGGTACCACCTGAATAACAATATATATTTTCAATACTATAATAAGCAGCAGCAGCTTGTGCCATAATTTGTGAAATATGACTTCTTCTAGAATTATGCGTACAAATAAAATTGAGTTCAATTTCTTTCTGCAATTTTCTCTTCTGGCTGATATAATCACTAATTTCTTTTAATGCTGTTTTTCTTTCTAAAGCAATTTGATTAAAATCTGATTGCGCTTGATCAAAAAAAGATTGCAAGCTGAGAAATAAAACAGGCTTTTCCGCATAAACAGTTACACTAAATATACCTGCCCCGCCATTATTAAAAGCTGCAATTTCAGCATCTGATAAATAATTTTTTAAAATATCATTGGGAATAATGATTGGCTTTTCTTTTTGCACGATAATATTTTCAAACTTGTTTAATCGAATCAATTCTAAGTACACCTCTTTTTGTATTGCACCTGCTACGCATCCTGCATACATTTCAGCATCTTTTCTTAAAGCATCTGGCAATTGACCAACTAATACCACATCGGAAATACTAAAGTGTCCTCCTGGCTTTAGTACTCTGTATATCTCTTTAATCACTCCATCTTTATTTGGTACTAAATTTAATACACAGTTGCTTACTACCACATCAGCTGTATTCCCCCCCAAAGGCATATGCTCTATATCGCCTTCACGAAACTCAACATTATTAAAACCCAATGTATCTGCGTTCATTCTAGCTTTCTGAATCATAGCTGGTGTAAAATCAATTCCAATCACTTTTCCTTTATCGCCAGTATGAGCTCTTGCAACAAAACAATCATTGCCTGCTCCACTTCCTAAATCTACTACTGTATCTCCTTGTTTAATTTGTGCAAACTGTGTAGGTAATCCACAACCCAATCCTAAATCGGCATCTGCATTATAACCTTCCATAGTAGTATAATCATCACTCATGATATTATATACTTCAGTACTGCATCCACCTGCACCACAGCATGATGCTTTATTATCAGCAGTAGATTGTGTTGCAATTTCAGCGTATTTCTCTCTTACGATTTGTTTTAATTGTTCATCGGTTTGCATAAAATATATTTTAAGTTTTTTAAGATTAATTAGCAACAAGCTTGCTGTTGCACTTTTAGTTTTTTAAATAGATGATTGAAAGAGTCATTGAATTTTTCAAAAGCTTTCCAATTAATGCAATAACAACTTCTTGGACCCTCAATAGTTCCTTGAATAAGACCTGCCTCTTTCAACTCTTTTAAATGTTGTGAAACAGTAGACTGTGCCAATGGTAATTCGTCTACAATCTCTCCACACACACATTCATTTTTTTGTGCCAATACTTTTAAGATAGCAATACGTGCTGGATGAGACAAGGCTTTAGCAAACTGCGCCAACTCTTGTTCTGCTTTAATAAATTCATCTAATTTGGGAGAAGCCATAGTTAATCGTTTTTATACGATAAAGCAAAGCTATGTATAAATATCCATTAATCGTAAAAATACGATGAATATTATCTGGCTCCATTCATCCTTTTTTAGAACCGACTATCCCTTTCCTAAAAACGCGAAAAAACATAAACTGTTGATTTTCAATTATTTATTTAAAACCTAATTCTAAAGTCAGCCTATTACCTAAAAATACTTGGTACTATGTGTTGCATAGTACTAAAAAATACCCCATCTTTGTGTTGTCAAAGTAATTAAACAACAAACGAACTAAAAATAATCATCATGAAAATCACTACCATCAACCCACTTGTTCAACTAAACAAAACAGAGTTAAATCATTTAACCCAAGTGGTAAAAGAGACTATTGCTTCAAACATGAACAATGAACCCAAAACCAAGAAAAGATTCACTGTAGCTCAACTTTGGAAAATTCAACGTTTCAGCCGTATCGCTCCAGTTAAACCAATTCTTGTTTATTAATCTTATAAAAATTTAGGCCATGGATATTCAAAACACACAAAGTCAGATGCGGAAGGGCGTATTGGAGTTTTGTATCCTTTCAATCATTCGCCAGGGAGAAGTTTACCCCAGTGATCTAGTTGATCGGATGAAAGCAGCCAACCTTCATATTCTGGAAGGTAC
>JBMLPQ010000244.1:7426-10033 GCA_049242025.1 Sediminibacterium sp.
CCAGTGATCTAGTTGATCGGATGAAAGCAGCCAACCTTCATATTCTGGAAGGTACTTTGTACCCGCTGCTTACCAGGTTAAAGAACGCAGAATTGCTCACCTACCGTTGGGTAGAAAGCAATAGCGGACCGCCACGAAAATATTTCGTTATGACTGACAAAGGCCTCACCTTTTACAGTGAACTCGAAAGAACCTGGAAAGAACTAGCAGATGCAGTTCAAGTGCTAACCCAACCAATAGCATCACCAGAAACCGAAAACAACCAACAAAACCAACCTTAACCAAGCTAAATAAACATACCATGAAAAAGGTAATTAATATAAACTTCCAAGGCAGAGTAATTCCTATTGAGGAATCGGCTTATGACGTACTGAAAGTATACGTTGAAAGCTTACGCCGCTTCTTTGCTAATGAAGAAGGAAGAGATGAAATCATCAACGACATTGAAGGTCGTATTGCAGAACTTTTTGGAGAAAGCCTTAAAAAAGGTAGCACCTGCATTACAGATGAAGATGTAAACAATATCATCAACAGCATGGGCCGACCTGAAGATTTTGAAGGCGAAGAATCTAATATGCAATCGCAATTAGGTGGAAACCAACAACAACAGCAACATCAGTCTAATTTTAACCAATACACTGAACCTGGTGCTTCAAGAGGCAGACTTTATAGAGATACCAACGAAAAAATGTTGGGCGGTGTTTGTAGTGGTATTGCTGCTTACTTTAGAATTGACCCTACTGTAGTTCGCTTACTATTTTTAGTATTGTTCTTTGGCGGTGGTTCTGGTTTCTTATTGTACTTACTATTGTGGATTATACTTCCTTCTAAACCATTGGATCATGTAACCAGTAATAGAAGATTGTACAGAAATCCTGAAGACAAAGTTATTGCGGGTGTTGCCAGCGGAATCGCCACCTATTTTGATATTGCAGTTTGGATTCCCCGATTAATTTTTGCATTACCATTGGTAGTAGGTATTTTTTCTTCTTTTGTAAGCTCTTTGTTCTGGTTCGAGTTTAATCCATTCCCTGGATTTATATTCGGCTCATTTGGAGGTACATTATTTGTAATCTATGCCGTACTATGGGCGGTAATTCCTGAAGCAAAAAGTGCTTCAGAGAAATTAGAAATGAGGGGTGAAAAAGTAGACTTAAATACTATTAAAAATACCATTCAAGAAGACTTAGAAGGTTTTAAAGCTCGTGCAGAAAAATGGGGTGGTGAATTCTCAGAAAAAGCGAAAGAATTTTCATCAGAATTTAGCACTACGGTGAACGAAAAAAGCAGACAATTTGCATCAGAAGCAGGCAATGTTTCTAAAAAAAGTGGAAATAAATTAGCCAATGCAATTGGTATCTTATTCAAAGCATTCTTCTTATTCTTAGCAGGTATATTAGCTTTCACCATTCTAGTAGCTTTATTAGGAATGATTGCAGGTAGTGTAAGTGTGTTCCCTCTAAAGGATTTCTTTTTAGAAGGTTTCTGGCAGAACTTCCTTTCATGGACAACATTGATATTATTCTTATTTGTTCCAGCAATCGGTTTACTTACTTGGTTAGTTCGTAGAATTATAGGAGCAACTGCAGGTAGTAAATATTTAGGATTCACTTTTGGGGGATTATGGACACTGGGTTGGATTAGTGTGGTCTTATTAATTGCTTCTATTGCACAAAATTTTGATGCAGGTGCTAAAGACAAAGGAGAAATTAAAATTGTTCAACCTACTAATAACAAACTAACGATAAAAGTAGCAGAGTCTAACTTTAGAGTAGTGAGAAGTAAATGGTTCAGAATGGATGGCTTATTAAGAATAGACGACGATAGTTTAGTATTAAATAATGTAAGAGTTCGTATTGCAAAAAGCACAGATTCGCTTTACCGTATTAGTTATGTAAAATTCAGTAATGGATCTGATGAAGATGCTGCTTTAAGAAATATCAATCAAATCAATTATGGTGCTACTCAAGCCGATAGTGTACTTTATTTAGACCGCGGTTTTAAATTAAACAAAGGCACTAAGTTTAGAAATCAAGGTGTTACAGTAACCATTTTTGTTCCTGTTGGAAAGAAAATTGAGATTGATGATAACGTTTCAAGAAGACTTAATCATATCAGCTTTAATTCTGGCCGCAACGACTACGATTGGGACGACGAATGGAATAATGAAGGATACGAAAGCTGGATGTCTAATCAGGAATACATTATGACTCCTGGTGGATTAGAAAGAGTAAAGAAAGCTGGAGAAGTAAATGAGGATGAAGAAAATGACAGCAACTCTGAAAAAAGTGCCATAGAAGAATACAAAAAAAGTAGAGAAGATCTACGCAAAGAATATGAGCGCAAACAGAAAGAAGCTGAAGATTTAAAGAAAGAGTTAGACAAGCCAGTTGATACTACTCGTTACCGTTATCAAAAAGTATCTATTGTTGATCCATCTAATGCTAACCCAGTTGGTAAAACAAAAATCACAGAATCGCTTGATATTATTGAGTTAGGTTCAGAACTAGGAAGATTTTCCTTGCTGAATTTACAATCATAAAGAAGGTTGGCACAGGTTGGAAAAAGAACCTCGTCTCTAAATTGGGATGGGGTTCTTGCTTTTTA
>JBMLPQ010000245.1:0-13769 GCA_049242025.1 Sediminibacterium sp.
AGATTGACTGGAATATCAACGACAATCACAAACTAACTTTAAAGTATAGCGACCTAAGCAGCTTTAACGATCAATCTTTAAATGGATCAAGTATTCCAAATAACCCAACTTTTACTCCAGCTGGGGGAAGTTCAATATCTCGTTTGCCAAATAACCGTTTTGGCTTAAACTCAATGTCTTTTGCTAATTCAAATTTTCAGTTTAAAGATGTAGTAAGAACAGGATCTCTTGAATTAAATTCAAACTTTAGCAGTAAATTTTCTAACCAATTCATTGCTACTTTCTCAAAAATTCAAGCGACTCGTTCAGTTGCAGGTGGTATTTTCCCTACTATTGATATCTTCAATAACAATGGACAAAACTATATGACAGCTGGTTCTGATCCATTTACCAGAAACAACGATGTAAAGAACGATGTATTTTCTATTACCAATAACTTCACCTACTACGCAGGAAAGCATACCATCACTGGTGGTGCTACTTATGAGTACCAAAGTGTTGGTAATATGTTCATGCCAGGATCTGCTAGCTACTATGCATTTAATTCATTAAATGATTTTATTACCAACAGAGCTCCGGCAGCATTCTCTTATACTTTCTCTTTAGATCCAGCTAAACCTGCTGTATATGCGGCAGACTTAAAAGTTGGTCAATTAGGTATTTATGCACAAGATGAGTTTAACGTGAACGAAAACTTCAAGTTGACTTATGGTTTACGCGTAGATAAAATCATGTTCCCAGAATCACCATTGGAAAATCCAAATGTTTCAGCTTTAAGATTCCCTGATAGAAATGGAGTTCCAACTCAATATAGAACTAGTGAGTGGCCTACAAACAATAGCTTATACTTCTCTCCTAGAGTTGGATTCCGCTATAAGATTGACAATGAGAATTTAGTAGTAAGAGGTGGTACCGGTTTATTTACTGGTAGAATTCCATTTGTTTATTTAACCAATATGCCTCAAAACAGCCAAATGTATCAAGCAAGTCAGGCTGTAACCAATCCTGCTTTATTGGGTAACTTCTTGTTCAATCCAAATCCAGATGCTTACCGTGCAAGCTTTAGCCCTACCCCAGGTGTGTTAGGCAACAATGCTAACATCGTAATGATGGATCCAAACTTTAAATTCCCTCAAGTTTGGAGAACGAATATTGCTGTTGATAAGAAATTAGGCAACGGCTGGAGCCTTACTGCTGAAGCTTTAATTACCAGTGATATCAACGCGGTAATCATGAGAAATGCAAATCAGCGTGAGCCTAATGCAGTATTAAACGGTGGCTTAGACTCAAGACCTCGTTTTGCAGCAGCAGCAGACAGAAGATTATACAGCAATTTGGGTTCTGCAATTATCTTAGAAAATGCTTCAAGAGGTAATAGTGGATCATTAACTGTACAATTAACTAAAACTTCTACAAAAGGATTCTTTGGTACGATCGCTTATACCAGAAGTTATGCAAATGAATTAACAGCTAACCCTGGTAGCCAAGCAACTTCAACTTGGCAGAGTAATCCAACCACTAATAATCAAAATACACAGCAGTTATTTAATTCAGCTTTTGTAAATCCACACAGATTTATTACTTCATTGTCTTACAAATTTGAGTACGCTAAAAACTTTGCAACTACCATCAGTCTATTTGGTGAAATTGCTAAAGGAAACAACTATAGCTACACTTACAATGGAGACTTGAACAATGATGGAAATAACGCATCTGATTTAATGTTCATTGATTATACGCCTAACTTTGTTGCACAAGCTGCATCTGGTGGAAACCCAGCAAGATCTGCTGCTGAGCAATTGGCTGCATGGCAACAATTTGTGGATGCTACTCCTTACCTAAGACAAAACATAGGTAAATACGCAGGACGTAACGAAGCTTATTTACCAATGGTAACCCGTTTCGACTTAAGAGTAGTTCAAGACATTTTTACCAATATTGGAGCACGTAAGCATACATTACAAATCACTGCTGATATTTTCAACTTTGGTAACATGCTATTTAAGTCTTCAGGTTTAAGACAAATTACTACTACCAATCAGCCTTTGATCTTCAGAGGATATGATGCGAATGGTCGTCCAACCTTTAACTTACAACAGCAAAATGGTCAGTTAGTAAACCAGCCTTGGGTAGATAACTTTAGCTTGGCTAGTACCTGGTCAATGCAATTAGGCCTTCGTTATATTTTCTAGTAGAATAATAAACCAGTTATAAAAAAGAGTCCCGAATTATCGGGACTCTTTTGTTTTTATAGATAAAATAAAGGAAAATAAACAGCTAAATCAGCTTACTTACCCCATCCCCAAATTAAAAAATCGGGGATAGCTTTTTCCCAGGTTTCAATATCATGTTTACCCTCTTCTATTTGCAAATACTCAATATGCTGATGTGTATAGCCCTTTGCCTTTAATGCAATAATTAAATCGAGTGCATCATCTATTGAATCAATTATACCGTTTTTATTTCTATCGGCTGTTTCGTCAGATGTACCGCATTCAATAAAAAATTGTAGCCAAGGATGAAATTTTCCATTCCTTACCTGCAAATGCATTAGACGATCTTGCTCGTCATTATATCCCTTATCGTAGGCCTTCCTTCTCCACCATAATGAAGGACTAAACATACCCACTTTTCTAAATTCACTTGCATGGTTCCATACAATATCCATTGCACTTAATGCACCTAATGAAAAACCTGCAAAGGATTTATCTTTAAAAGAAGGCGCATTGTATTTCTTCCTAATAGAAGGCAATAGTTCATCAAATAAAAACTTGGTGTATAACCCTGCAAATGCTCCTCTCCCTTCAAAGTCTGCAGAAAAGGCAGTACCATATTCCATTTTTCTTTGAGGGCCACAATGAATACCAATACAAACCAGTGGTTCAATCCGATCTTCTGTAAGTAAATTGGAAAGTATATTGGCAAAAGACATTTTCACTAAATCTTGTCCATCATTGAATAACAATACACTTGTTTGATCTAAATGAACTGTATGATTAGGTAAATAAATATCTATGGTCACTTCTCTTTCTAAGTACTCAGATTGTACTTGTATAGTTTCAATTTTTATATTAGATAACAATGGGGTGTTAATAGGACGCATATGTTCAAAAATAGGGGAATGCAATAATAATGTTGCCTGAAAATTGTATTAAAAAAACATATATTAAAAAAAATATAGGTAGATTTTTTATTTATGAAAGGATAGCTTAAATTACAAATCAAGAATCAAAATTGAGCTCATGAAAAAAATAGGTATTCTCTTTGGACAAGAAAGAAGTTTCCCCAATGCATTTATCGAAAGAATCAATAGTAAGCAAGTAAAAGGAATTACAGCCGAAGCAGTTAAAATTGATAAAGTTATTCAGGGAGAAAATAGTGGTTATGCAGTCATTATAGACCGCATCAGCCAAGATGTTCCTTTTTATAGGGCGTATCTAAAAAACGCGGCCCTTTGCGGAACAGCAGTTATCAATAATCCATTTTGGTGGAGCGCAGATGAGAAATTCTTTAATAATTGTTTATCTACTAAAATTGACGTTCCAGTTCCAAAAACAGTTATCCTTCCTTCAAAAGATTTACCAACCGATACAGCCGAATTATCATTTAGTAATTTGTCCTATCCATTAGATTGGGAAGGCATTTTTAATTATGTAGGATTTCCTGCTTACATGAAACCCTTTGCTGGCGGTGGATGGAAGAATGTTTATAAATTAACCGACATGAACGATTTCTTTGAAAAGCATGCAGAAACAGGACAGCTGGTAATGCTTTTACAAGAAGAAATTATTTTCGAAGAATATTATCGCTGTTATTGCATTGGGGGAAAGCATGTTCGTATAATGTCTTATGAACCAAGAAATCCACATCATTTAAGATATGCTGCAGACTTTAAACCATCTGAAGAAAAAATTAAAATGATGACTGATATCGTTATTAAAATCAACCAATATTTAGGATACGATTTTAATACAGTGGAATTAGCATTAAGAGACGGAGTACCTTATGCAATTGACTTTTGTAACCCTGCTCCAGATGCAGACATCAAAAGTGTTGGCCAGGAAAATTTTGATTGGGTTGTAGAAACTGCAGCCAACTATGCCATTGAAAAAGCATTAGAACAAGAAGATGGTAAAGACAATTTAACCTGGGGAGAATACATCAAAAGAAGCGCTAACGGACAGCCATTATATTAACAGCCATCTTGAATCATTTATGTCTAATTTAAATTACAAGCATTTTACTTTAGGAGTAGAAGAAGAGTACATGGTGATTGACCCAATTTCTAGGGAGTTAAAAAGTCATGAACAGAAAATAGTGCAGGTAGGTCAATTAACCATGAAAGACAAGGTTAAAGCAGAAATGCACCAGGCTGTAGTAGAAGTAGGAACAGATATTTGTAAAAATATTGATGAAGCGTTTAAAGACGTTGCATCACTAAGAGGAAATATTGCCCAAATAGCCGGTGATTTAGGATTGTGGGTGGGCGCTTCTGGCACACATCCATTTAGCCATTGGGAAAACCAATTGATTACGGATCATGTTCGTTACAATCAAATTGTAAACGAATTACAAGAAGCTGCAAGAAGCAATTTAATTTTTGGATTACATGTTCACGTGGGAATGGAAGACCGCAGAATGGCTACCCATATTGCCAACACAGCGCGCTATTTTTTACCCCATGTATATGCATTAAGCACCAACTCCCCTTTTTGGGAATCTAGAGATACAGGATACAAATCTTTTAGAACCAAAGTGTTTGATAAATTTCCTAGAACAGGAATCCCCGACCATTTTGAGAGTTTTGAAGCTTATGAAAACTATGTAAATCTCTTAATCAAAACCAATTGTATAGACAATGCAAAAAAAATATGGTGGGATTTAAGAGTTCACCCCTTCTTTAATACCGTGGAATTTAGAATCTGTGATGTTCCTATGAACATAATGGAAACCATGACTATTGCAGCGCTATTTCAAGCAATCTGCGCCAAAATTTACAAGTTGCGCAACCAAAACTTGAATTTCATGATCTACCAGCGATCGCTGATTAATGAGAACAAGTGGAGAGCCAGTAGATATGGGATTGACGGTAAATTAATTGATTTTGGAAAAGAAACTGAAGTTGATACTAAGGCACTGATTTATGAACTACTCGATTTTGTAGACGATGTAGTAGACGAATTAGGAAGCAGGCACGTAGTAGAATATGTGTCTAAAATTTTTGAAGTAGGTACAGGGGCCGATCGCCAATTAAAAGTTTACAAAGAAACTGGTAGTTTAGTAAGTGTGGTAGACTATATACATGACCAATTTTTAAGGTAGTATGTATTAAATTTTTGATAAATCATAGAAGCCCCTTAACATTTAGGGGCTTTTTTATTCAAATTTGGCTTGTTCAAGATAGCTAGGCAGCATTTTTGCAATAGTTGTCGTCTATTATATTGTCAACCCTAAATAACCCTCATTTGACAGAGCACGAGTTGATAAAAGGCTGTATTAAACAGGACCCAACCTGTCAGCGTATGCTATTTGAGCATCACGCAGGCAAGATGATGGGCGTATGCCTAAGATATGCCAATGACAACATGGAAGCGGAAGACATGTTGCAAGATGCGTTCATTAAAGTTTTTCAATATATCAGCCAATTTAAATTTGAAGGCTCTTTCGAGGGATGGATTAGAAGAATTGTAGTAAATACAGCCATCAGGCATTTAGAACGCAAAAAAATGAGTTTTAAAGAAATTGATGATCATCATGCTGATTTACCATCCATAGATCCAAGTGCTTTTAATTATTTAGGAGAAGAAGATTTATTAAAATTAATTGGAGCTTTGCCTGAAGGTTATAGAATGGTTTTTAACCTTAGTGTAATTGAAGGGTATAGTCACGATGAAATAGCAAAAATGTTGAACATACAAGCTGGCACCAGTAGAAGTCAATTGGTGAAAGCAAGAAAAATGTTGCAAACACAAATTTTGCAACTACAAAAGATTGCCGTTTAATGACCAATAAGGAATTTGATATCATTTTTAACCAAAAACTACAGCAACTTAGTAGCCCCGTGCCTACTTCGCTATGGGATAAAATTGCTGCGCATGACTTATCTGAGCCACGCGAAAGCTTTGATGATTATATTCAAGATAAATTATATCATTATACTGCGCCCGTTCCAACTCATTTATGGAATAATATAAAACCAGTTGAAGAAGATAAAAGAAGAATCGTTGCTTGGGTTCCGAAAAAATACATGGCTGCCGCTTCTATCCTATTGCTTTTATTTATTGGGTCTATTGCATCCTATTTGTATTTACGAATTCCTGAAATAAATACAGACCCAGCAGCTGCAACAACACCAGCACTTAAGCCAACCCTAACGCCAAAACCAACTATTGAGGAAACGCTTGAAGTAAATCCTGCTGTAACTCCAAAAGAGCGCCTAATCGGTAATGAAAAAACAGAAATGGGATCGAAAATCCAATGGAAACTAAATCGCAAAAATATTACTAGCTCCTTCAAACAAAATCAATCGATATTTCCATTTGATCGAGTGATCAAAAACAATACAGAAGATATTAATACAGGCATCAATAGCAATGAGATTCTTATTGATTCAGCAAGTGTAGACGCAGGCATTGAACGTTATGAACTAGCCGAAAAAGCTGGAAATGCCTATATCAAACACCAAAAAAACTGGAATACTTTATTTAATAAAGAGGTTAATAAATACAACCATCCATCCAGTTTTAAAAATGTTGTGATTTGCCCTACTGATAGAAAGATGAGAAACACCGATTGGGATTTAGAAGTATTTATTTCGCCTGATATTCCCTTTAGAACGGTCACCAATAACACAGCAACTACTCAATTACTGAGCAGGAAAGACAGCAGCGAATCATTAAGACCAGGATTTACTGCAGGATTTAGAATTGTAAAACCATTCAGCGATCATTTCTCAATAAAAACAGGGCTTCAATATTCCCAAATTAATGAACGATTTACCTATAGAACAGAAAACGAAACAAGAACAACAACTGTAGTATCTGTAAGGGCAATCATCAGAGCACCTGGAGACACTTTATTGGTAAGAGATACTAGCACACTTACGCAAATAGGCTTCAAAACCAATACAGTAAAAAATAGGTTTAGAAGTTTAGATATCCCAATTTTAGCGAGCTATCAGGTTGGCAACGACGATTTTAGAATTGGTTTAACTGCAGGAGCAATAATTAATCTTTCTAGCTGGTACCAAGGAGTAATGCTGGATAGTAGTTTATCAACCGTTGCATTGAATAAAGAAACGAATATGGCATATAGAAGCAATATTGGGCTTGGCCTTTATGCTGGCATAAGCGTAACAAAACGAATCAATTATACCACTCAATTATTTTTTGAACCCTACTTTAGATACAATTTATCCAATATGACCCGGCCAGAAGCTTCTTTCAATCAAAGATTTAGTATTGGAGGGTTAATGATGGGATTAAGATTCAATTTAAACAAAAGATAGGCAACAAATAAACCAAACCGCGTATCTCGATAATAATGCTACTTAAAATCAGAAAATATGGACTTTTTGCTACGATTGGCTTAATGCTATTCGCATCATGCAATAAAGAAGTTTCTGAAAGCAATTTTTCCGTTTACGCAGGCAATGAAATGAATGATACAAGTTGGTCAGTATCGCTTCCAACAAGTGCATCAATTCATAGGATCATTGATTCTACTGCGGGATATCAATATAAGGATAATTTAATAGGATCGAATGGCAAAACCATTACATTTTCTGACCGATTAAAACTTGTTTTTCCACCTAATGCCTTCATCAATCAGTCTGGTACTATTATCTCAGGAAATGTAGAGATAAAGGTTTTGGTGATGGATCAAAAAGCTGATTTCGTAAGAACGCTTAAATCTACCCGTAATGGCAACAATTCATTAGAAACAGATTTGGGTATCTGCATACTTGCTTCAGCAAATGGACAAGCACTGAATATTGCTCCTACAGCATCATACCAAATCAGAATAGGCAATGAAGATAATATTGTAAAACAGCAAATGCGCTTATTCAGAGGTGAGGAATCAGGAACAATTTCTACGCAATTGCTTATGGATCCATTGTTTACTTGGCAAGAAGCAAGCCTCAATCAATTTCAACTAGCCATTTTTAAACAAGCAGGCAGTGCAGGATCAAATGATATTGAACAATATGCTATTACCACGAATCAACTAAGATGGATTTTAGTGGCTAGACCGCTTACAAATATTGGAAGTTTAGGAAAATTAAATGTGATTCTACCTCCTAATTTTACCAATAAGAATAGTTTGGTATTTATGACCACCGACGAATACAATTTATCGATAGAATTAAAGCCAGAATTAAATTCAAGAAGCTTCTCGGCTTACATGGTACCAGTTCAAAAGAAGATTCATATAGTAAGCATATCATTAATCGGAAATCAATTTTATTATAGCGAAGCTGAAATAAAGGCATTGAATAATACACCAGTAGTTTTTTTGAAACCCCAGAAAAAATCATTGAAGAATATTCTAAATGAATTAAAGAAACTTTAAGTTGTTATTAGGCATATCGGGGGATATGCGGCCCTGTTTTTACAGGGCCATTTTTATTTCTTTATCTTTTTTACATGCAATGCATTGTAAGCCCAGATTAAACTGCACAACATAAAAATAGCGCCTAATAAAAATGAAGCGCCGGGAAAATAAAATGGAGCTGAATGACTGGTAAAGTAAGCAAAAGAACCCGTCATAATGAGCGGACCTATAATAGAAGTAGCACTGATTAAGCTGGTTAAAGCCCCTTGTAATTCTCCTTGTTCATTTGCAGGCACATTACCCGAGATAATTGATTGTAAAGCAGGTCCTGCAATTCCACCCAAACAATAAGGAACTAGAAATAAAAACATCATCCAACTTTGTGTTGCAAATGCAAAAAATATTAATCCTAATGTATACAAAGTAAGCCCTAGATAAACGCTTTTTTCGTTCCCAATTTTGGGATTAATGACTCTAATTAATAAGCCTTGTACCAAGGTTACTAAAAGGCCTACAATGCCCAATGAAATTCCAATCATTTTGGGCGACCATTTAAATTTTTCAATATTCACAAAGCTCCAATTGCTTTGAACCGCATGTGCTGCTAAATAAATTAAAACGAGAGAACCAATAAGACCCGCAACAGCAGGGTATTTTTTTAATTGCAACAAAGACCCCAACGGGTTAGCGCGCTTCCATTCAAATGGTCTGCGATTGGCTTTATCTAAGGATTCTGGCAACACAAAATAACCATACAACCAATTGGCTAACGCCAGCCCTGCTGCAGCAAAAAAAGGAACCCTTGATCCATACTCACCTAATAAACCACCTAACATAGGGCCAATAATAAACCCTAATCCAAAAGCAGCACCAATCATTCCAAAATTTTGAGCCCTATTTTCTGGAGTACTAATATCAGCCATATATGCCGAAGCAGTAGTAATACTAGCTCCTGTAATACCTGCAACAATTCTACCCACAAACAACCAAGTAATGGAGGGGGCAAAAGCAACAAATAAATAATCTAATCCAAAACCCAAAAGAGAAAATAATAGAATAGGTCTTCTTCCATATTGATCACTTAAATTACCCAGAACAGGAGAAATTAAAAATTGCATGAATGCATAAGAAAAAGTAAGCCACCCACCGTATTGAGCTGCTAAACTGGCGCTACTGCTGTGAACCAATTCTTCAATCAGCTTAGGCACAACAGGAATGATTAACCCAATCCCAATAACATCTATCAAGATTGTGATAAAAATAAAACCAACTGCAGCCTTTTTATTTGAAGCCATTAATAAAAATTAAATGCAATATTAATTGATGCTTCTGGAAACCCCATCAATTTCTAATACTAAATCTGCACCATAACAAGCAGCAGGAGTTTGATAACCTGTTTTGTAATTACCAGCAAGTACTTTTTGCGTAATTAGTAAACTACTAATTGCCGTTAAAGTGTACCCTTCAGGACCTTGAAGTGTAGCAATTATTTTTTCATTTTGATCATTCGTTACTTCTCCCCAAACCAAAGACTTTGCTTTTAAACGCATTTGTTCATCTGGTCCTGCAGGCATTTTTTTAATTTTCTTTTTATAATAATTTCTTACAAAAGAAAGTTGAAGTATCCAGTTAAACCATTTTTGCCATTTAAGCATCGAGAAAGTTTTAGGAGATGCGCCGGTATAGGTTTCTATATTAGGAATTGAAGTAGTGGTATATGCAGTAGAAATATCACCCCAAGGGATGGTCATGACAAACATTTTTTTAACTCCAAAATCAACCCAAAAGCCTTTGTGACCAAGTGGCTTCCGAACAATTTTTCCATTTTCTCTAACAGCGCCACCCTCACCCATTCCCTCTGCCATGGTGGTTGCAGTACCATGAGATAGTTTACCGCCAATGGTTGCGAAAGCTAGTTTCAAGTGTGTTGCATTGGGCATTTTTTCGTGCAAAAATTTGGCCATACAATCGGTAGGAACCACATCAAATCCAACACCAGGCATAATCATAATTCCTTTTTCCTTAGCAAGCCCATCCATTTTTTTCAACAATTCAAAAACAGCAATTTCACCAGTAATATCTAAGTAATGAACCCCAGTGGCTAAACATGCTTTAGCCATTTTTTGTGCGGTGAATTTAAATGGCCCTGCTGCATGCAAAACCAAAGGAAATTGTTTCAAAGTTGTTTCTAAAGCAGTAGCATCATCTAAATCTACGGTTACAAATTCAAGCGAAAGAGCCGAAGCCATTTCTTTTAAAGCAGCCGAATTTCTTCCTGCTAATACTGGAATTAAATTGAATTGACTTGCCATTGAAGCAATTAATCTGCCAGTGTATCCGTTTGCACCGTAAAGTAGAAATTTATTTTGCATAGCGTAAAATACAAAATCCCGACAACAAAGTCGTCGGGATTTGCATAATCGAGGGATTTATAGAATAAATTATTTTCTGAGGGTAATCAAGCCTAATTGAGCTTCTCTTGTTTTAGATACAACTACATTGGTAATTGTTGTATCGGCGTATCCATTTGAGGCATTCACAAAAACGGAATAGCTACCATCTTTTAGACCACGAATTTTAAAATATCCTTCATGATTAGGCAATGCATATGCAGTATCTGAACTGTTAAATACCGTAATCACCGCTTGTGCTTCTTTAGGAGTTACTTTTCCTGAAATGCCTGCAGTAGATTTAACAGTAAAAAATTTGATATAAGGTTTCAAATAAAATTGATTGTTTTTTTCGATGATTGATCTGCTAATATCAAAATCTAACCATAGTCTAGATGTATTTGGCATGAACTCGTCCCACTCGTTCCCTTTTAATTTTATCAATACATAAGACTTTTCATTAACTGGCATGTTTAAAGGATAGCGAACACTATCTTTAATCAAGCTATGATTGGTCCCTAATTCAATTTTAATTAATCGAATGGCCCCATTGTAAACAGTTCTTGAAGCCAACAAAGTATCTACTCCATTGCGCAACTTTAAAATATCATATACACCGGCTTTAACACCTAGGTCTTGCCATACCAATGAGGAATCATTTTTAGCATGTCTTGAACTACCTATTCGATCCCAATCACAGGTATCTTTTTTGCGTGTGTCTTTGCTAGTATCAATTAGCAATGAAACTGATTTGATATCAACAAAAACATTGTCAAAAACACCAGGCGCGTCTGTTAAATAAAGAGATACAGACTGCATTCCTATAGGATTTTCTACAGATGAAGTTTTATTGCATGCGGCAAACATAATAGACACTAGAATTGCTGAAATAGCAATCAACTTAAAGGGTGTTGTTTTTTTCATGGTTGAAGGTTTTAGTGTAGTATTATGCCATCTATTGTTTTTTAGATAGACGCATCCTAAAACCATGCCGTTGCCTGTTAAATAAAGTTTAACAAAAAACTTTTTTTACAACACAGCAATGATTAAACTGATCTCTTGCATACTTAAACTTTTTCTTTTTTTCAATTTTGGAAAAAGTTGAGCTACTTTATCTATGTCATTTGGAAACAACTCTTCTAAAGACTTTCCTTTTATAGGAACGAAAACATTATTGTTGTTATTGAGGAGATAATAATCATTGAATGATTGGAACGTTAAATTACTAGAAGATTTTCCGTAATCATAATTATCAACTATTTTTTTATGCAAGCGATTGATCAAATTATAATTTAATCCTTTAGCTTTCACCTGATACAATGATGAATCATAGGGAGTCAATCGAATGAATTGCGTAGAATCATTAACGCCCTCTTCGTTATGATAAATAGTAACTTTTTTAATTGGTTCTACTGTTTGAAACTCCGAATTATTTTCAATGTAATTAATTTGACCATTCACTAGGTTTATAACTACTTTTAAATTTTTATACATTCTTCCATTAAATAATTCAATATTCGCATTACGCGATTCCTCCTTCCATAAAGGGCTACCCTTCACACCTGGAACATTGTTATTTAATAGTTTACCTCGTTCATCATACACTTCAACAAAATGATGAGTTGGTCTAGCAACTGTCACACTTTGTGCTATTAAAAAATTACTGAAATTAGCGACTAAACAAAAGAGTATGAAACGCATACAATAGTTTCTTTAAAGTTACTAATTTCAATACAAATTTGCAAATAACTAGAAAGCTATTCATTTCTAAATACCACTAATCCGTCGAATACATCTACCAAAACTGGTTGCGATTTATCTATGTCACCAGACAAGATTTTTTTACTTAAAGCATTCACAATCAACTTTTGAATTAATCGCTTTAATGGTCTTGCGCCTAACTGTGCATCAAAGCCTTGATCAATCAAGTACTCAATCAAATAATCACTGAACTTTAAAGTAATATCGTTCTCAGCTACTAATTTTTTGAGTCCTTCCAACTGTATACTAACTATTCCTCTTAATTGTACTTTATTTAAAGGACTAAACATGATTATCTCATCTACCCTATTTAAAAATTCAGGTCGAATAGTTTGTTTGAGCAATTGCATCACTTCTGACTTTGCTTTTTCAGTTGCTTCTTCAATGCCAGCTTCATCAATACCTTCAAATGCGTCCTGAATTAAATGGCTACCAATATTACTGGTCATGATAATAATGGTATTCTTAAAATTCACCATTCTACCTTTATTATCTGTTAATCTTCCATCATCTAATACTTGCAACATAATATTCCAAACATCAGGATGAGCTTTTTCTATTTCATCTAATAATACAACACTATAAGGTTTTCTTCTAACTGCTTCGGTTAATTGACCACCTTCATCATAACCAACATAACCAGGAGGCGCTCCAATTAAACGAGATACGGTATGCTTTTCTTGATACTCACTCATATCTATGCGTGTCATCATCGTTTCATCGTCAAATAAATAATCGGCTAATGCTTTAGCTAATTCTGTTTTACCTACTCCAGTAGTACCCAAGAAAATAAATGAACCAATTGGCTTTTTCGGATCTTGTAATCCTGCTCTACTTCTTCTGATTGCATCGGATACTGCGCTAATGGCTTCTTCTTGACCTACCACCCGACGATGCAATTCATCTTCTAAGTGCAATAGTTTTTCTCTTTCCCCTTGCAGCATTTTGGCAACAGGAATTCCAGTGGCTTTTGCAATACTCTCTGCAATATCTTCAGCATCTACTTCTTCTTTTAATAATCTTTTTTCTGAAGAATTTAATAACTGTTCGGTTACAGAAGCAATC
>JBMLPQ010000246.1:0-6221 GCA_049242025.1 Sediminibacterium sp.
CTTCATCTGTTAATTCTGCCTTCATTGGCAGCACAATTTCTGCTGGATACATAATGATAATTTAGAGTACAAAGTTATAACAATGAATGCGATTATCCAATCTAGACTTTTTAAAATGTCATAATGACTCTATTTTATAAATAATTTGCCATTGTGTCATGTAAATAATTGTCTCTGATGACAAAAAATATGATTTTAGTAGGTGGAATATGATTTGTTACCTATTTAGAAATTATTAAACATTAAAACTAAATAACCATGTCTATCTTAAAAAACAACAACACCAGCGTATTTGATGAATTATTCAATGCTTTCCCAAGTAATTTTGGAAGTACCATTCCAAGTGGCTATCCAACTGCCTCAGTAAATATTCATGAAACCACCGATGCATTTCATTTAGAATTAAATGCCCCAGGAAGAAATAAGGAAGATTTTTCTATTCATGTAGACAAAGGCTTGTTGACCATTTCTTATGAAAAGAAAGAGACCAACGAAGAGAAAAACTACAAAACAATTAGAAAAGAATTCACTTACAAAAGTTTTAAAAGAAGTTTCTCTATTGATGATGCAATAAATGCAGATGCGATTCAAGCAAGATATGAGAACGGTGTACTAAAATTATTACTTCCTAAAAAAGAGGAAATTAAAAATGCACCAAAACAAATTAGTATAAACTAATCAATAAGGTTTACTAGGTTGAGGAATATTTGAAAAGAGGTTACTAAAGGTAACCTCTTTTATTTAAGGACAAAAGCTAACCAAACTGGTTAAATCAAATACACCAGCCAATACTAAGTATACTGAATGAAAAACAAAAGGTCAAACTTGTAATATTTAAGTAACTATTGATACAAATAGATAAATTTATGTTATGCGTAGTTGGGTATTATTGATTCTGGCGTCATTGCTAAGCTTTTCGGTAGGCGCTCAAAAAACAACTCAATCTTTGTTATGGGAAATTCGAGGGAATGGCCTAAAAACCCCTTCTTACCTTTTTGGAACTTCACATATTATTTGCGCTTCAGATTTTAGCTTCACACCCGTTTTATCCGAAAAAATCAAGTCTTCTAAAAAATTATTCCTTGAAATAGATTTATCTCAGCCGAATATTCAACAAGAAATGATGCTGATGATGCAATTAGACGGAACTACCCTTGACAAATTAATAGGAAGTGATTTTGAAACCATCAATACCAATTTTCAAAAAATTACCGGCGCTTCGCTCAAGCTATTCAATCAATTTAAACCTTTTTTAGGAGTAAGTATGCTTACTTTAAAAACAGTTCCATGTACCGACTTCATACAGCCAGAAACTGTATTTATGAAAAGTGCTCAAGAAGCAGGTATCCCCGTAGGGGGATTGGAAACCATTTCAGATCAGGTTGCAGCAATTAATGCACAACCACTATCTGATCAAATTACAGAATTTAAAAAAATGGTATCCAATTTTGATAGCGTAAAATTACAAATGAATGAGTTGATTAAAGTATATAAACAAAATGATGTAGAACGTATCTATCAATTTATGCAAGAACAACAAATGACTGATGCTTTTGAACAGAACATGCTTATTAAAAGAAACAAAAACTGGATTCCATCAATCATTCATTCAATTCAAATTCAACCTTCATTTTTTGCAGTTGGGGCTGCGCATCTAGGCGGGAAAGAGGGAGTAATTGCTTTACTAAAAGAAAAAGGATATCAACTTACACCAGTAAAGTACTAAGGAACATGCAGGCTGCTGACAAATCTTTTATTCAACTGTTGAACCAACATCAGAAAATCATACATAAAGTATGTAATCTATATTTGAATTGGCAGGAAGACAAGGAAGACTTATTTCAAGAAATTACTTTACAAGCATGGAAAGCATATGGACAATTTAGAGGAGATGCTAAATTTTCTACTTGGCTGTACCGTGTTGCACTCAACACCGCAATTACTTTTTTTCGAAAAGAAAAAAAGAAAGATTTTATTGACTCCGTTGCTGAAATGCCAGATCATATTCATTTTACGGAAAAAGATTCAATTGAAGAAAAAACACAAGCAATGTATAAAGCAATTGCTTCCCTCTCCAAAATTGACAAGGCGATTGTAATGCTTTATTTAGAAGATTATAGTTACGCAGAAATAAGTGAAATAATTGGCATTACCGCAAATAATATTGCTGTAAAGATGAATAGGATTAAAGTAAAACTTCGGGAAGCTACATTAAAAAATTTTGAAAGGATCTAAATGTAACATTATGGAATTAGATGATTTAAAAGGATTGATTAACCAGAAACTAATAGAAGGCAGTTTAGATAAGACCGAGCATAATTTTGCTAACTTATTAAAAGGTAAAGCTAACACTGTACTTAGTAAAATTAAAAAAAGCCTTTGGTTCGAAATTGTATCCTGTGCCTTAGTGGTGTTTTTATTTATTGGTATTACCTTATTTAGTTCACACTCTTCCTTAAAAATTTACTTTGGATTATCCAGTACCATATTTATACCCTTTACTTTTATTTTGTTCTACCTTCTAAAGAAAATCAATGAATTTGAACATTCAGTTTTACCTATAAAAGGAAATCTTCAACAATTGATTAAAATGTTAGAGGATTTTACGCGCAGGTATTTCCAATTTAATATGGCTTTACTTCCCATCTGTTTTTTATTAGCCTTTTATTTAGGATTGAACGAGAAGGAACCAATAGCAATATTAGACAACTTATCTACTAAACTAAAAGTAACGGAGGGGGTATACATAGGATTTATCATTGGGTACTCAATCGCATTGATATTTGGCCTAGTGTATTTTACCAAATGGTATATTAGAAAACTGTATGGAAAGTATATTGAACAGCTAAAGTCGTTATTAGCAGAACTGAAGGAAGAAGAATAATTTTATTCTTTACAACCTGTTTTTCTTCTTGTATCAATTAGGTATTGGATTCTCCATTTATCATTATTTCTTACCAATTGAAAAGAGTTGACGCCACAATGACTAAAGTCTGCTCTTCTATAAAAAAGGTATGGCGTCCAAACGCTGGCTAAAGGCCCGTCTACTTTAACTATATCAAATACAATACGCTCATCGGCCAATCCCTTTGGCATATTTGATACTTGTCTAATAAAGGCAGCTACTGAATCGTTTCGAACAATCAACTTACCTTCTTTATTGGTTGTGATGGTTTGCATGATTGCATTTTCTGTAAAACAATCTTGTAACATTGCACCATCTGATTCTATCATTGCGAAAAACATTTTACGAATAGTTGCCTTAATAGAATCTTCTGCTGATTGAGCTTGTATGCTGTTTATACTACCGAAGACTAAAACAAACAATAAAAATATTTTATTCATATAATAAAACTAATTAAAAAAACGCAGTTAAACAATCCGAAATATCCAGTACCTTTTGCTAAGAAATATACAAAATTCGGCTTCGTTTAAGTTAGCTATCAACCTAACTATTTTGAGTTTTATGAAAAAATCAAATGCCAAAATAAAAGCAATATGGACAACTTTAAAAGAAACAAAATTTAAAGAACTGCCCATACGATTCCCTGGATTAGATGGTGCAAAAGGTTTATTAGTCTTGATGGTTGTTATGACGCATTGCTTACCTAAGAGTACATTTTTGTATTTCATGTATTTCTTCCATATGCCATTATTCATGGCGATCAGTGGATTTTTAGTTAAAATAAGCACTTTCAAAGAAGGTTTTTCAGGCTATATTAAGAGAATGTGGTCTAGATTAATTATTCCTTGGTGTATAGCTAGTCTAATGTTTTTACCTTTTCAATTCAATGATAATGGCATTTATGAATTGGAAATATCAAATATTATTTACCCTTATTACCATTTATGGTATATCCCTTCATTATTAATTGGAGCTTTTTTATGTTACAGTGTACTTAGATGGAATATACCTATTGGGTTGCTTTTGACTGTTACTGCATTAGTTAGTATAATCTGGTATAATATTTATAGAGATACTAGTATTCCGATTAAGCAACTTCCATTGTATTGGCTTGGAGATAAACGACTCTTTGCCTATTTATTCTTTTTCATACTAGGATTTAGTATTAGAAACAATCTCATTCCGCTAAAATTTAAAATAGAACAGATTATACTCATTTTAACAATCAGTTTTGGAGTAGTTGTATTTTTTGTATACAAACATGCTGGCAATCTGATACTAGTATGGCCTTACATGGTATTTAATGCAGCTTTAGTGGTATTTGTTTTGGCATTTATTGCACCTCAACAATGGCTGCAACATAAATTCCTGCTTTGGATAAACAATAATTCATTGGGTTTTTACTTATTTCACCCATTGTTTCAAATATCAATTTATGACTTCATTGTAAAAGATAAGGCACAGGTAAGGGTTTCACATTTAGAATCATTGCTGATATTTCTAATTGTATTTTCTTTGACCGCATTATTAATTAAGTTCCTACAGCAATTTAAGATTACAAATAGACTGCTTTTGGGCAATATCAAGTAAGCAATTAACGCAGGTACCCCAAAATCTTTAACATACTTTGTGCTGTTTGCTCTTTTGCATACACCCAATCAATCATTTTACCCGTCTTATCTAGTTCAACTATAACATGTTTAGGGGAAGGGATTAAACAGTGCTTGATTCCACCATAACCGCTAATTTGATCTTGGTAAGCTCCCGTATGAAAGAAACCAACATATAAGGGCTCTTTATTTGACTCTACTTCTTTTTTATCTACTGTGGTAAGTTTAGGTAAAAACACTTCATTAATATGTTCTTCGGAATCATAATAGTCATGGCTATCGCAAGTGATACCACCCAAAACTACTCGCTGGTATTCGTTGTCCCATTTATTTACAGGAAGCATTAAGAACTTTTCGCCAATACCCCAAGTATCTGGTAAAGTAGTAATGAAGGAAGAATCAATCATATACCAACACTCTCTATCATTCTGAATTTTCTCTCCTATTACACTATAGATATGTGCCATACTCTCCCCCACTGTAAAACTGCCAAATTCAGTGTAGATATTGGGCATTGGAACTTTTGATTTCTTACATGCTTTCTTGATATTTCCTACAATTTCATTGATCATGAACTGATAATCATATTCAAAACCTAATGAATGCTTGATTGGAAATCCTCCCCCAATATTGATTGAATCCAATTCAGGACAAATCTTTTTTAATTGGCAATAAAGATTGATGATTTTATTTAATTCGCTCCAGTAATAAATATCATCTTTGATTCCTTTATTTAAGAAAATATGTAACATTTTCAATTGAAACTTATTTTCGTTGCCTTCAATTTCGTCTACGTAAAATTCCAGAATATCTTTCGCTCGGATACCCAAACGAGAAGTGTAAAATGGAAAGTTGGGTTCTTCTTCTGCAGCAACCCTAATCCCTAATGAAAAAGGTGTATTTGAACGAACACTTCTTTTATAAGCTTGTAGTTCTTCTTTATTATCAAGAATAGGCACTACATTTTTAAAGCCCGAATTAATCAATTTAGCAATCCTAGAAGTGTATTGTTTTTGTTTATAGCCATTGCAAATAATAAAGGTTTCTTTATTAATCTTTCTGCGTTGATATAATCGATTAACGATTTCGATATCATATGCATAAGAAGTTTCTAAATGAATATTATGCTTCAACGCCTCTTCTACAATGAATGAAAAGTGTGAACTCTTGGTACAATAACAATAAAAATACTCCCCTTCATACTTATGTTTCTTGAATGCATTGGCAAACATATTTTTTGCCTTATTAATTTGCATTCCAATCTTTGGCAAATAAGTCAATTTCAATGGTGTACCATGTTTATCTATCAACTTCTTGATATCAACACCATTAAATTCTAAGTATCCTTCGTCGCTTACATCAAATCCTTCTTGTGGAAAGTGAAAAGTCTGGTTCACCAGAGAAGTGTAGGTATTATTCATCAGGGAGTTTTCCTTTTTTAAAATTAGGATGTAAAAATAACCCTTGTTATGGATTATAGAAATAAAAAAAGCCAGATGTTTGAATCATCTGGCTTTTTAAGTTTTTTAGGGCAATTTATTTTACTGAATTAACCAATGCTTTGAAAGAAGCTGGCTCATTCATTGCTAAATCAGCTAAAACCTTACGGTTCAAATCGATTCCTTTTACACTTAGTTTGTTGATGAACTGACTGTAAGTCATTCCTTCTTCTCTTACTGCAGCATTAATACGTGCAATCCAAAGTT
>JBMLPQ010000247.1:0-12938 GCA_049242025.1 Sediminibacterium sp.
ACCAAGAAAAAATTGGAAAGGTTTTTAAAGTATTAATTGATAAAAAAGAAGCAGGACGTTACTTAGGTAGAACAGAATTTGACAGTGTAGAAGTAGACAATGAAGTAGTCATTCACAGCACAAAAAAATTACCCATTGGTGAATTTGTGCAGGTAAAAATTACCAAAGCCTACGATTACGACTTAGAAGGAGAAGTAGTTGCTTAATGGCTAGGATTATAATTTAAATCCTAGCGTTAGCATGATATTTCCTCTGTTGCCACGCTGTTCTGCAAATGTGTTGGGCTTATCATTTAAACGATACGCAAATACCGCATCCTTATTCATGATATGCGAATAGGATAGGTCTATAAAAATGCCTTTATTGCGATATCCTAATCCACCAGTACCAATCATTCTGCTGGCTCTTATAGCTTCATCTTGGTATGGGCTACCAAAATAAGCCGCCCCCAATCTAAACATGATGGTATTGAATTTTAATTCGCCTCCAATTTTTGCGTTGATATTGCCTTTATAATTATCAATGATGGCTTCATTTAACGCGGAGTAATAATCGCGAAAACCTATATCTGCTGCATTTTCTCCGGTTACAGCAAATCTTGCTCCTTTGTAATGAACATATTCAATATCGGCACTAATAAACCCTCTTTGTAAGCGAGTGTCTTTGATTTCTCTAAAAACAAGACTAAAGCTACCTATGGCTCTCCATGGGGTGGTCATACTATATTTGCTGGTACCAGCGCGACCATTGTTTAAATTGTCACTGCTCTCTGAGCGTCGTCCAGCATAGCCCTCGGTGTCTGCATTAATTGAAGAGCGAATTCGATCGGTCATTGAGATTATTTGCGGACTATGGAATGCAAATCCAATTCGTACAAATTCAGTAGGCTTATAGATGGTTCCTAATTTCAATCCTATACCAGCACCCTGAGAAGTATAGGTTTCCCTGTATTCAAAAAAGTTAAATTGATTGGTAGGGTCGTTGGTAATATCTCTTTCACTGTAAACCAATTCTCTAGTGTATTTAATAAGGGGAATTGTAAAGCTACCTCCTACATAAAGTTTATCCGCCATATTTCCTGCAACCCCCAAAGCAATTTCATTAAAACCACCACTCGTTCTTGAGTTGTAAGATTGGGTAACACCAGACGAAATTGGAACTAGGCTTTGGTATCCAGCAACTGAACCACCAGGCCCTCTTAAAGTATCAATTAAAAAAGTTCTGAAAGCCAAGGAAGACCCAAAAATATAATTGCTCAAAGCAGCATTTGTATCGGCTCTATCACGGGTTAATTCTTCTAAATATTTTTCGGTAAATGAGCTGAAATTATTTTGACCACTAAAACTTACTTGATTATTATAATTCGCCAACTGATTTACTGAAATGGCAAATGCAGAACTGGTCCATTTACTATAACCCGATCTATTCATTCCTCCTAAAACAAGTCCACTTGTTCCTAAAGCCATTCCAGATCTGTTGGTACTAGAGTCTGTTCCTCGGTAATTGAATTTATTATTATTGAGCAAAAATCCTGGTGATAAAACCAGCTCTCTTGTTTTATATAATCCAATACCCGCGGGGTTTACGTGGTTAGCAGTAATGTCTCCTCCTAAAGAGCCCATCACTCCGCCTATTGCCATATTTCTGGCGGTTCCGTTAGGCGTAAACCAAGAAGCTCTAAGTGCTTCTTCAGGGGTTTGTGCTGTTGCGGTTTGAGCAAAAATGGCCAGTCCGCTTAATAAAAAGCCGAAATATTTTTTCATACAAAAGGTTAATTAGTTTCTACCACCACGTCCTGTGCTGGTACTAGATCCAGTACTTTTAAATCCACCGCTCGCACCACCAGCACTGCTGCTAGTTGAAGGAGTTCCGCTAGAGCTATTGCCAAAAGTTCTAATAGATCGATCATAAGTTGTAGCAGATCCACCAGGAGTGCTAGGACTAGCAAACACACGTTTCACTAAATTTCCAAAATTATTGCTGCTATTGGTTCCACCAGGAGCGTACCAATTTCCCCCTTTTACATTGTTACTATTGTTATAGTTTCTATTTCTCAATGCATTTAGGTTTGAGCCAGCATTAAAAGAAGGGGTAATCAATTTGGGATTTGCATAGTTTAACACAGAGAACATAGGATTTCCCCAGCCCATTCGATTCCCAAAAATTCCACCATTCCAACCACCGCCATAAAAGTTATTCCATGCATTGATGCCTGGTCTAAATCCAAAACCAATACTCCATGGGTTCATATTAAATCTGAAAGGGTCTTGAATCCAAGGATTAAAGGAATTGAAATGATTAAAACTAAATGGAGTAAAATCGTGACGCATATCGTTCCAATAGCTAAAATTATCGATGGTACTCCAACGGTTTCTATTTGCTACCCTCATGCGTAGATAGCGATCGTCCATAGTGCTCACGTATTCTTGATAACGATCTTCGTTATTTCTATTATTGTTTGATGCATAACTTTCAACTTCCTGCCCTGGAGAAAAATATACATCATCAGGAGTTTGTCCTATTTGATAGGCAGTGCTACATCCACTTAATAGGGTAGCAGCAATAAAAGCACTTAATACTGTTTTTTTCATGATTTTCCTTTTTAGGTTCATCAATTTGGTTGGGTGAAGTTACATACATTTGCGATTAGTAACTCCTTTCAATATCATGGCAAAATACATGCCAACTAACAAATGTTAGTGTTGAGTAGGTTAAAAAAAACAAAATAATTTATGGGTAAGGAAATAACGTCAAGGGCACAAGACTATTCGCAGTGGTATAACGACTTAATTATCAAGGGCAATTTGGCAGATTACTCTGCTGTAAGAGGATGTATGGTCATTAAGCCCTATGGTTTTGCATTATGGGAAAATATGCGAGATGTGTTGGATAAAATGTTCAAAGATACTGGTCACCAGAATGCTTATTTCCCGCTTTTTGTGCCCAAAAGTCTATTTGAGGCAGAAGAAAAAAATGCAGAAGGTTTTGCAAAAGAATGTGCCGTAGTAACCCATTATAGATTAAAAACCGATCCCAACAATAAAGGGAAATTAATGGTAGATCCGGAAGCAAAATTAGAAGAAGAATTAGTAGTACGACCAACAAGTGAAGCCATTATTTGGAATACCTATAAAGGATGGATTCAAAGTTATCGTGATTTACCATTGTTGATTAATCAGTGGGCAAATGTGGTAAGATGGGAAATGAGAACCAGATTGTTTTTAAGAACCGCAGAGTTTTTGTGGCAAGAAGGTCATACTGCACATGCAACAGCAGAAGAAGCCATTGAAGAAACTAAGCGTATGTTAGATGTGTATGCAGACTTTGCAGAAAATTGGATGGCACTGCCGGTGATTAAAGGAGTTAAATCTCCAAACGAACGCTTTGCAGGTGCCGAAGACACGTATTGTATAGAAGCTTTGATGCAAGATGGTAAAGCATTGCAAGCAGGTACTTCTCATTTTTTAGGACAAAATTTTGCAAAAGCATTTGATGTAAAATTCAGTGATAAGCAAAATAAATTAGACTATGTATGGGCAACCAGTTGGGGCGTTAGTACCCGTTTAATTGGGGGATTGGTGATGGCGCATAGTGACGACGACGGCTTGATTTTACCACCTCGAATTGCTCCAATACAAGTGGTGATTGTTCCTATTTATAAAGGCGAAGAGCAGAAAGCTCAAATTGATGAAGTAGTGCATCAAATGAAAAAAGAAATGGTTTCATTGGGCATTACAGTTAAATATGATGATTCAGATAATAGTAGACCAGGGTGGAAATTTGCAGAGTATGAATTAAAAGGAGTACCTGTAAGAATTGCCATAGGTGCAAGAGATTTAGAGAATAAAGTAGTAGAAGTAGCTAGAAGAGATACTAAAGAAAAACAAACGGTAGCATTGGAAGGAATTGCGACTTATGTGAAAGACTTACTAGACATTATTCAAGTGTCTATGTACAATAAAGCAAAAGCATTTCAACAAGAAAATATTCGAAAAGCGGATAGTTGGGATGAGTTTGTACAAATCTTAGATACGAATGCAGGTTTTGTGTCTGCACATTGGGATGGAACAGCAGAAACAGAAGACAAAATTAAAGAGTTAACAAAAGCCACCATCCGTTGTATTCCTTTGGATAATCCTCAAGAGGATGGGCAATGTATTTTGTCTGGAAAAAAATCTACCCAAAGAGTTCTTTTTGCGAGAGCGTATTAATATATTTATAATATGGAATATAATAAATATAATCTCGTTTTCAAGGGAAGTGGATTTGAGTATTTCAAAATTCAGTTAGTGAATATTATACTCACGATCATTACCCTTGGTTTGTATTATCCTTGGGCTAAAGCCAGAACGCTACATTTCTTTTACGGGAATACCATTTTTAATAATCAACCCTTTGTATTTACTGGTACAGGATCAGAAATGTTTAAAGGATTTATCAAAGCATTTTTACTCTTACTGGGGGTATATGCATTAGTAGTTTATTTAGCTTTAAATGAGCAGGAATTGGTAGGAATTGTTTTGTTGTATATAATTCTAGTATTGATTATTCCTTTTGCAATTCATGGTTCTTATAGATATCGGTTTGCCAAAACTGTTTGGAGTGGTATTCGATTTGGCTACATGGGCGATAAATGGGAATTGTTTTTTTTATGTATTAAAGGAACTTTATTAACCATTTTTACATTTGGCATTTATGGGGCTTGGTTTGCCATGAATTTGAGAAGGTACCTACTTTGTAATGTAAAAATTGGGGATGCAAGATTTGCATACAAAGGGGTAGGAGGTGAATATTTTTGGTTAAATGTTAAAGGATATATCCTAACTATTATCACATTTGGTATTTACTTTTTCTGGTGGCAAAAAGATCTGTTTAATTATTTTGTTGATAATTTAAGGCTTACCAAGGATGACCAAACCATGCTAATTAGATCAACCGCAAAAGGCGATGATTTTCTTCTTTTAATTCTAGTTAATCTACTCTTGTTTGTATTTACATTGGGATTGGCAACTCCATGGATTATTGTAAGGTCTACTAAGTTTATTATGGATCATATTTCATTAGATGGAACAATTGTATTTGACGAGCTAAGACAAACACAAGCCAATTATAGTGATGCAACAGGAGAAGATATTGCAGACTTTTTAGACTTTGGATTTATTATATAATGGAGCAAGTTTATCCAGTAAATTTTTTTGATGGAATGCAGGCTGGTGCAAAACCAGCATTGATGTATTTTAATACTGAAGGTATTTTTATTCAATTGGGTCAGTACTGGAATAAAGAAGATTCGGTTTTGTTTTTTCCATATGATCAGAGTAAGATTCAACAAACTGGTAATGAATTATTTGTTTTCTTGAATAAAGACGCTACCAATTATATTTCTTTTAGTGTAAACGCATCCTTTGTTCAGGCCTTAAAGCAACAACTCGAACGTAAAGATTCATCTTTTGCAGGATCCTTATTAAGAATGAATGCCTTTACATTATTGTTGATGGTTGTACTGTTATTTTCTGGCGTGTATTGGGCCATTTCAACAATTGTTCCCTGGGCAGGCTTAAAATTAATTAAGCCTAAAACAGAAATAGCGCTGGGAGAGAAAATGCATGAATCTATGATGCGAGGAGAAACCATAGATGAAAAGCGTACGGCTCTTTTACAGCAATTTGCAAAAGAGTTAAAGCTCAGTAAAGACTATCCTATTCAATTAACTGTTGTAAAAAACAAAGAAGTGAATGCTTATGCAATACCTGGTGGAAATATTGTGGTTTATACGGGTATCATAAAAGCAATGAAATCTCCAGATGAGTTGGCAGCTTTACTAGGACATGAAGCAGCCCATATTAACGAGCGACATAGTTTGAAATCAATATTGAGAAGTGCTGCAACAGGATTAATGGTATCTGTTGTTTTAAATGATGTATCTGGTATTTTTTCAATTGTTGTTGAAAATGCAGAAGGACTTAGAACAATGCACTTTTCTAGAGGAATTGAAGCCAATGCAGATGAAGAAGGAATGAAACTATTGGTGAAGAACGGTATTCATCCACTAGCGATGAAAAAATTAATGCAACGATTAAAAGAAAATACTCCAGAAATTCCAGATGCATTTTCTTTTATGCTTTCTCATCCTGCAACAGATGAAAGAATTAAACATGCGAATGAATTTGCAGTTCCTTATAAAAAGAGTTCCTTTGCACCCAATCCAGTGTTGGATTCTTTATGGAGTGAACTAAAATAAAATGAAGCAAAAAGAAATTCATCCTGCTTTGCAACCCTATTTAGAAGGTAAAGCAATATTAATTGATAAACCACTGGATTGGACTTCTTTTGACGTAGTAAGGAAAATTAGGAATATCACCAGAATCGTGAAAGTAGGGCATGCTGGAACATTGGATCCACTAGCAACTGGGTTACTAATTGTTTGCACTGGAAAGTTTACCAAGAAGATTAATGAATACATGGGTATGGAAAAAGAGTATACGGGTACTTTTACACTCGGTGCTATTACCCCAACTTACGATTTAGAATCAGCGCCAACCCAATTTTGTTCATATGAACACTTAACTGAAGCACAGATTCATCAAGCTACACAGGAATTTATTGGCCTAATCATGCAAGTGCCGCCCATCCATTCAGCCATTAAGCAAGACGGTAAACCCGTTTATTTAGCTGCAAGAAAGGGGGTTGATGTAGTATTAGAGCCGAGGCCAATTACCATACACGCATTTGAAATTGAAAAAATTGAATTACCAATCGTTCATTTTAAAGTGGTTTGTTCAACTGGTACTTATATTAGAAGCCTAGCCAACGACTTTGGAAAAGCCTTGGGTGTTGGAGGATATATGAGTAGTTTAAGAAGAACCCGTATTGGTGATTTTAAAGTAGAAGATGCCCAAACCATGGAGGGCTTTGAAGCCGCAATAAATCAGCTTAAATTATTAGAAGGGCAATCCAATACCTAATTGTAGCGCAAAGTTGGGTACCCTAACTCCATTGGGTCTTATATCGTTCCAAGTAAAGTCTTTGATGCTCATCCAACCATTATTTGCAGCCCTTAATGGGTCTTTTAATTTGTAAGCAAAATCTAGACGAATTAAAAAATAAGACATATCGAATCTTAATCCTGTTCCAATACCAATGGCCATATCTCTGGTAAAACTATTTAGTGAAAAGCGTGTATCAGGATCGGTAGAAGCTGCTTTTCTAATATTCCAAACGTTTCCAATATCCGCGTAAAGTGCCGATCCAATTTTGAAACTTCCAATAGTGGCCAACTGAAAACGATATTCCATATTGAACTCTAGTTGCATGTCTCCAAAGCGATCACGAAAAGCGTTAATCGCTGTATCCTGTTCACTTTGATTAGAGCTACCTAAACCCAGCTGCCTTAATCTCCAAGCACGCATACTGTTGGGGCCACCCGCAGAAAACTGTTTAAAGAAAGGTAGGGTTGGACCAATAATGGTATCGCCCCCATAATTATAACCTAAACCGGCAAATGCCCTATAAGCTAATTCAGATTTTGGAAATTTTACAGATTGCTTGTATTCTGTTTCTACTTTTAAGTAACGATATATATTGCCTTTAAGCCCGGGTACAAAACCGAATAGCCCACCTGCTTCTTCAATGGCGATCCGATAGAATTTACTTTTATTTGGATTGTTAATGCCATTGGTTGTTCTAACAAAAGATAAACTTTGGCTTACAATACTTCCTTCGTTAAAAGAAGCTTTTAGAAAAGGATTCTTAATAATTAATTGGTCTAGCGAATCTAATTTGTCAATAAAATACAATTCTACATTGATGGGCTTATATAAGAAGGAATTGTTTCCTTTCTTCCATTCGTATCCAAAGCTGGTAGTTAAAGTGCGGATGGTGTAAAAATTTCTTCTATCAACATAACCACCATTTACAGACCAAAGTGTTCTTCTATTATCAATATTGTTTAAAGCTTTCCACCT
Organism: Sediminibacterium sp.; assembly: GCA_049242025.1. GTDB lineage: Bacteria > Bacteroidota > Bacteroidia > Chitinophagales > Chitinophagaceae > Sediminibacterium. The sequence goes on from JBMLPQ010000247.1 coordinate 7,965, forward strand.
TTTAAAAGGCTGCACAATACCAGGGAAAACATAAGTATGTCCTATATTAATTAAGAAGGTTTGTAATAACTGATCGGGTTGATTACTCGTATTTAAAATATTTAATTCAACTCCCGTTCTAAAAGTGGCAATGGATTGAATTGCGTTCTTCCAAACATTGCGATTGTTATAGGATAGGTTAGTGGTGATCCCCAATAAATTCGTAACACCAATATCTGCAATGTTTCGGCTGGCTTCTAAGTCTACCGTAAAACTTTGTTTAACCGCAGGAGTCATATAAAAATACATGTCTAGCGTATCTTTATCTCTAATGGAAGGTCTAATGTCTACGTTTTGCCAAGCAGCTAATTGACCCAAAGCATTGGCTGTTTTGAAATACTTGTCTTCACTATAAATATCCCCTTTCTTAAAATAAGTATCTTCCTTTAAAGGCCTAAAATTAAATAGTCCTTTTTTGTACCGCATGATAGATTCGTTGTTTCTTTTTTCAAGGAAAGATTTATCAAGAATCAAACTATCTGGAACATCGGTGATTTTAGTTTCAGGATAATAATATAAATCTCCAATATGGTATTTGTATAGTCTTGAACTGTCTTCTACCTCTCTTTGCCTGATGGTAATATCCCAATTGGGATTTTCTTTTTTTGCTTTGGCAACTTCAGACAAAAGTTTTGCTTGTTCAAATGGATCTAGGGTTAAAGCAAATAGATTGGTATTATTCGAGTCTACATAAGCATATACGTCTTCTCTGGTAATTTTAAAGTACCCATTTCTTCTAAAAATACCAACGATTCTATCCAATTCATTACTGATGATTTGTTTAGAATAAGGATTGCCTTTTTCTAGTAAACTCTTGCCCGATAATGTTTTAGCAATTTTTTGTAAACTAGAGTCGTTCATTTCATAGTTTACCTGATCAATGGTAATATTTTTACCCGCATCAATATTCATGTAAACACTTGCTCTGATTTGATCTTTTACCGTGTCGAGTGAAAAACGATTGGATAAAACTGCATAATAATAACCTTGTGCATTTAAAAAAGAATTCATGAATAAGGCCGAGCTACTAATATTGGCGGTATCAAAAACAGCAGGATTTTTAATTTTATAAAACAATCCAAATTGCTGTTGTTTTGGAACTTTCAAGCTATCGTCCCAATAATTTTGCAAGTCGTTTAATAAACGTTTTTTCTCATCTTTGGAAAAATTGCCCTGAAGATTAATTTGGTTATTGTAAACAAAAGGCTTGTTCTTGGGATAATTCCGCACCCAGGTTCGCCTTTGTTCAGAACAAGAGCCCAGTAGCATCAAGGTAAAGAATAACCCGAAAAACACACTGAATCTCTTATTTATTATAAACTGCATAGACAATGTTAAGCAAGATTGAGGCCAAATATATTCAAAGTTTGTACCACAAAAAACAAAGAGACGCTTTAAACTTGTTTATTGTAGAGGGGGTAAAAGGAGTGGACGAGTTATTAAACAGCCATTTCAAGGTACAAAAATTGGTTGCGGTAGAAGAATGGGAGCATCCGCTAATGGGAAAAGCCCCCTTAGTTCGAGTAACAGCCGAGGAGTTACAAAAAATTAGTGGTTTGCAAACCGCCAACAAAGTATTGGCCATAGCAGAACAACAAATGGTTGAAGCCGAAAAGCCTAAAAAGGGCAAAATCACTTTAGCACTAGATGGAATACAAGACCCAGGAAATATGGGAACCTTGATACGCATAGCAGATTGGTTTGGAATAGATACCATTCTTGCTTCAACAGATTCAGTAGAACAATACAACCCTAAAGTAATACAAAGCACCATGGGTAGTTTTATACGAGTTAAAGTGGGGTATGGAAGTTTAGCAACACTTTTAGCAGATGCTCCAGTGCCTATTTATGGGGCTTTACTTAACGGTGCATCTATACATCAACAGCCTACCATTCAAGAGGGGGTGCTGTTAATAGGGAATGAGTCTAAGGGTATTAACGCGTCATTAATGCCATTGATCAATGCGCCAGTACATATTCCAAGAATAGGTGGAGCAGAATCGCTGAATGCAGCAGTTGCTGCAGGAATTTTACTGTCTCATTTAATAAAGCAATAAGCTTTTTATCTGAATTGAATAGCCGTAATAGGATTCACTTTTTTGACCAGTAATGCAGGAATAAGCATGACCGAAAACGAAACCAAAAAAGTAGTTACACAAACCATTATTATTTGCCACCAAATAATTTGCACAGGAGCAATTTTAACATAATAAGCAGATTCGTCTAAGCTAATAAAGCCGGTATACTGTTGAAGCCAAACGATTCCCATCCCAAAAATAAAGCCACCAATAATGCCCCTGGTTGCAATAACAGCTGCATAATATAAAAACACTTTAATAATTGCAGCATCACTTGCCCCTAATGCTTTTAATAAGCCAACCATTTTGGTTCGCTCTAAAATTAAAATGAGTAAACAAGTAATTAAATTAATGATGGCAACAATGGCCATGATAATGAAAATGACATTTCTATTTATGTCTTGAATATCTAACCAATCAAATACATTGGGGTAAATAGATGCCACTGTTCTACTCATCCATTCCGTTGGTAATTCGTTCATTAAAATGGTATTGAGTGAATCGTAATTGGATGCAGGTGCAGCAAAAATTTCATAACCGCCTATCTCATCTTCGCCCCAGTTGTTAACCCTAGCAATTAATTTAAGGTCTGCTAACAAAAATAATTTATCGTATTCCTCAATGCCAGTTTTATAAAATCCACATACCCGAAGTTTTCTATAGCTTGTATTATTTTGGTCTGTTCCTACAAAATAAACCGTGACGGTATCGTTCAATTGGATATTTAACATATTGGCAATTTGTTCAGATACCAATATTTCTTTACTATAGATGGAATCAGAAAAATGGATCCACCTACCGCGGGTAATAAATGGTTTAAAGCTGCTGCTATCATAAGCAGCTTCAATCCCCTTTAATAAAACGCCTTCAATATTTTTATTTGCTTCTAATACGGCTGATTTTGTGGCAAAAGCCTGAATAGAAGCAATACCCTTTTGAGATTTGATTAGTTTTTCTACACCAATATTTCTTTTAATTGGAATTTCTTCGGCCATTAAAGATTTATCTGGCTCAAAATGTTGAACACGAATATGCCCCCAAAAGCTATACACTTTATTGGCAACCGTTTGTTGAAATCCATTAACAAAGCACAAAGTGATAATCATTGCAGCAATGCCAACCGTATTAGCACCCACCGAAAGTCGGATGATAAAACGTGAAAAAGACTGCTGTTTGCTAAAGGCAAGTCTTCTTGCTATGTAAAAGGAAAAATTCAATTGGTACGATTTTGGCTATTCCAAAGCTACTAATAATAGAATAGTTTAAGTAAGTTTATACCGTATGAAGCAGATTGTTTTTATCGTTTTTCTTTTTTTTAATGCGATTGTTCAAGGACAAGTACAACCAGATAAAGTATTCATGACTTCTATCAGAACGGTTAAATTGTTTCCTCAAAACAATCAGATGGCATTGCCCATTATTGGATTAAATTCTGGCGATCAACTAGAACTGCATTTTGATGATGTAGGTGCATATCCTAAAAATTATTTTTATACTTATCAATTGTGTAACGCCGATTGGACAGAAGCACAGTGGAGTCCTTTCGATTATATTCGTGGATTTCAACAGAATCGCATCAGTCAATATCGTGTATCTTCTATAGCACAAGTGCAATATGTACACTACCAAGCAGTATTGCCAGAACGGTCGGCAGTACCTACCCGTAGTGGAAATTATATTTTAAAAGTGTTTCAAGATGCAGACACTGCTAAGCTCTTATTTACCAAAAGATTTTATGTGGTAGATAATAAAGTAGGAATAGCTGCACAAATGCAACAACCCTTTAGTGCACAGTTAAATCAAACCCACCAAAAAATTCAATTGGCTGTTAACACCGCTCCATTAAGTGCCATTAATCCACAGCAAATTCAAACAACTATATTACAAAATGGAAGATGGGATAATGCAGCTCAAAAATTACAACCCAGTTTTATACGAGGTAGTTTATTAGAATATAATGCCGAACAAGATTGTTTGTTTCCTGCAGGAAAAGAATATAGGTGGTTAGATTTGCGCAGTCTACGATTTGAAAGTGACCGAGTGGAGCGGATTTTTAGGACATCTATACCGGTATTGGTATACGCAAAAACGGATGCAATAAGAACCAGTTTGCGTTATTTGTGGTACCGAGATTTGAATGGCTTTAGTGATATTTCTACCACCGAATCAGTTAATCCATGGTGGCAATCAGATTATGCCGAAGTAGAGTTTAGTTTAGCAACGAATAACCCGATACCCAATCAACAAGTCTATTTAATGGGAGAGCTCACCGGAAATCAAATCAGCGATTCCTCATTGATGGATTTTGATGAACGTAAAGGCATGTATTACAAGCGATTACTGCTGAAACAAGGTTATTATAGTTATACCTATGTTACCAAAGACAGCAAGCAACAACAAGCTATTGCTAATCCTGCATTAACGGAAGGGAACTATTGGGAAACAGAAAACAACTATACCATATTGGTTTATTATCGACCTTTTGGTGGAAGACACGACGAATTGGTAGGATTAAGGCAAATCAGCAGTTTGCTGCCCAATACTCGACTTTAACAATTAAGTTTAGGGAGGGCAGGGTATTAGTTGTATCTTTGCACCCTTATTAATTTACAATTTTTACAATGGACACACAAATTCAAGGAACTGTAAAGTTCTTTAACGAAGAAAAAGGTTTTGGTTTTATCAAGCATGATGATTCTAACAAAGAAACTTTTGTACATGCAAATGGTCTAATTGACCAAATTGAAGCTAACGATAAAGTTATCTTTGACGTGCAAGAAGGAAGAAAAGGTTTGAATGCAGTAAATGTAAAACGTTTAAGCTAGTCTTAAATTACATACCTTACCTAAGGCCATCA
>JBMLPQ010000248.1:0-1950 GCA_049242025.1 Sediminibacterium sp.
GTACTACCAAATGCATGGTAACTTTGAGCTGGATTCGGTATGGTATAGGTATCGCGCGTGATGTCTCAAATATAACTTAAACTGCTGTTTAAGAAAAGTGAATTGTTTTTATACTATTAGTAGAGATTTTTGACTCTACCATGGTCAAGTACCACAAAATACATCTTAACTTTAAGGGGTCTATTTGCAGCGAAATGAGGGGGCGATTAACCCGATGTATGTAGGTTTTATTTTTAGAAGGAGATCAGCTAGATCCAGCGTTGATTCTCTTACACTTTTTTTGTTTGAATTAGCTAAGTTCACTTGCCTAAGAAACATTTTTCCAATTGTAACAATTTTTCTTTCTTGGCCTTATTCGAACAGAGATCATTAAAATAAAGGTAATCTGCCGATGTAAATGATTCTTCCTCCTTATCGGAAGGAAAGGCACAACCATAACATTTAAAATAAATTAGGAATACATCTTGTAAGAAAGGATGGTAAATGGTTTTCTTAACTGTTAAAATATTCATGTCGTTTAATGCGCTATCAATTACTTCATAGGTTTTGGTTTTTCTAATATAACAATATCCATAAATTGAATCAAAGTGCATGGAATCTATTTGAACATCAGTGATAAAATATCTTTTCTGCTTACCAAAGTTTTTTGAATAACGTATTACATGTTGTTGGCAAGTATCTTGATTACTAAAATCAAATACTCTAGTTTTCTTTCCAAACTCAATTTCGAATATTGAATTATTTGAAATGCAGTATTCAGATTTACTGTTAAAAAATATATAATCTCTGTTTTGTGAATATATGGATCTTTTTCTTTCAATAATAGAATCCTTACCTATTATTAAACTAAATACTTCCTTTGTACTGCTATCGATAAAGGTGATATTTATAAGTTTGCATTCAGAATTCAATTTTGGTTTCTTGCTATTTTCGATAGCTGTGAATGCAACAAATATTAGGGTTAATTTGGTTAGCGTTATTTGCATTCGTCCGTTAAATATGTTTGTTCTACTTTCTGTTTAGTTTTAGGATCAGTTAATGGGCCATCACTTGTCAAATTGGCATCATTTAATTCATCTGGGTTTGCATAGTATAATTCTCCTGCATTCTCCGAAAATAGTTTCAAAACATCTGCTTTTGTTAATGTTTTAGAATATTTCTCATTCACCTTGTCCAATAATTCTTGGTATTGCTCGGAATTTAGTTGAGCACCAACCCCAGACAATAATAACGAGGCTACAATTTCATCCGTTACCTCCTGAGCCATTCCTACTTTAATGTAGTCTTTCAATGCCGTAAAAGCCTCATCAAACATATCAATTGTGATTAAGTGGCCTTTACTATTGTTTTTAGCATGAAAATAAAATTCATGAATTAAAGCAGTTGCTTGGCCAATTTCATTAAATTTAAATGTAGGTATTGCCCCATTGATATCTTCCCCACCCTCTATTGCCAGATAAAATGCTGAATACTGATTTATTAAAACATAATCATTGGAACCTGAGAAAACGGTCAAGGCAGGTGCACTCTGCAATATATCAGTGGTGAGATCATTCTCGTTTTCACTATCAAGCGTTCCAAGGTACAAATTATTTTCATTATTGTTATATTCCTGCAAATAATGGTTAACTGCAAGTTGATCATTTGCCAGCATTTTTTTATAAATGGTATAAAATTCTGTTTGTTGAAAGTAATTTGATGGATAAATCCCTAAACCTTGCCTATCGATGAATTGCAAGGGTCCATTGCCTGCAAAAACATATACACTCTGATTGACATATTCAAAGTATAGCGGATCCATACTCAAAAACCTACCTAGCCTTGCGTCATGTAAGCGGTATTCAAATGAGTAGTAGTCGCCTAGTTCGCCATCGTGCTCCTGGTTATTGAATCCATACCTATACTTTTCCCCAAAACTAGCACTACGTTCAGTAATAGTACTACCAAATG
>JBMLPQ010000249.1:0-5113 GCA_049242025.1 Sediminibacterium sp.
CCATTTCCTTTTTTAGTGCGTGCTATTGTGAAGCAGACGCATGGGGAGCGGTATTAGCCAATCCACAGCTTGTTAACATAAATAAAAAATCCCAATAATTTATAGACAAAGGTTGTATGATTTAAAAGTTGATTTAGTATTTTCCAAACCGTTAAATCAAACAAAACGCCAATGAAACGGATTTTTACGTGCTTCATATTCATTTTGTCTGCTTTCATCCATTTAACCGCACAAGAAACTACTTGGAATGGGTATCGCATTAGCTATGTTGGTAAAACCAGTATTAGTAAAAAAATGGACGCGAATCAAAATACAAAACTTCGAATTGAGAACATAAGCAACAATGCTGCTTTACCCATTTATTTTGATTTATATATTGATGGATTTACAGCACCCAGTCCGCAACGTAATTTACATGGCGAGTTTGGTTTTGCAACTTTTCCGAACGGGGGTGCTATTCAGGTACCAGTAGGGCAACACAGTTTTGCTCAAACATGGACGCAAGGCGTTTATGAAGATCGGATGGGGAATATTCCGCCAGCAAGTGGCACTATTAAATCTTATACCATGCATTTTCTGTTTTCAGAAAAGCAAGGTGATTTACAAGGACCTTATCCAAAAAATCCTGCCACTGTGCTTGATTTTCCGGTGACCATTCGTTTTATTAATGACGACACAGTTCAATTGTATCGGTCAGGCAGTAAAGCCATCCGTTTAGCAGTGAATGCCAAGTCTCCGGGTGATTTCAGTCTAGAATTATTTACAGAATCAGGTGGACCACAACAAGCGAATCTATTTCAAACTACATTGGTACAAGCAGGCAATGGCTCAAATATTCCTTACACTTTTGATTTTAAATTGGCATTAAGAAATGATTGGTTTGTAAAGATTAGAAAGCCGGGTAAAAGATCGGAATATTTTAAATTGGATACTGCTCAAGCAACCAATACGGTTAGTTTGGCGGAAGAAACCATTGCAACTTCACCTTATACAGTCAAACTGATCAAGTCAATCAAAACACCAACAGGTTTTTGGAGAGGGGCTGTTTCAGAAAAAGCAAGAAGTTTTGTTTGCATACCTGGTCAAGAAAATAGAGCCAATACATCTTCTCCCATAACAGCAAGTAGATTATATAAAATTGATTTTGATGGGAATATTCAATGGACCAAAGATATCGGTTGGGAAGCTTGGGGTGGAGATATGACTTCTGATGCCAAATTTGTGGCTGTGGCCAGTAATGGCATGATTGGACCAACACCTTTGAATGGTAATCGTGGGGGTGATTTTATCGCTCTATTTAACGGAGACGATGGGAGTATCTATGATACCATTATGGGTATACAAAGTAGAAATGTTAGGTTCTCTTCTGATGGCAGACACTTGGCCATAGGGGACCAGAGTGGCACTTTTCATGTGTACGATCTTAAAACTAAAAAATTGCTATTAAATAAAGCAGGCTTAACGAGTTATGGTCAAAATAGGGAATTGGTTTGGATAGAGAAAAATAGTGCGATTGTAATTAGTACTGGAGATGGTAATTTATATCGTTATAATTTGTCAGCGGATAAACAAACTGCTACTTTGGTTTGGAAAGCATTTACGGGGGGCTGGGGTTTTATCAATGGGTTAACCGTTAGCAAGGATGGTTTATATATTGGCACAGGGACTAAATCAAAAGACCAAACTATTGTGAATGCTGCAACAGGTGCCGTAGTATGGACAAAATATACAGGATTGTTCGATGTGTCATTTACCCCAGATGCCAATCGGATGGCTACATTTGGCGGATATATTTTTAAAACTGATAATGGTAATTTGTTAGGGCATACTGGAAGAGCTGGTGTGGCTGCGTTCTCTCCTGATGGAAAGTATCTCATGCAGGCTGATCGGGTACAAGTAACCAATGGTCAATTTGGGGACAATGCTGTGACCATCATGAATGATATAGGCGATAGATTGACTGATGTAAATGGTAAAAATAATTATTACGATAGTTTAGATCTTACTGCCAATGGGGGAGAACAAGTGCAATGGGCTTATTGGACAGAAGATGGTAGCCGAATCATTGTGTTAAGCCGTGATATGGATTTAAGTGAGGAAGTGGGTATCAGTATTTTTAGTTTAGAAACCTGTTCCATTGCGGCGCCAACAGTATCAAATATTACTCTATGTCAAAACGCTTCAACCAGCGTATTAACGGCAACTGCATTATCAGGCAATACACTTCGTTGGTATGGCACCAATGCTACAGGAGGCACTGCATCAACAACGGCACCTACGCCAAGTAGTTCTACAGCAGGTCAAACCGTTTATTATGTGAGTCAATTTAATGCAGCTTCTAATTGTGAAAGTCCGCGTGCTGCATTAACGGTTACCATCAATGCATTGCCTACAACGCCTACCATTAGTGCAGCCACTGCTACAAGTTTTTGTACAGGAGGTTCGGTTGTGTTAAGCTCTAATGCCACTACTGGCAATCAATGGTATAAAGACGGGGCGATCATTACAGGGTCTACCAATCAAACATATACCGCTAATGCTGCAGGTGTATATACTGTTACCGTATCAAATGCATCTGGATGTAACGCGGTTAGTACGGGTGTTACGGTTACGGTAAATGCTGTGCCTGTAAAACCAACTATTACGCAAACTGGTGCCGACTTGGTGAGTAGTGCCAATGCGGGCAATCAGTGGTTTAGAGAAACCAGTGCTGTAACAGGTGCAACTGATAAAACCTATCGTCCATTAACTAGTGGTAATTATACTGTTCGTGTAACAGTGAATGGTTGTGCAAGCCCAATGAGTGATAATTATTTTTACTTAGTGACCAGTGTGGTGAATACCAATAGTGACAATAGTGCCTATCGATTATATCCTAATCCTGTAAAAGATAAAGTGTTGTTAGATGCAGGCGCTACAGTACATAAGATTACATATCAATTATTTGATGCAAAAGGCAGAAGGATATTAACCAATAGTTTTACCAAGAGCACATTAATTGACCTAAGTAAATTCAGTGTTGGTGTATATACCATTCTAATAACCAATACAAAAACACTCAAACAAGAGAGCAAACAAATTATTAAACATTGATTTTTATACAATGAAAAAAATATTGATCTACGTTGTCTTATTCATGGCTGTTTTAGGAAGTTTTGCATGTAAGAAGAAAGCAGTAGTAGAACCCCCTGAAGAAACATTGCGTTTGTCATCGATCCCCATTTTTGGTTCTGAAATTATTGGTGCTTTAGCTGGCACGTATAATTTTAAATTATTGATTACGTCTAAGCCACCAAAAAATGGGGTTAAAGTGGATATAACTTTAAAAAATGATTTAGACAATTCTGTGGCATTTACCCAGTCTACTCAAACCTCTTCAAGTGCTACTACTTCGGTAGACTTGCAGTTGTCTAGTTTGGTGCCGGGGAATTTGTATACGGCCACGATTGATGTCACATCATTAACCACCACCACCAATAAAGCGCAGCTGAGTTTTAAAATCTCAAGAAAGTAGGGTTAAATATATTTAGTGACTCGTACTAAAATCAATCAGATAAGGCTTTAATCTTTCACCAGTTGGTTTTCTAAAATTATTGGAAATGAGTATTTGATAACGTTGATTAGGTTTTAAATCAAGTGTGACCGTCCAAGAGAGTCCATCGGTGGAAAAACTTCTTGTGGGTAAAAATTTTGGAAAGTACTGATCCCCCAAGGGGCCATAATCAAAGCCTGTATTATAAGTGACCATTGGTTCTGAAAAATAAATGGTCATCGTGGTGATACCTGTCGCAACAGTTCTACTACCATTGTTGAAAGGGCTTATTTTAACAATGCTTGGTCTTTGTTGTTCATATGATTCATATAGCTTTACTAGTGAGGCTGGCAATAGTTTAGACTGATCCACTATGCGTTCTACGTCTTTTTCATTGGTATAATCTAATTCAATCAAAGTTTTAATTGCGGATGTTTTGTTTTTGCTTGCATTGTAATAGCGTTCTGCAATTTCATAACCAATATAATATCCCAAGTCTCTTACTTTTAAATGATTATTGTTTTGTCCCCATACCCAATTGTTATCGTTGCTCATGATGAATAAATCTTTTACATATTGTGCAACTACTTTGGCCTCATTGGCTTTGCCAAAGTCAATAGCAGGAGCAGCAGATTTTTTCCCAGTCACTTTGCAAGAAATAAATTCTGCAATTCCTTCATATAAACATTTTGATAGTAGGTTTTCTATGAGGGGTTGTTGTTGGGTATGAACATATTCATGTGTACATAGTAATGCTAGTTCTTCTAATGGATTTTGTGTTTTGTAAAAAGTTTGTCTTGCTAAGGGGAGTTCTTCTATATGGGTTGATTTATCTGCTAAACTTAGTTCTGATCCTATGAGTACCTGCCTATCTTCTGTTGTACCGTTGGTTCTGAAGGCCCCAATGGTGAAAAATATATTAGCAGAACTGAACGAGGGGTATGCTTTTTTTAGCTTTTGAAGGTCTGCATGAATTGCAGGGTATAAACGGGGCAGGTTTTGTGTATTTGCTTTAAGTGATTGCCAAAATAGTGGATACTTGGTGAAGTGCTCCATGAAGTCTTGCTCTGTATATTCTTTGTTTTTAATCAAACTTTTTAATCCATCACTGGCTTTATTCAGGTACAAGGTTCTTAATAGTTGGTATTGAACCGCTGTGTCCTTGGTATTGTTGATTTTGGGATAAGCGTCCCAAAAATGTTCAATATCTGTTGAAATGATTTTTTGTGCATGACATATGGCTGTTAGTGTGCAGCAACAAAATAATAAAGCCCATTTTTTCATGCTGCTAAAACGGATGAGTGAAGCCAATGTTACAGTTTGATCAGCATTTATTGATGTTCATTTATTACTGCTAATCTTTTAACTGGCAGTATACAAACATCTCATGATTTATGCTGACCTTTATGTCAAACTTTATTGGTGAAACTCATTGTAATTTTTTGTTTGACTTTGGTGTCTATGGTTGCGCTGTGGTGTTATGGTGCCATGCCCGCTCATCAGCCACAGAGGGTGAGTGGTGAAGCGACAGTTTTAATCAACCCTATATCTACATCTATTTTAAAACTTTCGGAAGCGTTG
>JBMLPQ010000250.1:0-5648 GCA_049242025.1 Sediminibacterium sp.
CATAGGGTACGGATTAAAAACAGGCCGGGGTTTCTACCCTGGCCTTCCATTTTTATAGTTGTTTGTAAACATTTGTAAACGTTTACAAACGCTTGTAAACGCTTGCGAATCCTGACTTACAGCGCTTTAAACTGAAAACCTTGCTGCGAAAAATACTCAAGCATTTTGGGCAACGCGTATTTCATTTTATTGAAAGCTTTCGCACTATCATGAAAAACTACAATCGATCCAGCTTCGGTATGTTTAATACAATAAGCTAAACATCCTTCTGGGGTTAGGTTGGGATCAAAGTCGCCGCTTAAGACATCCCACATAATAATTTGCTTATCGATCGCTTTGGCTTGTGAACGCTTGATTCTTCCGTAAGGTGGTCTGAATAAATTGCTTTGAATTACTTCTTCTGCTTGTTGAATATTGGCCAAGTATTCATTATTGGGTGTATGCCATCCGTTTAAATGATGCTCGGTATGATTACCCACGGCATGTCCTTCTTGAATGGTGCGTTGGTATATTTCTGGATGCAATCGTACATTTTTACCAATGCAAAAAAAACTGGCTTTGGCTTGGTATTGTTTTAAAGTGTCTAATACAAAGGGAGTGGCTATTTCATGCGGACCATCATCAAAAGTGAGGTAAATGGTTTTTTCGGTAGTGGGCATGCGCCAGGTATACCCGGAATAAATCATTCTTAACCACCATGGTGTTTTTACCAAATACATATATCAAAGATATTCATTAGGGCTGCATGAATGATTTATATTTGCAGCATGGAGAAGAAAGTTAGGGTTCGTTTTGCACCTTCACCCACTGGTGGTTTGCATTTAGGGGGCGTTAGAACCGTTTTATTCAATTATCTCTTTGCTAAAAAGCATGGGGGCGATTTTATTGTAAGAATTGAAGACACCGACCAAACAAGATTTGTGGAAGGTGCGGAAGAATATATTTTCAACACCCTTGCATGGTGCGGGCTCACGCCCGATGAAAGTCCTTTGCATGGCGGGCCTTATGCTCCTTACAGACAAAGTGAGCGCAAAGCCAGTTACAAACAATACGCTGATCAATTGGTGCAAGCTGGATTTGCTTATTATGCTTTTGATACGCCTGAAGATTTGGAACAAATGCGTGCGCAATATAAAACAGCCGAGAATCCTTCTCCTCAATACAATCATGCATTGCGTACGAAAATGCGCAATTCATTAACGTTGTCGGCAGCAGAAGTAACCGAATTATTGGCTACAGGAACGCCGCATGTTGTACGCATTAAAATGCCTTTAGACGAAACCGTTTCTTTTACAGATATGATTCGTGGTGAAGTGAGTTTTAATACTTCACAAGTAGACGATAAAGTATTGTTGAAAGCTGATGGTATGCCTACTTATCATTTAGCCGTTGTAGTAGATGATTATTTAATGAAAATTAGCCACGCTTTTCGTGGAGAAGAATGGTTGCCTAGTGCTCCTGTTCATATTTTGTTGTGGAAATATTTAGGCTGGTCGGCCGAAATGCCACAGTGGGCCCACCTTCCATTGATTTTAAAACCAGATGGAAATGGCAAACTGAGTAAGCGTGATGGAGATCGTTTAGGCTTTCCGGTATTTGCCATGGATTGGACCGATCCTAAAACAGGAGAAAAAACCATTGGCTTTAAAGAGCGTGGATTTTTACCTGAAGCCTTTGTAAACTTATTGGCTTTGTTGGGTTGGAACGATGGTACCGACAACGAAGTATTTACCATGGACGAATTGATTGCTGCATTTTCTATGGAGCGTGTTCATAAAGGTGGTGCTAAGTTTAATTATGAAAAAGCTTTATGGTATAATCAGGAGTGGATCAAACGCGCTACTTCAGCACAGTTGGCTGACCAGGTTGCGGAAACCCTTGCAGCTGCTGGCGTTGCGGCGGATCGCGCTATTTTGTTGCGTGTAATTGATTTAGTGAAAGAGCGTTGTACTCTAATGGCCGATTTTGTAACACAGGGTGCTTTCTTTTTTATGAGTCCTTCCGAATGGGATACGGCTTCGATCCAACCCAAATGGAACGAACAAAAAAACATGTTTTTTATTGAGTTATCCAAAGCATTCGAAAGCAGCATTGTTTGGGAAACACATGATTTAGAAAATACCTTTAAAGAAATTGCTGCCGCACATCAATTAAAACCAGGTGAATTGATGTTGCCTTTGCGCATTATGTTGGTAGGCGGTAAATTTGGACCTGGCGTATTTGATATTGCTGAAATAATTGGCAAACAAGAAACAGTAAACAGAATTCAAAAAGTGTTGAGTATACTTGAACATAATTAACCAGTCATTATGAAAAGACCTATACGGGTTTTAGTAGCAAAAGTTGGATTGGATGGGCATGATCGTGGAGCAAAAATTATTGCGACTGCTTTGCGCAACGAAGGCATGGAAGTAATTTATACCGGCTTACGCCAAACTCCTGAAATGGTGGTGAATGCTGCATTACAAGAGGATGTAGACGCTATTGGCATCAGCATTTTAAGTGGTGCACATATGACCGTATTCCCCAAGATTATTACGTTAATGAAAGAAAAGGGAATGAACGATGTACTCTTAACTGGCGGGGGGATTATACCCGACGAAGACATGCAGGAACTCAACCAGATGGGCGTTGGTAAACTTTTTGCGCCTGGCACTCCTACTACTGATATTGCGCATTATATTGAAGAATGGGTGGGTATTAACAGACCGTTTTAAGTTGCATTAATTTATATTTTGTAACTTAAGGTTGAAATTGTATTTGATATGGAGAAAACAATCAAAAGAACAAATAGGAGAGCTAAGCCTTCTGCTGAATCAGCCATTTTGATTAAAGCAGCAAAAGATGCTTCTAAAAATGCTATTCGCACATCTAAAGCATTGGGATTAGATATTACATACTTGAAGAACGGCATTATATATAAAGAAACAGCTGAAGGTGAATTAAAGGTTGTGGGAAAAAACAAACAAGCAATTCCAAGAAAAATAATTCTTAAAAAAGGTTCAATCTTGAATGCAAAGAGTTAAAAGATTAAGAGTATTCTGTGGTCCAAATGGTTCTGGGAAATCTACACTCTTCCATACTGTGAAAGGATACTTTAGTGAAATGCCTTTCATAAATGCAGATGAAATTGAAACGCTCATAACCAAATACAAAATAATAGACCTTTCCTCTTATAATTTAAATCTCACTCCAATAGATTTAAATTCATTCTTAAAAAGAAGTGAAGCTAAATCACTATTAAAAAAAGCAAACGAGGAGGGTCATGAAATAAATTTTTCGTTGCGTGAGAACTGTATTGTTGTAGAATCTACTTTAATACATAGCTACAAAGCTGCCTTGATTGCTTCGTTTATAAGGTGGGCACTTTATAATCACGGAAAAGGATTTGCATTTGAAACAGTAATGAGCCATAAAGGAAAACTTAAAGAGCTTGTTTATGCAAGAAATAAGGGCTTCAAGGTTTATTTATATTTCGTTTGTATTGATAATCCAGAGATTAATATTGAGAGAGTAAAAGATAGAGTAAAAAAGGGTGGGCATAATGTTAATACTGATAAATTAAAGACCAGATACATAAGTACACTTCAAAATTTATACCCCGCTATAAAACTCGCTGACAAAGTCTATTTGTTCGATAATTCAGAGAAAAAATCTGAACTCATTGTTGAAATTGAAAATGGGAAAATGAAAATCAATTCAAACTCCTTACCCAACTGGTTCTATGAATATGTGATTCCATATTATGTTTAATTATAAAGTATTCAATCCACTATCTAGCTTATCTTTGCGGCAAATTTTACGATATGGCTTACCAAACCTTATTGACTTCTCTTGAACAAGGGATTTTTACCATTACCATTAATCGTCCTGATAAATTAAATGCACTCAATCAACAAGTCATGACCGACTTGAATAGTGCAATGGACGAAGTATACCACAATGCCGAAATTAAATCGGTGATTTTAACGGGCGCTGGACCTAAAGCATTTGTTGCAGGTGCAGACATCAGTGAATTTGCAGGCGCTACCGTTGCTGAAGGAATGGCATTGGCAAAAAAAGGCCAAGACATTTTCTTTAGAATTGAAAATTCTCCCAAGCCTGTGGTGGCTTGCGTAAATGGTTTTGCATTAGGGGGTGGATGTGAGTTGGCGATGAGTTGTCATTTCCGCATTGCTTCTAACAACGCCAAATTTGGACAGCCCGAAGTGAACCTAGGATTGATTCCAGGCTATGGTGGTACACAAAGATTGGTACAATTGATCGGCAAGGGTCGTGCAATGGAATTATTGATGAGTGCAGGTATGATTGATGCTGCTTCTGCTTTGCAATATGGATTAGTAAATTATGTTGTTGCGCCTGAAGAACTAATTGCTAAAGCAGTTTCCATTTTAACTGTTATCAACGAAAAAGCTCCATTGGCTGTTGCTGCTTGTATCATGAGCGCCAATGCACTATTCAATGAAAATGTAGACGGTTATGCAGTAGAAGTTGCTGAATTTGGCAACTGCTTTGGAACCGAGGATATGAAAGAAGGGACCACTGCTTTCTTAGAAAAACGCAAAGCTAATTTTACTGGCAAGTAAACCTAGCTACACTAACTATAAAAAGTAAAACGTCAAAAACTAGT
Source organism: Sediminibacterium sp. (assembly GCA_049242025.1). GTDB lineage: Bacteria > Bacteroidota > Bacteroidia > Chitinophagales > Chitinophagaceae > Sediminibacterium. The sequence continues at coordinate 4,631 of JBMLPQ010000250.1, forward strand.
ATATGGAATTTAGAATAGAAAAAGATACCATGGGCGAGGTGAAAGTACCTGCCAATGTTTATTGGGGCGCACAAACACAGCGCAGTATAGAAAACTTTCCTATTGCGCAAGACATTAATAAAATGCCAAAAGAAATTATTCAGGCATTTGCATACTTAAAAAAAGCAGCAGCATTAACCAATCGGGATGCAGGTGTTTTACCAGCAGAAAAAGCAGAACTAATTGGAACCGTTTGTGATGAAATTTTAGCGGGCAAATTGAATGATCAATTTCCATTAGTGGTTTGGCAAACAGGAAGCGGCACACAAAGCAATATGAACGTAAATGAAGTTGTGGCTTACCGTGGTCATGTGTTAAAAGGTGGAAACTTAACAGACAAAGAAAAATTCTTACATCCAAACGACGATGTAAATAAATCGCAGAGTAGTAACGATACTTTTCCTACTGCTATGCATATTGCAGCTTATAAAATTTTAGTGGAATTAACCATTCCAGGCATTGAAAAATTACGCGATACCCTTGCTGCTAAAAGCAAAGCTTTTATGCATGTAGTTAAAATTGGTCGTACCCATTTTATGGATGCAACTCCATTAACGGTTGGCCAAGAATTAAGCGGTTATGTGTCTCAATTGAATCATGGATTAAAAGCCATCAACAATTCATTAGCACATTTAAGTGAATTGGCATTGGGTGGAACAGCAGTAGGTACAGGCATCAACACCCCAAAAGGATATGATGTAAATGTTGCTAAACATATTGCAGACCTAACTGGTTTACCTTTTGTAACTGCCGAAAATAAATTTGAGGCATTGGCTGCACATGATGCCATTGTTGAAGCACATGGTGCATTAAAAACCGTTGCAGTTAGTTTGATGAAAATTGCGAATGATATCCGTATGTTGTCTTCTGGTCCTAGAAGCGGTATTGGAGAATTATTTATTCCAGACAACGAGCCAGGTTCTTCTATCATGCCTGGTAAAGTAAATCCTACTCAGTGCGAAGCATTAACCATGATTGC
>JBMLPQ010000251.1:0-6548 GCA_049242025.1 Sediminibacterium sp.
GGCCTTACTGTTTTGCTGGTAAATTTTTCTTCCCATGTAGAAATAAATCCATCAAAAATAGCCATTGATGCAAGTGCAAAAGCTTTAGCAGTTTCTAACTCATCTTTTTTTGTTTGACTAGATAAAATGGCTATAATTCCCATCCAATGCCCTACTGGTGTTGTTTTTTTGGTTGCATATGTTAAATGGCCTTTGTGCTCAGATACAAATGGATTATCATCCCAATATTTAGCAATCAGTTTTTGTTCATCTGTTAATGCATTACTCATAGCAAAAAGCTCTTGCACTTCTTTATAATATGGACTGTTGGGTTGCATGGAAAAAGCAGGTGGTCTTGCTGGTTTAAACTGAGAAGCAGAGTCTAAGAGCATCGGTTTTATATATCTCCAATTAGGCTCAATTGCCTCCTCATAATCGGGAGGGGTTTGTTGCCAGATTCCAGTTTCCTTTAGCACACTAAATTTGGGCATACCCCTGGTAATTTTATAGCCATCTTTTGAAGCCCGTGCTAATATGGTAGCGGCCACTTTTTCTCCCCAATTAATGGATGCAGTTTGTATAGATTCATCAAGATGCGTATAGTTTTCTAGTAAAAAAGCCCTGCTTTTTCTAATGCTGTCCTTTGAAAAAACCAATGCTTCTGCCACTTTCATAAATGCTATACTCGCAGAAAATGGATAATCAATTTTGGCATTCTTTTCTGATTGTGGCAAACTGGAAAAGCCTTTTAATTTAGGCAAAAAGCTTTCGTAACCGGGCTTCATTGGTTTGATTGCTTCATAAAAAGCCAAATTACTGTAGGCATACATTCTGCCTGCAACTGGTGGATTATTGATATCGTAAACTATTACGTCGGTCAATTGCTGAACACAATAGTTTTGGAGTTCTGCTCCAGAATACAATTTTGTTGGTTTGCTTTTACAACTAATGATAATTAATGCAATCAGCAGTACTTTACCATATTTAAAAAATTGAATCATGCATACTATGGTTTGATTGTTCTTGATTTTTTTGCACCTGCAAAAATATCGATACTGGCAATACCTGAATGAAGCATGACATATCTTGTTGATTGCGATAAAAACCCTTGACCAAAGGGATACTCTTCTTTTCTTTTAGCACCATTGCGAAAAGTCAGGATTGCATGCGTTTCTTCCTCTGTTATTTTAATTGGTGTTGTATTGCTTTTAGTAACCTGAAATAATTTTAAAAAATCCCTATTTTGACCTGCAGCTACTGTGGGTTGTCCATTTACAATCAATGAAGTTAATGACCTGCCACTAGCTTGAGTATAAAACCCACTTTGTGCAATTGACAATGAACTGAATTGCCCTTTCCCTTTATTCAACAATACCAACCCGTTTAAAGCATCCTGTCTTCCTAAATAAGGAGACATTGCATATTCATTCCCGGTAAAAATTAAGTCTATCAAACCATCATTATTGATATCCTTGGGTAATATACCAAATATGGGCGCAAATTGGACTGTTGATGGTAATTCATGAATTTCAAAATTGAAATTTCCTTTATTTTCTATCCAGCTCGATTTTAAATAATTTGCTTTAGCAGTATAAGCATCTTTCATTTGCTCTTGCGTAAATAATTGTCCTATATCAGTTTTTGCATAGCTAGCGTAATTGGGAAATCTTTCTTTCATTATACTCATCTCGCGTAATAATAAATCTCTTCCTGCTAGAGGAAATTCTTTTTTCACTCCACCAGTTTGATCTTGAATCCAATGACTAAATATGACGTCTAAGCTAAAATTATTGTCAAAGTCTTTTGCGTATACATTCAATGGTTCTTCATTAGAAGCCTGTAAAAAAGAATTGGTTCCAAAATTGCCTGCTACATAATCTATGTCTCCATCGTTATCTATATCGGTAGAGACAATACTATTCCACCAACCTTTAAAACTATCTAATGGAGTTTTTACTTTGGTCAATTTTGTACCATCATTTTTAAATACATCAATACTCCCCCATTCCTTTGTAATCAAGAGATCCAGCTTGCCATCCCCATCTGCATCAGACCATAATGCGGAAGTAACCATTCCAATATTGAATAACTCTGGTGCTACTTTATTGGTTACATCTGTAAATTGGACTTTGTCCTTTTGTGAATTATTTTGATAAATAAAACTACTAGTGGGTATGGGATATCTACCAGGTATTACCCTTCCACCTATAAATAAATCAAGGTCTCCATCTAAATCATAATCTGCTGCAACAACAGCACTTTTAGTTGCTCTATTATTGGTAAAATCAGCTGCTAATTCTGAAAAATTTCCTTTCCCATCATTCAAATAAAAATGATCGGAATATGCTTTTGCTTGAGGCTGATTTTCTGCGCCTCCTGACACAATAAATAAATCTAAATCACCATCTTTATCAGCATCTAACAAAATGACACCTGCATCATCTTGTAATTGTGGGCTATTATTCCCAGGCAAAAATTTTCTAACGAATTTTCCATTTTTAGTTTGGAAAAAGATAGACGCATGAAAAGGAGAACCTCCACCTGAAACAATATCATCTAATCCATCTCCATTTAAATCGCCTGATGCTAATGATGGCCCATATTGGGTTAGCTTATGTAACAAAAGTCTTTGAATATCAAAATCAATAAAGTCAACTTCGGAAAACCCATAAGTAATCCCAACACTTTGTGTAATATCTGTCATTAGCGACTGAGCACTGATAGGCGTTTGTAATCCCCCAAAATCTAAATCATTTGAATAGCTAATAACCAATTGCTGATTGGCTTGAACATTTGTTTTTAGTGAAGTTTTTCCATCGGGCCAAACCACTCTAATTGAATCAACGGTTATTTGTTTACCAATACCAAAATGTATGGCTTGTTCAACACTTGAAAGGTAACCGCGATAAGGCGAATGCTCTATTACTTGGTGTATGCCATTCGTATAGATATGTACCCAAGCCCCTAAGGCCAATTTATTTTGTGCTGTGCCACTTAAAAGTATCCTTAAATAGTTATCGTGTTCTTTTTGTTGTTGTTGGGTATTCTCTAATAAGGTAGCTGGCATATTAGTATTATTAACTACCAAATCCAAATCACCGTCTTTATCTAAATCTGCATAAGCCACCCCTGCAGAAAAACTAGGCGTAATGATTCCCCAATCTTTAGACTGATCAGTAAATTTTAAATCTCCATTATTCTTATATGCATAATTGGTGATATTAACTTCTGGTAACTGCCTAAGTACTTCTTGTAAAGGCGCATTAGCTACTGCATTTTGTCTATAAGCCATGAAATCTTTATCGGACATGTCTTTTGGCAATCCATTGGTTACGAACAAGTCTCTATATCCATCATTATCCATATCCATTAAAAGTGGTGCCCAACTCCAATCTGTATGAGCAACTCCACTGAAATAGGCTATTTCACTAAATGCTGGTCTTGTAATTGAATCATAACCATTTGGCAGGAAGCCTTGATTTAATTGAAGGGTGTTTCTTGGATACTGATACATATATCCATATCGATCACTATTCTGAAATGTTTGATAACTGATATCGGAATGCATCATTTTTTGTCTATAGTTATCCGCAGGCATCATATCGGTTTCAATAATATCAGCTAATCCATCATTATTAATATCAGCAATATCATTCCCCATTGCATTCTTACTGGTATGCTTAAAGTAGCTCGCAGCTTGATCGGTAAATGTTCCATTTTTATTATTGATATAAAGGACATTATTTGATAAATAATCATTGCTTATATAAATGTCTTTGTATCCATCTAAATTGATGTCTGCTATGCTTATTCCCAAACCATGTCCTTCAATCAAAATGCCCGCCTTTGCTGACACATCTGAAAACACTGGATGTCCTAGCGTTGAATCAAAATTATTTTGAAAGAGTTTATCTGTATTGGGCCAACTACCATCTTTTCTGATTGGTCTAAACTCATTAGGATAGGTTCCATCTAAATCATTAATCAAAAGGTAAACATCTAGATCTTGATCATTATCATAGTCAAAAAAAGCAGCCATATGGGTATTAGAAGCATCTGCCAACCCATATTCAGCTGCCTGATCTTTAAAACTTGGAATGCCAGTTTCCTTATTAATCCCTTGATTGATGTATAAAATATTTTTGCGCTTATTGCTATCTGGCAAAACAGCTGCACAAACATAAATATCCATTAATCCATCATTATTAATATCAATGACGGTAGCTCCTTTACTCCATTTTCCATTTCCGTCTACCCCTGCTTTATCTGTAATATCTTCGAAAGTTAAATTGCCTTTATTTAAAAAAAGCTTGTTCGGCACCCTATTTCCAGTAAAATAAACATCGGGCAAACTATCGTTATTGAAATCCCCTATGCCTACACCACCTCCATTATAGATATATTCATAGTTTAATACATTTAATTCCTCCGTTTCAGTAATGGTATTGGAAAAAATTAATCCAGACTTTTCAGGTTTAATTTCCTTGAACAGTGGACTCTTTTGATTGCATGATGCTACTGTAATAAGGAGTAAAGCACATAATATATAAGACTTCATATCAGGTTTTAATAATTATTATCATTAAAGTACTAAATTTAATGATGTAGTTGAACCTAAACTATTTTTAATCAGTAATGACTAAAACAATGTTCAACCATTTAATTCATTTTTAATTTCACTAAATTACCCACCCCACTGTTATGTTTAGTGCAAATCGAATTAAATACATTCATTTTATTGGTTTATTGATTATTCTAGCAGGAGGTTCAAATTTAATAGGATGGAAATTTGACATAACGTTATTAAAAAGCTTTTCGAGTGAGATGACTTCGATGAATCCACTCACTGCCATCACATTTATTGTTGCAGGCGTTTGGTTATACTTTTTTAATGAATCCAATGTAACCCGAAAAAAATTATCCTTTGGAATATTCGTTTTAATAATTGGATTATTACATATTCTGGCGAATCATTTTTCGCTCGATTTCTTAAGACTTGACCATTATATTTTTAAAGAGAAAGTAGAATCTAGCTTAATTAATTCGCATTTAGCGCACACTACAGCTTTATTATTTTTTCTTAGTGGCATCATTATTATCAGTTCAACCGCACAAAAGAAATGGCTCTTAAATATTAGACAAATACTTTGTATCATCGTTTTTGTTGTTGCCTATAGCACTATTTTAGGATATTTATATGGTAGAGAATCAGCGTATAGAGTAGAAGGAGTTTCAACGATTGCATTAAGCACTGCAATTTTATTTCTTCTTTTGAGCATAGCCTTATTCCAATGCAATATCATGTACGGATTACCAAAGCTTTTCGCTTCAATTTTAGATGGTAGTTCGTTATTAAGAAGGGTATCTATATTTATGTTAGTATTTCCGCCCTTTCTAGGATATTTAAGAACGTTGGGAGAAAAAAGAAGATTGTATAGTACTGAGTTTGGTATTGAACTACATACTATTATTTTTACCATAGTGATTTTTATACTAGTTTACTTTTATGCAAATCTGCTTAATAAGAAACAAATTGCAAGCCTTTTATTAGAAACACAATTAGCAGAAAGTGAAAGTAAATTTAGAAAACTGGTTGCCTCGCTAAGGGAAGGTGTTGCAAGTATTGATTATAATGGAAAACTTGTTTACTGTAATCCCAGCTATTGTAGCATATTAGGCTATACAGAAGCTGAACTAGTAGGTAGTTCGATTATTGAAATGATTATCCCAATAGACAAGAGGGTTAACTTTTTAGACAGATTAACGAATAGAAAACAAGGTAATCAAGACGACTACCAAACAGAAGTAATTAGGAAAGATGGTGAAAAAATAATTATAGACATAAAATCGAATGCACTATTTAATGATCAAGGAACCAGTGATGCTTATGTTGTTAGTATAACAGATATCACTGATGAAATTAGAAAAATGGAAGACATTAAAGCATTCTCCTCTATTGCTGCCCATGATTTGAATTCGCCCATTAATAAAATATTGACTGTAGTAGATTTATTTGACCCCAATAGCTTAAATGACGAGAACAAAGCGTTTTTACAAATGGTTAGAACTACCATTTTAAGTATGAAAATACTTACCCAAGACTTATTGGCATTTTCTAGATTAGGCACACAGGCTTTAGAAAAAACAACAGTAAACATCAATGATATTGTTCAAGAAATTAGTAAACAACAAATGCCAGTAAACTTTAAGGGTCAATTAATAATTCAAGACCTACCAGTTGCTAAAGTAAACGAAGCAGCAATTAAGCAGCTATTCAATAATCTTTTATCTAACGCATTTAAATACTCATCTAAAAAACCAATCCCAGAAATTGAAGTTGGTACTTATAAAAAAGATGGGCAACATTATTACTTTGTAAAAGACAATGGAGTTGGTCTAAACGAAGAACAAATAAAAACACTGTTTACGCCATTTAAACGCTACCATAGCAAATTTGAAGGCAACGGTTTAGGATTAGCTATCGTAAAAAGAATCATAGATAAACATGGCGGAAGTATTTTTGTTGAATCAGATACCGATAAGGGATTGACTTTGCATTTTAGTCTTTC
>JBMLPQ010000252.1:0-21486 GCA_049242025.1 Sediminibacterium sp.
TTCAATATCTACTACCGCAAATCGCATGGATGCAAGATAAGATTTGTAATATTCTTATAGAAATTACAACTAATGATAAAAAATGAACTCTTAGTTGTAACAATTAAGCCAATCATTCGTTTAAATAACAGTTATGAGAACTTACAACCACCAAACTAGAAAAATAATAAGCCCCATTCTAATGATGGGCTTTGTGTTCGGCCTATTTGCTTGTAATTCACCCGAACAGGCCGCTAAAATAATTGGCAAAAAAGCAACGCAAAAAGTATCTCAACTTTGTTTGCAGCAAAATATTAATGCAGAAGATCAATTTTCTGCTTTTGAATCATTTTCAACAACGCCTTCCTTTTCAGAATCCATTTCAGACAAAACAGAAATCATTTCTACCTGGTGATTCACCTGATATAATTGATAAGATTACCGCAAGCTCCCGCAGTTTCCTTAAATTTGCAGCCAATTGATTTTATGGAGCTGAGCAAGAATTATATCCCTACCCAAATTGAAGCAAAATGGTACGAGCACTGGATTAGTAAAAACTATTTTTCCAGCAAACCCGACGAAAGGGAACCCTATACTGTTGTAATCCCTCCTCCCAATGTAACAGGCGTTTTACATATGGGACACTGCTTAAATAACACCATCCAAGATATTTTAGTTAGAAGAGCTCGCATGCAGGGTAAAAATGCCTGCTGGGTGCCAGGAACCGATCATGCATCTATTGCCACCGAAGCAAAAGTGGTAGCCATGTTGCGCGAAAAGGGAATCGCCAAATCCTCTTTAAGCAGACCTGAGTTTTTAGATTATGCTTGGGAGTGGAAAGAAAAATACGGGGGCATCATTTTACAGCAACTACGCAAAATGGGTTGCAGCCTAGATTGGGATAGAACAAGCTTTACCATGGACCCAGATTACTACGATTCTGTAATCAATGTATTTATTGACCTCTATAATAAAGGTTATATCTACAGAGGTAAGCGAATGATTAATTGGGATGTTAAGGCAAAAACTGCACTGAGTGACGAAGAAGTAATTTATAAAGAAGTACAGAGCAAATTATATCATGTTAAATACCAACTAGAAAATGGTGGCACCATAACAATTGCGACTGTAAGGCCTGAAACTATACTAGGAGACGCAGCTATATGTGTAAACCCCGCTGATGAGCGTTATCAATCACTCCATGGTCAATATGCATTTGTTCCATTAATTAACCGCAAAATCAAAATCATTCCTGATGAATATGTTGCACTAGATTTTGGAACAGGAGCTTTAAAAGTAACTCCTGCCCATGATATGAACGACTATCAGCTAGGACAGAAATACAATTTAGCAATCATTGATACCATGAACGACGATGGTACAATGAGTGAAGACGCACAATTGTATATTGGATTAGATCGTTTTGACGTTAGAAAAAAGATAGTTGCCGATTTAGAAGCTGCAGGTCATATAGAGAAAATTGAAGAATACACCAATCAAGTTGGATTCAGTGAAAGAACAGATGCAGTAGTAGAACCCCGTTTAAGTTTGCAATGGTGGGTGAGCATGAAAGATTTGGCTGCACCAGCATTAACGGCCGTTATGGATGATGAAATTCATTTTCATCCAGCTAAGTTTAAAAATCTCTATCGCCATTGGATGGAGAATGTTAAAGACTGGTGTATCAGTAGACAGTTGTGGTGGGGACATCGCATACCAGCATGGTATACCCAAGACGGCCATTTTGTGGTAGCTAAAACAGCAGAGGAAGCACTGGTTGCATTACAAAATAAAACAGGCAATGCCTCTTTGTTGGTTTCAGATATACATCAAGATAATGATTGCTTAGACACTTGGTTTAGTAGTTGGCTATGGCCTTTCGAAGTATTTAAAGGTTTGAGCAATCCCAATAATGAAGAGGTAAATTATTATTACCCTACTAGTACATTAGTTACTGCACCTGAAATTATTTTCTTTTGGGTTGCCAGGATGATTATGGCTGGCTATGAATACAAAGGCAGCAAACCCTTTAATGACGTCTATTTCACGGGCATTGTTAGAGACAAACTAGGCAGAAAAATGAGCAAGAGCTTGGGCAATTCTCCCGACTTACTTGCTTTGATTGATCAATATGGTGCGGATGCAGTAAGGTTTGGGATTTTGATTGCATCCCCTGCAGGCAACGATATTTTATTTGATGAGTCTTCTTTGGAGCAAGGAAGGAATTTCAATAATAAGCTATGGAATGCATTGAAGCTGGTAAAAATGTGGGAAGCCCGTTTAGCCAGTTCCACTACGGAATCAAGTATTGATACCACAGAAGCCTCATTTGCCATTAACTGGTTTGAGCATAGATTGAACCAAGTGATCATTGAAGTAGATGAGCTCATGACTCAATTTAAATTGAGCGAAGCTTTAAAAACTATTTACTCACTAATTTGGGACGATTTCTGCAGCTGGTATTTAGAATGGGCAAAGCCAGGTTTTGAACAACCAGTTGACCCAAAAGTATATACCAAAACCATTGAATTCTTTGAGAAATTGATGGAGTTATTACACCCCATCATGCCTTTTATTACAGAAGAAATATTCCATTTACTAAAAGAGCAAAAAGAAGATTTGACAGTGAAATTACAAGGTAAACCCAACCCTGCAGATGAGCCTATTTTAGCAGCAGGTAGTTTACTAAAAGACGTAATTACCAAACTGAGAGATGCTAGAAATAAAAATCAATTAAAGCCCAAAGACCCAGTGGTATTGCATATCATGGCAGAAAACACCACCGGATATAAAGCAATTGAAAGCATTTTAATGAAACAGGTGAATGCAAGTAATATAATTTATACTTCCACTGCAGTAGCCAACACCATTGTGGTTAATATTGAGAAAGACAAATTTTTTATAGAAGCCGAACAACAGTTAGATGCTGCTGCTATTAAAGATCGCTTGTTAAAAGACCTTGCATATGAACAGAACTTTCTTGCATCGGTAATGAAAAAATTGAGCAACGAAAAATTTGTTCAAAATGCAAAGCCTGAAATCATTGCGCTAGAAAGAAAAAAACAAGCTGATGCAGAGGCAAGAATAAATACCATTGAAGAAAGTTTGAAATCATTGTAATGATTAGAATTGCAACACTAAATGATATACCCACCATTCAGCAGATTGCCTATCATACTTGGCCTTCTACTTATGGTGAAATCATATCGGAGAAGCAAATTAATTATATGCTAGACCTGATGTACAGCACTGAATCGCTGGTACAGCAAATGGCTAAGGGGCACCAATTTTATTTATTTGAAAAAAATCAATCTCCAACCCAAGAAAATGAAGTACTGGGTTTTGCATCCGTTTCAAACGAATCAGCTGGTGTATTCAAATTAAACAAACTCTATATTATCCCTACTGCGCAAAAAACAGGGGCAGGCAAAGAACTCTTGTTTGCAGTAAAAGACTATGCATTGCAAAACGGCGGCAAACAATTGATTCTTCAAGTGAATAAGCAAAACCCTGCCATTGAATTTTACAAAAGACAAGGGCTTAGTATTTTGTCTGAAAATTTTTTTGAATTGGAAAAAGGATTTGTGATGGACGACTATATTATGGGCATTGACTTATAATTAAGTCCCACAAAAAGTTGCATAAAACCCATCTCCATTTTCTGGAGGCGCTTGGTATATTTCAATATTATTTGTTTGTTGATAAGGGGATTGTATTGCAGTTAGAAAGCGATTAAACTGTGTTAAGTCATTGGTGTACGAAACTGCATCCAAAACTTGTTCTACCCAATGATTCCTAGGGATGACTAATGGATTTTGCAATTGCATGATTTTTTGAGCTTGGTTTATATTACTACCTTCTTTATTCAATAAAGTTTCACGCTTTAGCAGCCACTCTGTAAAAAATGAACTGGTATAAATCCCTTCATGTACAAGAACAGACTGAATTTGAAGAAAGGTATTCGTATAATCGGCTTGGTTGTCTTTCATCCAATTCAGTAAAGCTTTGATTAACTCAACCACTTCTTCTGATAATTGATCTTTTGCAAAACCAATCTTTGCCCCCATCATAGCAGTATATTCCTCGGTGTATAATTCGGGAAATAAATTCAACACTTCTTTGGCCAATTCAACTGCTTTTGTTTGGTCTTCATCAATAATTGGCAACAATGCATTGGCTAGGCAACTCAAGTTCCAATGCGCTATGCCTGGTTGATTTGCGAATGCATACCTACCATTGGTATCAATAGAACTAAAAACTTTTGCAGGATCATATCCATTCATAAATGCACAAGGACCGTAGTCGAATGTTTCCCCTGCAATAGACATATTATCGGTATTCATTACGCCATGAATAAATCCTACTCGCATCCAATTAACTATTAAATGCACTTGTTGAATCATCACTTGTTTTAATAATGCCAATGCGGGATTGGCTGATTCAACATGAGTAGGATAATGTCTTGCTAATGTATAATTGGTATATGCCAATAATTCATCTTTGGTCAAATAATGATTTACATATTCGAAGCTACCCACTCGAATATGGCTTTGCATTACTCTTGTTAAAACTGCACCATCTTGGATTTCTTCTCTATAAACTTTTTCCCCGGTAGTAACCACGGCCAAACTTCTTGATGTGGGAATACCCAATCCATGCATTGCTTCGCTGATTAAATATTCTCTCAGCATTGCCCTCAGCGTTGCCCTACCATCACCCCTTCTTGAATAAGGTGTGGGGCCTGATCCCTTCAGCTGAATATCGTATCGCTGTTGATTGGGTGTAATATGTTCTCCTAATAAAATTGCTCTACCATCTCCTAACATATTAAAATAACCAAACTGATGCCCTGCGTATGCTTGTGCCATTGGTTCAGAACCTTCAAACAATTGATTACCGCTGAAAAATGGCGCTAGTTTTTCTGCAAAAGTTCTATTGTTTTCATCCGATTGATCCATTTGAAGCCCCAAGTATTTTGCAAATGCTTGATTAAACAACAGTAAGTGCGGAGTTTTAACTGGCGTAGGGTTAACCATCGCAAAAAACGAATCCCCTAAAGAAGCGTAAGATGTATTGAAATTAAAAATATGATTAGACAATGGTGCTTATTTTAAATGCAAATTAAAGAATCAATGAACCAACACATGTGTTTGTTTAATTACCCCCATTACAAATACCGACTGAACATGTCCAATATTTTCTGCTTGAGATAATTTATTTACATGAAAATCATAATAGGCATCCATGCTTTCTGCTACCACTTTTAGCATAAAATCAAATTCTCCTGAAATATTATAACACTCAATTACTTCATTTAATTCGTGCATTCGCTTAATAAATTTTCCTCCAGCAGTTTTATCATGTTGCTTTAAGGATACATAACAAATGACCATTAAGCCTTTTCGAACTTTGGTATGATCTACCAAAGTTGCATACTGTTTAATCACTCCTGACTCCTCCATTCTTTTAATACGCTCATGAACCGGGGTTGTACTCAAGTGAACCTGATCTGCAATTTCCTTTACCGTGGCCCTTGCATTCTGCTGTAATAATTTTAAAATAGCAATGTCTTTCGTATCTAATGAAAGTGAAACAGTGGATTCGGCTTTTTTAGTTGGTTTAGGCATGGCATTATACTATTTTGTTCTGATTATTATCTGCAAATTAGATACTTATTCTTTATTTATAAATAATTATGTGCTTTTATTCTTTAAAATTAGCTTTGCGCTACAATAAAATACTATTATGTCTACACTAACTACAACAATTGATTTCAGTTTGCCTTATAAAGTGGCTGATATTAGCTTGGCCGATTGGGGTCGCAAAGAAATTCGTTTAGCTGAAGCGGAAATGCCTGGTTTGATGGCATTACGTGCTGAATATGGCGCTTCTCAGCCATTAAAAGGTGCAAGAGTTGCAGGTTGTTTACATATGACCATTCAAACTGCAGTTTTAATTGAAACATTGGTGGCATTAGGCGCTGAAGTAAAATGGAGCTCTTGTAATATATTCTCTACACAAGATCAAGCTGCTGCTGCAATAGCTGCTGCAGGAATTGGTGTATTTGCTTGGAAAGGTCAAACCCAAGAAGAAGCTGATTGGTGTATTGAACAAACTTTGTTTTTTGGTGGTGCCGATCGCCCATTAAATATGATCTTAGATGATGGTGGAGATTTAACCAATATGGTATTTGATAAATATCCTGAGTTAATTGCTCATATTAAAGGTTTATCTGAAGAAACTACAACAGGTGTTCATCGTTTATATGAGCGCATGGCTAAAGGTACTTTACCTATTCCTGCTATCAATGTAAACGATTCTGTTACCAAATCTAAGTTTGATAACAAATACGGTTGTCAAGAGTCTTTAGTAGATGCTATCCGCAGAGCTACTGACGTAATGATGGCTGGTAAAGTTGCTGTTGTTGGTGGATATGGAGATGTTGGTAAAGGATCTGCCCTATCGCTTCGTGGAGCAGGTTGCAGGGTAATTGTTACCGAGATTGATCCAATCTGTGCTTTACAAGCTGCAATGGATGGATTTGAAGTAAAACCAATGGCAATTGCCGTTACAGAAGCTGATATTATTGTTACTGCATCAGGTTGTAGAGACTTGATTACAGAAAAGCATTTCCGCTTAATGAAAGACAAAGCAATCGTTTGTAATATTGGTCACTTTGATATTGAAATTGATATGGCTTGGTTAAATGCAAACTATGGTAACACAAAAGATACCATTAAGCCTCAAGTTGACTTGTACAATATTGATGGAAAAGATATTATTGTGTTGGCAGAAGGTAGATTAGTGAACCTAGGTTGTGCAACCGGTCACCCTTCTTTTGTGATGAGTAATTCATTTAGTAACCAAACTTTGGCTCAAATTGAATTGTGGATGAACCACAAAAACTACGAAAACAAAGTATACGTTTTACCTAAGCATTTAGATGAAAAAGTAGCTCGTTTACACCTTGCAAAAGTAGGCGCTCAATTAGATGAGTTAACCGATGAGCAGGCTGCTTATTTAGGCATCAGCAAAAACGGCCCTTTCAAATCTGACATGTATCGTTATTAATCATTTTTTTCTTTTTATTAAAGCGCCCTGGTTTAAATCGGGGCGCTTTTTTTATGGGATTAGCCTTACGATTTTTATGATTTGAATCATTTTTTTAATTAGCCTAAGCTTTAATATATTTATGTTTAATACGATTCGCCCTTTAGTGTAAAGAAGTGTAACAATAACACAATGAAAATTACTGCACCCCTATTAAGTATATATATCATATTCAGTATTTGGAGTTGTTCATCTAATCAACAGAATGCAGATTGGGATGCGAAAGAAAGTTTTTTAGATTCTGCTATAATTGAAATTAGTCAACAAAAAAATACCAACAAAAGAAGTGAAATTGTATTCCTTGATTCTACTATATATGGTAAAAAACTGAATCTAAAACAACAAATTCAGGTTTACGCTTTTAAGTCTGGCATATATTGCTACCATTTACAAAAGCCTGATTCAGCTAAATTATATGCAGATTCAATGCTTTATTTATTAAAGGATAAAGACCCTCAGCAATATCCAAATGCATTTACTTATGCCTACTATACCAATGGAGATGCTATGTATGTTAACAATCAATTTAATGAAGCATATACCTATTATTACAAAGCAAGACAATTCAATTCCAAAATAAAAGATTACTGTTCTTTAAAAGAATACAGTTACAGAGTAGGAATGATTTTATATAAGCAGCGAAAATTCAAAGATGCTACTGTAAGTTTTCAGCAAAGTTTATCAGAGTCTAAATTGTGTGAGAAAGAAAAATTATTTTCTAATTATTATAGAAAACAAGAATTACAGAACAATATTGCACTCAGCTTTTATATGCAAGGCATGTATGACAGTGCATTAACCTATTATCAAAAAGCGCTTGATTATATTACTGAACACCAGCAGAAAGATTCTAGCACTTTATTTTATGATGAAATGGCCAAAGGTGTGGTTTACGGAAACATTGGAGATATATACAAAAAGAGAGGCAATATTGCAGAAGCAGAAAAAAATTATAAGAGGAGTATTGCAATCAACTTGCATTCTGGCAGAGAAACCATTGACGCACAATTTAGCTATCTAAAATTAGCTGAATTGTATGTGGATCAAAAAAAGATAGATCAACTTAGTTATGCATTAGCGGAAATAAGGAAATCTATGGATGAATTACCCAACCCAAAGGGAGAAATCAAATGGAATAAACTGTCTTGGAAATATCATGCTTTTTTAAACAACGAAGAAAAAGCATATGAACATTTAGCTAAGTTTCAAACATTACAAGAAGAAGATGAAAAATTAAATAAACGCATTTATGAAGTAGATATTAATAAGCAACTAGAACTATTAGAACAGCAGAATCAGCTTCATTTAGCACAACACGAAAATGAAGTAACTAGAACTTACTTGATTTCTGCATCAATTATCATATTCCTTATTCTCTTGTTAAGTATCATTCTTGGACGCAATTGGCTTCATTCAAGAAAACATATTGCTACATTAAAGGAATTAAACGAAACCGTTAATACCCAAAATGAACAGCTAGAAATAGCTATGAGTGCATTACAGAAAACTATTTCAGAAAAGGACAGTATTTTAAAATTGGTTGCACACGATTTAAGAACCCCTGTAGCTTCCATACCTACTTTGGTCGAAATCATTATTTCTGAAGTTGACGAAGCACAAAAACTGGAATATCTTGAAATGATCAAGTCTTCTTGTAATAGTTCTTTAACATTGATTGCCGAAATTATGGCAACGGCAGATATTAGTAACAATAATATCGAAAAAGAACCCACTTTACTCAATGAATTTATTGATGACTGTGCAACTATTTTAGCATTAAAAGCGAAGGAAAAGAATCAAACCCTAGAAGTTAAATTACCAGAAACAGATACTACAGTCATGTTTAATCCAGAGAAAATGAAACGGGTAGTATTTAACCTAGTTACAAATTCGATAAAGTTTAGTAAAAGAGATACTGCAATTACCCTTTCAGCAAAAATAACTGACACTAAGTTACTTATTGAAGTATCTGATAATGGCATTGGAATTCCTGAAAAAATTCTACCTGAAATTTTTAATATTTCTAAATCAGGAAAAAGAAAAGGAACTGACGGAGAAAAGTCTTATGGATTAGGGCTCAATATTTGTAAACGAATTGTGGAAGCACATGATGGTGCTATTAAAGTTCAAAGCCAAGAAGGCAAGGGCAGTACTTTTACAGTAGAACTACCCTTGACTTAATGCTATTGGGTTAATAATGCATACAATTGATCTTTTAAATGCAGTCTTTCTTTCCTCAATTCAGTTAAAACTTCATCAGTGGTTGTTTCCGCTCCTGATTCAATTCTATGAACAGCGTGATTCACTTCATCATACTCATCTGACAATTTTTTAAAGTGAGCATTGGCCACTTTCAGTTCAGAAATTTTAGCGTCAAATTCGGGGAATTCATGGTGCAAGTCGTGTTTTTCCATTATGTTGTATTTTTATTCATTAAAGTTATTCATCCTGTTAGTGAAATAAAATGATAAAAATCAGTTCTTTCCTTAAATGGAGCATTTTAAGCATATTGGTTGCTTTTTTTGCTGGAACTACCTCTGCCCTATTTTTGGTATCGCTAGATTACCTATCAGCAATAAGAAATGAATATATTTGGCTTATCTCCTTCTTGCCCATTGCTGGAT
The DNA here is from genome assembly GCA_049242025.1 of Sediminibacterium sp. GTDB lineage: Bacteria > Bacteroidota > Bacteroidia > Chitinophagales > Chitinophagaceae > Sediminibacterium. The sequence goes on from JBMLPQ010000252.1 coordinate 9,714, forward strand.
TCTTTACTGCTTTACTGTATCAAGAAATAGGAAAAAAATCTGCCAAGGGCAACAAACTAATTACTGAAACAATTCAACAGCCAACTAAACCATTGCTTGATTGGTTAATGGCTCCACTCATCTTATTGACTACACTTATAGCACACTTATTTGGTGCTTCAGTAGGCAGAGAAGGAACTGCACTACAATTATCTGCAGGACTTTCTGATCAATTGACTAAAGCATTTAATTTAACTCCACCTGAAAGAGTAGTTTTACTTAGAGCTGCTGTTGCAGCGGGTTTCGGAGCTGTATTTGGAACCCCAATTGCAGGTGCAATATTTGCATTAGAATTCACCAATAATCAAATCAGCTTCAATAAAGCTATTCCGCCAATATTCATTTGTGCAATACTAGCCAATCAGGTTACCCTTTGGTGGGGAATCAACCATTCAGTGTATTCAATTACACAAATGCCGAGTTTAACAGGAATCAATTTGCTCTTTATATTAATTGCTGCATTCGCATTTGGAATCACTGCATTCATCTTTAAAAGCGGGTTAAACGTACTCAATAATACAATACCAAAATACTTTCCGGATGAACTTTGGAGAGCCGTATTTGGTGGAATACTTATTGCTGTTATTGTTTATGCTGCTCAGCTTTATCCATTTATTGGATTAGGAATCCCTAGCATTTTAAATGCTTATTCCTTTGCTGCATACCCAACAGATTTTATATTAAAACTTTTACTAACCATTTTATCTATTTCAGTTGGCTTTAGAGGTGGGGAAGTTACCCCATTGTTCTTTATTGGTGCAACGTTAGGAAGCATGCTATCATTGTATATCCCTTTACCCATTTCTTTTTTAGCGGGTATGGGTATGATTACAGTATTTGGAGCAGCCGCTAGAACCCCATTAGTTGTCGCATTTCTAGCTTATGAACTGTTTGGCAAAGAATATATATTTTATGCATTTATTATTTGCTTTATAGCTAGTTTTATTGCTGGTAAAAAATCAATTTATCAATCTTAATATGATGAGCTGGCAACCCGATGATTTAAAAAATGACTTTGTTCAACTAGTCCCATTAACTACAGATCATTTTGATCAACTTTATCAAGTTGCCTCAGACCCACTTATTTGGGAACAACATCCTAATAAAAACAGGTACCAACTACCCGTTTTTAAAAATTTTTTTGAAGGTGCTATTTTATCGAAGGGCGCATTCCTAATTTTAGATACAGTTTCGAAAAAAGCAATCGGCAGCAGTCGTTTTTGTAATTATAATGTTGCAAAAGATTCAATAGAAATAGGATATACTTTTTATGCAAGAGATTGTTGGGGCAAGCCATATAATAGGTCAACAAAAGACTTAATGATTAATTACGCACTTGAAAAAGTTTCAACGATTCATTTTTTTGTAGGAGCCGAAAATATCCGTTCTCAAAAAGCAATGGAAAAATTGGGAGCAATAAAGTTAGGTGAAGTTTTAATGCCTTATTACGGGGAACCTGATCGTTTAAACTTTCAATATCAAATTACCCGTAGTAATTGGAACAAAATTTAGTTACTATAGAAGCATCAAATGAAAGAAGCCAACAACAGACAAACACAAGCCAAAGTTTTACGAAATTTTAGAAAACTACACCGGTTAACAGGTGCAGCTTTATTTATATTCTTTTTTATTGTTGCAATAACTGGAACATTATTAGGCTGGAAAAAGAACAGTAGCGGGCTCATAATGGCAAAATCATATACAGGTAGTTCTACTAATTTGAAAGACTGGTTAAGTATTGATAGTTTGCATCATAAAGCTTGTGCATTTTTAAGAGATTCTGTATCAAAAGACCTTTCTACAGAAATTGATCGCATAGATATTAGGAAAGATAAGGGAATGGTCAAGTTCACATTTACAAAACATTTTACTGGTCTGCAATTAGATGGAAGTACTGGCCATATCTTACATATTGAAAAAAGGCGAGCAGATTTTATTGAGAAAATTCACGACGGATCAATTATTGACTTTTATTTTGGATGGGATGGTTATTTTAAGTTGATATATACGGCCATAATGGGCTTAGCCCTTCTAATATTTACCATTACTGGATTTTGGCTTTGGTATGGTCCTAAACGAATGAGAAGGCATTCTTAACTTAGTGTTATGTCAACTACAGATATTTGGATGCTGATTGCGGGTCTTGGATTTTTTCTCTATGGAATGTTTCATTTAGAAGATTCCATGAAGCAAATGGAAGGAAGATCCTTCAAATTATTTCTGCAGAAAAATACCAGGCATCAATTCAGGGCCATTTTAAGCGGGACTTTAGTTACTGCGATACTACAAAGTAGTTCAATTGTAAATTTAATGGTCCTCTCTTTTGTTGGCGCAGGAATTCTATCTATGCGGAATGCTATGGCAGTTGTTTTAGGGGCGAATATTGGGGGCACATTCAACAGCTGGTTAGTTGCAATGTTAGGATTTAAAGTAGAGCTGAATAATATAACACTTCCATTAATTGGCCTATCCGGTATTAGCTTAATCATTTTTAGTCATAAGAAAACCATTTACAGAATTGCACTTTTTTGCATGGGATTAGGCATGTTGTTTTTGGGTCTTCAGTTCATGAAGCAAAGTATGGATGCCCTAATGACCCAATTTGATTTTACACCATACCTGTCTTATCCAAGAATTGTTTTTTTACTCATTGGCTTTATTATCACTGCTATTGTTCAAACAAGTTCTGCAACCGTTGTGGTTGTATTAACCGCATTATATGCGCATATTATACCAATTGAAACAGCTATTGCCATTGTACTAGGAGCAGAATTAGGTACCACTGTAAAATTAATTTTAGGTGCAATTGGAGGTAATGCAGCTAAAAAAAGAGTTGCGTTAGGGAATAGCCTTTTCAACATACTCACTTCTGCTGCAGGCTTCATCTTTATTGATCCAATTATCCATTTTATTTCAGGTACTATATTAATAACAGACCCGATTTTGATATTAGTAGCTTTTCAAACTTTTATTAATTTGGCAGGGGTAGTATTAATCTACTTTTTCTTAAATCAATATGGTAATTTTTTAGATCACCAGTTTAAAGAGAAAGAAAAAAACCTTACGCAGTTCTTACAAAATGCAAGTACTGAAATTCCTTCTACCATTACAGATATGATGAGTAAGGAAGTAGGTCTTTTTATTGAAAATGTTGTTCGCTTTAACTTAGAAACTTTCCATATAAAACCAGATTGGCTAATCAATAGTGAGTTTGAAAGCATCTATTTAATACAGCACAAACAAAATGGTGAAACGCTTATAGCAGATCAATATCAAATACTAAAAGAAACAGAAGGAGAAATCCTTGCCTATTATGCTAAAGAGGTTGCACAAATGAAACAATCAGATGAGATTATCAGAATAAATCAACTGATTGAAGCGCTTAGGAATGCAATGTATTCAGCAAAAGGAATGAAAGATATTTATCCAGACAAAAATGAGTTTAGTAATTCAATCAATGAATTGAAATACGAAATGTATCATCAATTTCAAGCAGAATTAACTGAATTCTATAAAGAATTATACTGGTCTTTCACTAACAAAACTGCTAACATTGGTCTAGAAATATTTAATTCATTATTGGGAAAAAACAAATCAGATTTTGATAATAGAATCAATCATTTCTATTTTCATGCTGGTCAAAATGCATTGAAAGAAAAAGATATTTCTACGCTATTTAATCTAAACAGAGAATTATATTCGTCTTGTAAGGCAATAGCACTTGCTGTAAAAGATTATAAAGGCATTTACGAATAAAAACGTCTCGGTCAAATAATTAACCGAGACGCACTATTGGTTACAGAAAATTTCTATAAATTTCCTCTCAGGTCTTGCTCTCTTTCTAATGCTTCAAATAAAGCTTTAAAATTGCCTTTCCCAAAACTCTTCGCCCCTTTTCGTTGAATAATCTCAAAAAACAAAGTTGGCCTATCTTCTACTGGTTTACTAAAAATTTGCAATAAATAGCCTTCATCATCTCGGTCAACTAAAATTCCAAGATGCTTAAGTGGTTCTAAGTCTTCTTCAATTTCACCTACTCTGCTAATTAAATCATCATAATATGAATTGGGTACTTTTAAAAAATCAATTCCTCTATTTTGTAATTCTGTTACCGTTGCAACAATATTATTGGTAGCCAATGCCACATGTTGACAACCTTCACCATCATAGAAGTCGAGGTATTCTTCTACTTGAGACTTTTTCTTTCCCTCTGCTGGCTCATTGATTGGGAATTTTACAAATCCGTTTCCATTGCTCATTACCTTACTCATTAGTGCAGAGTACTCAGTAGAAATATCATTATCATCAAAACTCAAAATATTTTTAAACCCAAGTACATTTTCATAAAACGACACCCATTTATTCATCTGATTCCATCCCACATTACCTACACAATGATCTACATAAAGTAATCCTGTACTGGTTGGATTATAGGTTGATTCCCATTTTCTAAACCCTGGCAAAAAAACACCTTGATAGTTCTTTCGTTCAATAAACAAATGAACCGTATCACCATAAGTCTTTATTCCACTTATGACTGCTTCGCCATTTTCATCTGAAAATTTAACTGGTTCCATATCAGAAACCGCTCCCCTGCTAGTGGTTTGGAACCATGCGTCAGCAGCATCTTCTACCATTAATGCCAAGTGCTTTACTCCATCTCCATGCTTGTAAATATGATCGGCAATAGCATTTCCTGCCCTTAAAGGGGTAGTGAAAACAAATGTCAATTTATTTTGTCTAACTACATAGCTCACTTTGTCTTTAATGCCCGTTTCTGGTCCGGCATATGCTAAACTCTGGAATCCAAAAGCTGTTTTATAATAATGTGCCGCTTGTTTGGCATTTCCTACATAGAATTCTACGTAATCGGTACCTTGGAGCGGTAAAAAATCGCCTTGTTTAATAACTGCGTTCACAGGAATTGCTGAAGAAGTATTCATAAATGATTGAAATTTAAAATTAAAAAAAGATTGAAATGCAAAAAACCAACCAATGCTCAATGGCTAATGGTTAATGCTTCAATCAAAAGATTATATTCAATCCTATGATCACTAAAGCGTTTATGTGGATAGTCGGGTAACATCGATGCAAATTTAGTTATCTTTGAGCTTATGAAAGTTGGAATTCTAGGAGGTGGTCAATTAGGCCGTATGTTGCTTCAAGCTGCTGCAAATTATACTGTAGAAACATTTGTATTAGAAAATGACGAAGAATGTCCTTCTGCTCATCTTTGTCACCATTTTACCAAAGGAGATATCACCGATTTTGATACGGTTTATCAGTTTGGGCAGGGCTTAGATGCAATTACCATCGAAATAGAGTCTGTGAATGTTGATGCATTAGAAAAGTTACAAGCAGAAGGGGTAAAAATATACCCGCATCCTTCGGCCATCAGAACCATAAAGAATAAGATTGTTCAAAAACAGTTTTATAAGGACAATGGAATCCCTAGTAGTGATTTTATAGTAACCACCTCAAAAGAAGATCTACTAAATCACCTTGATTTTTTACCTGCGGTTCATAAAATTGGAGAGGGAGGCTACGACGGAAAAGGAGTACAAGTGCTCAACAATGAGTACGACTTAGATAAAGCTTTTCAAGCGGCGAGTGTTTTAGAGAAAAAAGTAAATATAAAAAAAGAAATAGCGCTTATTATAGCTATGAATGACAAAGGGGAGACTGCACTTTTCCCTGCATCAGAAATGATGGTCAACCCCGCTCTAAATTTATTAGATTATCAAATTAGTCCTGCACTTATTCCTGAAAAAATACTTTGGGTGGTTGAAGCAGTTGCAGTTAAACTTGCAAAAGCCCTGAATAGTCCTGGGCTATTTGCGGTGGAAATGTTTATAGATCAGCATGATGAAGTTTGGGTAAATGAAACCGCACCACGTGTTCATAATAGCGGGCATCATACTATTGAAGCAAATTACTGCAGCCAATATGATATGCTCTGGAGAATTATTTTACAGTACCCACTTGGGAATACAGCACCCATTCTACCTGCAGCGATTGTGAATATAATAGGCGAAGATGGATATAGTGGCAAAGCTGTTTACAAAGGATTAGAAGAAGTTTTAAAAACAGACAATGCTTTTGTTCATTTATATGGCAAATTGCAAACTAAACCTGGAAGAAAAATGGGACATGTTACCATTCTTCATAAGGATTATCAAGATCTTACCCATAAAGCCAATAAAATAAAACACACGCTAAAAGTAATTACCAACTAACTTTTTTTGGTATTGAGCGGTTTTAAAAAACCAATCCCTATTAAGCTTTTTGTTTGGAGACCCGGTGATTTCTTGGATGGCCCAAAAAGTCTAACATCATCATCGTAAATCAGGTCTAAGCTATATGTTGCAGAAAAGAATTTATTGATCTTAAAAGAGAATAAATTCGTCATAAACAAGTCTACATTCTGAGGTCTATTCTGGTAATTAGAAAACAAATCCATTTTACCTTTATAAGTAACGTTTTTGGCAATGGTATTACTATAATTTAGTGTAATAAAAGAGCCTATTTCATTGAAATTTCCAGCACCTGCAGGAACCCCATACCCCCCTCTATCTGATAATGCTTTATTTGCTAATACAATCCATCTTGAAGTTAATGGAGAGATGAATACCGAAAGAAATGGATCTGGCTTGTAATCGAAACCTGCAGATAAAATGATATAAGCGGGTGACAATAAAGAAGAAGTAAAAGTTGGAATATTATTATTGAAAGTAAACCCATCAAAAAACTGTGACCTAAAATTGATAAGCGAAGAAACATACCACTTTCCTAATGAATCCATTTTATAACCATACTTACTTAAGTAGTCTATACGGTCATCATTCTTCCGACTTCCTAAACTGGTACTTTGAATATACCCCAAATTTATATCTACAGAATTATCCCAGGTATGCCTTCCGTTTTTGTATAGAATAAAATAATTCATGTACCCATTGGCAGTTAGCGAAAAATTATCGCCACCCGAAGCCCAATTACTCAAGGAGCCTTGCGCTAAATTAAAGCTAAATAACCCTCCTCGTTTCCAATTCCACCCCGTTGTATCATTATCCTTTTTTATTGTCCGATTGATCTCTCTTTTTAGGGCCTGCACCACATTATCCTGACCTTTCACAATAAATCCGGTTGTTAACAAAATGGTTAACCACAGGAAAATTTTCTTCATGCGTACATTTTTCAGTATCAAATATAGCAAACCCCCTAGTAAATTTATTGTTTTATTGCTGACAAACTGGCATAAATCAAGGATAATTTGTACCTTTACTCCTTAATTATTGAAGGATGGAACTTGCAGCACTAATTGATAAACAACACGAAGAAGCAAGGCAGGGTGAAGCTTTTAAGGCAAGTGAAACACCGTTATTGCATGGAAAAAAATTCTATATTGAAAGTTATGGTTGTGCAATGAATTTTTCAGATAGTGAAGTAGTTGCGGCTATTTTACAAGAAAATGAATTCAGTGCTACCCCTAATTTTGAAATTGCTGATTTAATTTTAATTAATACCTGCTCCATTAGAGAGAAGGCAGAACAGACGATTCGGAAACGTTTAACTGAATTTAGAAAAATCAAACGTACCCGACCTGGAATGTTGATTGGGGTACTTGGCTGTATGGCTGAGCGGTTAAAAGCACAATTATTAGAACAAGAAAAATTAGTAGACTTAGTCATTGGCCCTGATGCATACAGATCTTTACCTACTTTAATTAAAGAAGCATCAGCCGGACAAAAAGGGGTTAATGTATTATTAAGTAGAGACGAAACATACGGAGACATTGCTCCCATTAGGCTAAACAGTAATGGCATTACCGCATTTGTTTCAATTACAAGGGGGTGCAATAATATGTGCAGCTTTTGTGTAGTTCCTTTTACAAGAGGCAGAGAAAGAAGTAGGTCTGCCAGCTCTATTATTGAAGAAATCAAATCTTTGGTAGAACAGGGTTATAAAGAAATTACTTTACTAGGTCAAAATGTAGACAGTTATCATTGGGTGAATGAATCTGAAAACGAAACCGTCACATTTGCCAACTTACTAGAATTAGCTGCTTTAGTAAGCCCAACTTTAAGGGTTCGATTTAGTACTTCGCACCCAAAAGATATTACAGATGATGTATTGTTCACAATGGCTAAATATGAAAATATTTGCAAATGCATTCATCTGCCAGTTCAAAGTGGCAATACAAGGGTCTTGCAATTAATGAATAGAACTTATTCTAGAGAATGGTATTTAGCTAAAGTTGATCGTATCAGGGAAATTTTACCAGACTGCGGTTTAACTTCTGATATGATTGCAGGATTCTGTACTGAAACTGAAGAAGAACATCAAGATACTTTAACCTTAATGGACTATTGTGGCTTCGACATGAGTTATATGTATTTCTATAGCGAACGTCCAGGAACTTTAGCCGCAAGACGATTTAAAGATGATATTTCTTTAGAAGACAAAAAACGTCGTTTACAAGAGATCGTAGACAAGCAGGGTGAACTTTCTACAAAAAGTAATTTGAATGATATTGGCAAAACGTTTAAGATTTTAATTGAAAGCCATTCTAAGAGAGACGTAAATGATTGGACAGGTAGAACCAGTCAAAATAAAATTACCGTTTTTCCCAAAAGCGCAGATCATCAAAAGCCAGGAGATTATGTGTGGGTGAAAATTCATGATTGCACAAGGGCTACCCTTTTAGGAACAATTGTAGATCAACCTTAAACTAATTTTCATGGATTTACAAAGTATAAAAAATCGCTTTGGTATTATTGGGAATTCACCTGCTTTAAACCATGCACTTAATACTGCAGTACAAGTTGCTGCAACAGATTTAACCGTTTTAATTGTTGGGGAAAGCGGTGTAGGTAAGGAAGTGTTTTCTCAAATCATCCATGCATTATCATCTAGAAAACACAACCCATTTATTGCTGTAAACTGTGGAGCAATTCCTGAAGGAACAATCGACTCTGAATTATTCGGACACGAAAAAGGGGCATTTACGGGTGCAGTGGATAGTAGAAAGGGATATTTCGAAACAGTGAATGGTGGTACCCTTTTTATGGATGAAATCGGAGAAATGCCATTAGGTACTCAAGCCCGTTTATTAAGGGTATTAGAAACGGGTGAATTTATTCGTGTAGGTAGTTCTAAAGTGCAAAAAACAGATGTAAGAGTAATAGCTGCAACAAATAGAGAATTATTAGAATTTACACAAAAAGGGAAATTTAGAGAAGATTTATATTATCGATTGAGCACGGTTCCTATCAGGGTATCGTCTTTAAGAGACCGAAAAGAAGATATTTTATTATTATTCAGAAAATTTGTAGTTGATTTTGCTGAGCGCTACAAAACAAGTCCTGTTCAACTAGATGACGAAGCTAAACAGCTATTAATTCAGTACCCATGGCCAGGAAATATTAGGGAGTTAAAAAATATTGCTGAACAGATTTCTGTACTAAGCCCCACTAATTTAGTATCAGGGAAAGAAATGCGCATTTTTCTTCCTGAAAAGAAAGAAAACCGCATGCCCATGTTAGCCGGTGCGAGTAATGCAACAGGAGAGTTTGCTAATGAGAGAGAAATTTTATACAAGCTTTTTTTTGACATGAAAAAAGATGTTACAGAATTAAAGAAAATGTTTGTTGAAATTTTACAAAACCCATCTTTAGCTGGAGCCGCTGCGAGTTTTACCAAAGAATCTATTTTGAATGATTATGCAGGCACAATCAATGAAAATCCTGTTTTAAATTCAAATAACAATAATAATACTACCAGCACAGGGCTTAGTAATTTATTGCCTGTACAAAACAATACTGGTTCAGTACCTGTAATTCTTCATAATGAAGACATTCAATTGCACGAAGAAGTAGAGGAATCATTAAATATTATGGACAAGGAAAAAGAACTCATTATTAAAGCCCTAAAAAAACATAGAGGCAAAAGAAAAGATGCTTCGCTTGATTTGGGCATTAGTGAAAGAACTTTATACCGAAAATTAAAAGAATATGATATTGACGAATAATAAGAATGGTTGGAAGATGCTGTTTTTTTTTCTAGCCATCAACCTTTTTTTAACGGGATGTTTTGTTTATAAATTCAATGATGCCGTTATTCCTGCCAATGTAAAAACAGTAAAAATTGGTTTCATAGAAAATAAAGCCAGGTATATAAATCCGCAGCTAAGTCCTAAATTAACGGATAAGCTTCAGTTGAAAATTACCAACCAAACTAAATTAACTAGAACCAATAACGACGATGCAGATTATGTAATTAACGGTTCAATTACCAATTACGACCCAAGCCAAACTGTTGGTGTATCTGCACAACAAGCAAGTACCAACCGTCTGACTGTTACGGTTCATATTGTATTAAGAAAAACCTTAGAAAATAAAGTAGATGAATTTGATGTTTCTAGAAGCTTTGATTTCTCTGCAAATCTAACCCTGCAGCAAGCAGAAGGGCAATTACTTGAAGAAGTTGTTCGGAACTTAACCGATGAAATCTTCAATCGTATTTTTAATAACTGGTAATAGAGTTGTATATTTATTTTTATGAAGTTTACGCAGGAAAAAGCATTGATTCATTTAACTGGAAACGCAGACCTTTCTTCTATGAAAATGGAAGAGATTGAAAAATTGGTGAAGGACTATCCATTTTTTTCTCCTGGCCAATATTTATTTGCTGCTAAACTAAAAAAAGATGATCATCCATTGGTAGGATCACAGTCTGTAAAAACCGCACTGTACTTTACTAATCCATATTGGCTTCAATTTCAATTAGAATCTTTAAAGGATCCAGGCATAGACCAAGCACCTAAACAAGAATTAGATACTGCTTTGTTAAGGTCTATTCGACAAAAAGATATTGAGTGGGATGAAATGATTAATCTTCCCAAAATTGAGGAAACGCTAGAATCTGCTGAATCAGCTTTTAAAGCACCAGAACTTCCAAATCCAGATATCTCAGTTCCTACTATTGAATCTGTGAGAGAATTAATGAAAGGAATCGATTCCATTGATGCACCTGGAACCATTATTCCTGTAATCAGAGAGAATAATCCCTCTGAACCTGTAGATTATACCTTGCCAGATATTCAATCTTCAGAACCTTTTGATCCAGTTTTTAGCACGCTTAATAAAGCCGATTCAACTATTGCAGATATTGAATTACCCAAAGTTGATACAACAAATAACAATACTCCCTTATCGCCAGTGGACCCAATGCCTACTAGTCAGGAGTTCACGGAAGAAGAGTCAGTAAGTGGAAATACACATCCAGATCAAGATAAAAGCGATGCAAAAATTGCAAGTATTTTATCAAATCAGTTGGCAGAATTCAAAAAACCAATTGAAAAAGAATCAGAATTAACGATTGAATCAATTGAAAATAAGTTACATACGATTGATTATTTTGCTTCGCAGGGCATTCAAATTGACTTAAGTAAAATTCCGCAAGACAAGTTAACCACCAAATTGCGAAGATTTACCGACTGGCTAAAGGATATGAAAAACCATAATCCAAACCCTATTGACCTAGGGACCAGCCCTGAACAAGAGAAAAAAGTAGCTGAAACAGCGCTTATTTCAAACGAATCAAAAGAGATTTTGACTGAAACAATGGCGGAAGTTTTAGCCAAACAAGGGCAAATTGATAAAGCGATTCAGCTTTATATCAAATTAAGTTTCTCTAATCCTGAAAAAACCGCTTATTTTGCAGACAAAATTCAACA
>JBMLPQ010000253.1:0-3435 GCA_049242025.1 Sediminibacterium sp.
GGCCAAAGCACCATTTGACGAATTGGCCTATAAAGCAGATTTAGGAATTACTGAATTGTGGGGAGAAAAAGGATTCACTACCAATGAAAGAACTGGCATTCGTCCAACCTTAGAAGTGAATGGGATTTGGGGAGGATATACGGGAGAAGGTGCCAAAACAGTATTACCTTCAAAAGCATCTGCAAAGATTTCTTGCAGATTGGTTCCCAATCAATCTTCTGAAGTAATCACTAAAAAAGTATTAGATTATTTCCAAAGCATTGCACCTGCAGGCGTTACGGTTAAAGCAGCTGAACACCATGGTGGAGAACCTTATATGACTCCAATTGATTCCATTGAATACAAAGCTGCTTCAAAAGCAGTAGAAACTTGTTTCGGGAAAGAGCCGATCCCAGTAAGAGGAGGCGGGAGCATTCCGATTTGTGCATTATTTGAAAAAGAATTGGGATTGAAAATTGTATTCTTAGGTTTTGGACTAGACAGTGATAATTTGCATAGCCCTAACGAAAAATACAATTTAGAAAACTACTATAAAGGCATTGAAACCATTCCTTATTTCCATCAATATTTTGCAGAAATGAAAGCATAATCATGGCGGTTGAAAAAGAAAAATTACGGATAGATAAATACCTCTGGAGTATCCGGCTTTTTAAAACAAGGAGCCAAGCAGGTGATGCGTGCAGCAAGGGTAAAGTAAAATACCATGGAGACTCTGTAAAATCTTCTAGAGTAGTGGCCATTGGAGACGAATACGAGGTAAAAACAGAAGCCAAAAAATGGGTCATAAAAGTGACTGGATTATTGCATACAAGAGCTGCTTATCCAGAAGCCATTAAACACTATATAGACATTACTCCTGCAGAAGAATTAGATAGAATCAAATTTGAAGCGTCTAGTTTTCATACGGGCAAAAGATTAAGTAAAGTAGGAAGACCTACTAAAAGAGACCGAAGAGATTTAGGTGAATTTATGGATTAATGAATCCTTTAATTTTTGATTATGATGACTATTGATATTATCACAGTGGTACCTGATTTATTGGATGGACCCTTTAGTCATAGCATCATGAAAAGGGCACAAGACAAAGGAATACTAAAGGTTCGTACACATAATTTACGAAAATGGGCAATCAATAAACATGCCCAAGTAGATGATTATCCCTTTGGCGGAGGAGCTGGAATGGTGTTGATGTGTGAGCCATTGGCGAATGCAATAGAAGAATTACAACAAAGTACTGCTTACGACGCCATTATATACATGACCCCTGATGGTAAAACATTTGATCAACCAATGGCTAATCAATTGTCATTGCAACAAAACTTATTAATTATTTGTGGGCATTATAAAGGGATTGATCAACGGATTAGGGACCAATTTGTGACAATGGAAATTTCTATAGGAGATTATGTATTAAGTGGAGGGGAATTGGCTGCAGCAGTAGTTGTTGATGCCATTGGAAGACTAATACCCGGTGTATTAAGTGATGAAACTTCTGCCTTAACCGATTCATTTCAAGATAATTTATTGGCTCCACCTGTATATACTCGTCCTGCAGATTTTAGAGGAATGAAAGTGCCGCCTATTCTATTACAAGGAGATCCTAAGAAAGTAGAGGATTGGCGTTTTGAGCAATCTATTGAAAGAACTAAAATTCGGAGGCCAGACTTGTTTAAAGAAGACTAAAGGTCGCGCTCATATAACAATAGAACCACTAAGCCCATTAATAACGCCAACACCACAAAATAAAAGGATTTTTGAATCAGCCAAATTGGTGCATACAGCACTGCCATTGTTTATGAGAGTCATTGTTCTGTTTTTATTGGTTTTTTGTGGGATGCAATTGTTTGCACAAGTTCGCAATGGAGAAACCTTTCAAAAAGATTACCAAATCAAGATTGCCAAAACCAATACCCCTGTTAAAGTAGACGGCGTATTTGATGAAGAAGTGTGGAAAAGGGCGCAGAAAGTAAGTTCGTTTTGGCAAAAATATCCAGACGATAAAGCAAAAGCCAAGCACGCAACAGAAGTGCAAACCGCTTACGATGATAAATTTTTATACGTTGCCTACACGGCATACGACTCAGGTAAAGTATTCATTCAAAGTTTGAAAAGAGATGTTGGCCATGATGGCAATGACTGTGTTGCATTAGTGATAGACCCCATCAATACCAGAAACAATGGCTTTTTCTTTGTGGTGAATGCCTACAATGCACAAAGTGAAGATCAACTTAACTCAGCAGGGAATGGGGTTTCATTCAGTTGGGATCAAACCTGGTTCTCAGAAACCAAACGCTACGGCGATCGTTGGACCGCTGAAATGGCGATTCCGTTTAAATCAATCCGTTACCCAGAAGATAAAAAAATGTGGGGGATTAATTTTGTGCGCGTAGATACCAAGACGAATGAATATTCTACTTGGACCAATGTGCCCGTTAATTTTGCTTCACATGATGTGGGGTATACTGGAGCCTTAATCTGGGAAGATGCCCCACCAAAACCAGGTGCCAATACTGTTCTAGTGCCCTTTGTTACCACAGAAGTTACTGAGAACAGATTGAATGGAGATCCCGTAAGCGCCAAGCCCAATGCGGGTTTTGACGCCAAAATTGGATTAACTTCTTCACTCAATTTAGACTTAACGGTGAATCCAGATTTCTCACAAATTGAAGTAGACCGACAAGTCACCAACTTAACCAGATTCAATATCTTCTTTCCAGAAAGAAGAACCTTCTTCTTAGAAAATGCAGATTTGTTTTCGGGTTATGGCATTGATCCAATCCGGCCTTTTTATTCTAGAAGAATTGGATTGGATAAAAACGGCAACAAAATCCCCATTTTGTTTGGGGCACGCGTCACTGGCAATATTGCGAAGAAAACACGGATTGGTGTGATGAATATGCAAACGGGTAGACAAGGCGATTATGCACCAGAAAACTATACGGCAATTTCAGTTGACCAACGCATTTTCAGTAGATCGGTATTGAAAGCCTATTTTTTAAACCGTGCTAATTTTTTAACTGAAGCAGAAAAAAAAGCCAACCCATTGGATGCGTTTAGTAGAAACGCTGGTATAGAATACAATTATTCCGATTTAGAAGGCAAGTGGGGCGCATGGGCAACTTATCATCACTCATTTAAACCAGATATTAAAAAGGACAACGGATACTACAGTTTTGGCGCATCGTATAATAGCAGAAATTTTGGCTTTGTACAAGACTTTACCAACTTAGGTACGAACTATTATGCAGACATGGGTTTTATTGAAAGAATTGAAAACTATGATGCTGCAAGAGATACCATTGTTCGTGTTGGCTTTAAGCATTCCTATACCAGTGCAGAGTATAAGATCATCCCCACCAAAGGCAAACTCATTGGTATTCGATTTGAATTAGAAAACTATATTGTCTTTAATCAAGACAATAGTTTTAATGAACG
>JBMLPQ010000254.1:0-6105 GCA_049242025.1 Sediminibacterium sp.
GAATAGAAAGAACAGAGACCTTTATTTCATTAGAAGAAAGTTTAGATAGAAATGTTGTGGTAAGTCCACACTAAAAAAATCAGTATGAATCAATTTAATATTTCCGAATTAACAAGCGCTCTTTTCAAGCGATGGAAATTCATTGCAGTGATCACAATAGCATCTGTTATACTTGCAGCAGGGGCTACTATATTTATTACACCCAAATATACTGCTACAACCAAGCTCTTACCAGGCAATTCAGTATTAGCCGATAAAGCGCGTTTATTTAATGATGAAATTCAACACCTCTATTCCTTTTTTGGTTCCGGAGACGACTTAGATCGCTTGATGAGTATGGCCAGTATGGATACCAGCCTCAAGCAAGTTATTCATGGGTTTAATTTAATCCACTATTATGAAATAGAGGAAAAAGAAGCTGGAATGGAGATGTATAAAACGATTCAACAATTTAAAAAAGACCTGACGCTGGTAAAAACGGTCAACAATGAACTAGAAATTTCCTATGCACACCAAAGCAAGGATACGGCAGCAGCGGTTGTTAATTTTATGACCGATCAGCTTGCCGCAAAAATGAAAAATATATGGAAGCAGCAATACGAAAAAATAGGTCTGCAGTTAGACAGCAGCATTGCAACCATTTCAGATGACTACAATACCATATCGAATAATGCTTCCTCAAATGATGCAATCACAAAAACAAAAATGACTGCACTCATAAGTCAACTAGAGCAGTTCAATAAAATGAGTATTGAAACAAAAATGGCAGTAGCTACCACTCCCGAAGCGCTAATTGTTTTAGAAAAAGCAAGTATCCCTGCAAAGATAAGTTGGCCCAATAAAGCAGTTGTTTTACCCCTAGCAGCTTTATTAGGATTCATCTTCAGTGTATGCTTGGTTTTAATTAGTTCAAAACCCAGTCGCTTCTAAATGCACAGCTTTTTACAAACAAAAAAGTTTTCTTGGTTAGCTATTAGCAGTTTTTTTTTATGTGGATTATGGTCGCTGCTAACGCAGGAGATTTATTGGCTTGCAGTCCCATTTTTTTTAATGGTAGCTATCCCTCTCTTTCAATTGATTGTTACTAAAACTGAGTGGGTATATTGGTTATTACTGATTACACTTCCAATATCAACAGAATATAATTTTACCCCGTCGCTAGGCTTAGATCTTCCCGATGAACCCTTGCTCATTATACTATCAGTTGTAGTTATAGCAAGTATGCTATTTAATTCATCTCCTTTTAGGTTTATTATTGAATCGCCTATTTTCAAGTGGATCATCGCCATTTTAATTTGGATGTTTATCAGTTTATGCTATGCATCCAACCAATGGTTAGCACTCAAGTTTATATTAGCCAAGATTTGGTACATATTGCCATTGGTAGTGCTTACTGCTTTGATTCATTTACGTTCGAGTAATTATAGAAAGACTGCGCTGTATATATGCATACCATTAAGCCTAATTGTGATTCAAACACTGATTAGGCATTCATTTTACGGATTTGATTTTGTAGCGATTAAAAAAACAATGGGACCCTTTTTTAGGAATCATGTAAACTATTCCGCCATGTTGGTTTGCCTTTTTCCAATTGGGATTTTATTATTACAATTCACCCAACATACACGCAAAAGAAATATCATTCAATTAGGATTAATGATAGCCCTACTTGGTTTATTCTTTGCCTATTCAAGGGGTGCCTGGTTGGCTCTACTAATTGGACTGGTTGGCTACTTTTTAATTAAAAAAAATATACTAGGCAAAGCCATATTAATAGGCATTAGCACGATTGTTATTGGCTTAATTGTGCTAATCAACAACAACCGCTTCATGCAGTTTGCACCGGAACACGATGAAACCATTTTTCATGAAAATTTTTCGGAACACTTAAATGCAACAATAGGGTTAAAAGACATTTCAAATGCAGAACGTTTCCATAGATGGGTTGCAGGTGTTAGAATGGTAGCAGAAAAACCTTGGACAGGATTTGGCGCTAATAGTTTTTACAATCATTACCAACCTTATACCTCTTCTGTATTTAAAACATGGGTGAGCAATAACCCCGAACATTCCACTGTACACAATTATTATCTGTTGCTTGCCTTAGAGCAAGGATTACCTGCATTGATATTATTTGCTGGATTTTTTATTTACCTACTATTACTAACCCAACAACTCTATCATCAGTTTCAACAGAACTATTACCGCCAAATTTCGTTGGGCTTAGGGATTATATTAATGATGATTGCTTCACTCAATTTTACCAGCGATTTAATAGAGACCGACAAAATTGGTGGATTGTTTTGGCTAACTGCAGGAATATTGATTAGTTTGAAACATCACCAAAAAATTGAAAAAGAATCATTAGCGAATTAGGCGGCATAAAAAGTGTATTGACCGATTAGTCATCATTTTAATCATTAATTAAGGCTTCTTGAATAAACACTTGGATAGTTTTGGTATCTAATCTAGAAATAGACCAATATACCATGATACGCTTATTATTAACACCCTTTTTTTTAGCCGCAATGTTTATTTATTCTTGGTTCCCAGATAAGCGTTCTAAAGAAAAAAATTAACGGACCCTCCTATTCTTCCATTGGTATTTACCAAACTTACCCAACCAGCCTGCTATTACAGTATATGCAATATGCAATGGTTGCATAATTGGAAAATAAGTTAAAGTATTTTCAAGATTAAAGAAACGAGCTACAGGCAATAAAAAGTATAACTCTATCAAGGTTTTGACGGCTATAATCAAACAAGTCAAAACAAAAATTTCAAATTGAAACAGCCCCACTATTAGCCCTAATAGTAAGACCAAATTAAATAGATAAACCAACAACAATACGCCAAATATTTTTGGATCATTATAGCTGTCTGCCTTACTTGCCCACCGAATACGTTGTTGAATAAATGAAGTCCAATCAGGCATTGGCGAAGTGGTCACAATCATGTCTTTTGAAAACAAATATTCCAACCTATTGGGAAATTGTTTTTTCATTTTATGCATCAACAACATATCGTCTCCACTAGCCAAATGATCTATCCCTTTAAATTTATCTACCGTTTCAAACGCTTGTTTGCTGTACGCCAAATTAGCGCCATTGCACATACTATGAGAACCAGCTGATACAGCGGCGGCTGTAATCCCCTGTAAACTCAAAAAATCCAATACCTGAAAAACCCCACTAAAATGGCCATTCTGTGTAAACATTACTGGCGCAGCAATAAATACTGGGTCTTTTGCCAAAATCATTGCATTAAAATATTGTAACCAATTAGTTGGGACCAAACAATCGGCATCAGTAGTAACAATCCATGAACCCTTCGATTTTTCTACAGCAATTTCAATGGCTTTTTTCTTAAAGGAATTGGTAGCTTGTCCATCCACATAATTTTTGAGTTGAATCAATTGAATTTGTGGGTATTGTTGGGCTAGTTGAGCAACCAATAGCGGAGTATCATCCGTTGAATGGTCATCTACAACTATAATTTCATACAAAGGATAAGATTGTTTTAGAATACTATGTATGCATTTTTCTATATTGACAGATTCATTTCGGGCAGGAATGATAATAGAAAAGAATAGACTTTGATTGAGCCCAGTAGGAAGTTCAAATGGCTTTAAAGTATTGAACCAATATCGATAAATCAGTATCAGGCCGCAGTATAAAGCCGCCAAAACCCCACCGATGATCATAAACCAATTCTCCATTCAGGCAAAGAAAACCATTCTTCTTGAATCAAGACTTAGTTAAATATGTACTGACACTGCAAAATGACTCAAATTTTAGGAAATTATTCTTGGTAGTATGGAAGAAAGAAACCAATTTTGAATTAGTTGCATAACTAACTATATGCCAAACAACCATTTTAAAAGAGGAGAATTATACAGCGTCATCAACGGGATGGCTTCTACTGCTGTGGCTAGAAGGTTGCAGAAGAATTTCCGCAATGCGGGATTGGAAATCACTATTGAACAATGGAGCGTTCTATATCACTTATGGAAAGAAGATGGCTTAAGCCAGCAAGAACTTTGTAATCGCACATTCCGAGACAAACCCAGTATTACCAGACTCATTGATAATTTAGAAAAGCAACACTTGGTTAAAAGAGTGGCTTCGCCTACTGATAGAAGAATCAATTTGGTTCAATTAACTGAAGCTGCAAAAGATCTGCAACAAATTACCATTGACCTTGCTAATCAAACAATGTCAGAAGCTTTGGTGGGTGTAGATAAGAAAGATATTGAAACCGTAAAAGCGGTGTTTCAACAAGTATACGACAACCTTACTTTAACTCCTATAGAACAATTAAATTAACCACTTTAACATACAAAACAAATAACGATGGAAGCCACAAAAACAACAAAAGCCCTATTGGGCGGAGAATGGATCATCAAGGAAAGCAATCCTCATGAAACTTTCATTCCGGAAGAATTTAATGAAGAGCAGACCATGGTCATGGACATGTGCCATCAGTTTTTAGATGCCGAAATTTTGCCCATTGTAGATCGCATTGATAAAATGGAGCCAGGATTAGTAGCATCCCTAATGCAAAAAGCAGGCGAGCAAGGATTGCTCTCTACTTCGTTTCCAGAAGAATACGGTGGATTAGGTAAAGATTTTATTACTTCTACCATTGTAAACGAAGGAATGGGTGGTGGTTATTCTTTCTCTGTAGCAGTTGCAGCACATACTGGTATTGGTTCTTTGCCCATTTTATACTTTGGTACCGAAGAACAAAAGCAAAAGTATATTCCAAAGTTAGCTAGTGGAGAATGGAAGGGTGCTTATGGATTAACAGAGCCTAACAGTGGTAGTGATGCACTAGGAGCTAAAACCACTGCTAAATTAAGCGATGACGGAAAACACTATTTATTGAATGGTCAAAAATGTTGGATCACGAATGGTGGTTTTGCAGATGTGTTCACCGTATTTGCTAAAATTGATGGAGACAAATTCACTGCTTTTATTATAGATCGCGGAACAGAAGGATTTACACAAGGACCTGAAGAACATAAAATGGGTATCAAAGGTTCTTCTACTGTACAATTGTATTTCCAAGATTGTAAAGTACCCGTAGAAAATGTTTTGGGTGAAATTGGCAAAGGGCATATCATCGCTTTCAATATTTTAAATATTGGTCGTTTAAAATTATGTGCAGCAACATTGGGTGGTGCTAAAAAAGCAACCGATACCTCTGTTCAATATGCAAAAACCAGAGAGCAGTTTAAATTACCTATTGCTAAGTTTGGAGCAATCCGTCATAAAATGGCTGAAATGGCTATTCGCTTATGGGTTTGCGAATCTGCCTTATATCGTTCTGCTAAATGGATTGACGATAAAGAACATGAATTAGCTGCTAGTGGAAAATCATTTGCTGAAGCTTTATTAGGTGCAGCAGAAGAATATGCTATTGAGTGTGCAATGTTAAAAGTATATGGTAGTGAAGTATTAGACTTTGTAGTAGACGAAGGCGTTCAAATACATGGTGGTAATGGCTTCTCCGATGAATATGTAATTTCAAAAGCATATCGCGATAGCCGTATCAATAGAATTTATGAGGGTACCAACGAAATCAATCGTTTGCTAACTGTAGATATGGTATTGAAGCGTGCTATGAAAGGCAAGCTAGACCTAATGGGACCTGCTATGTCTGTTCAAAAAGAATTAATGAGCATTCCAGATTTTGGTGCAGAAGAAGAAGGTACTTATGCAAAGGAATTAAAAGCCATTGCTAACTTCAAAAAAGCGATTTTAATGGTAGCAGGTGCTGCTGTTCAAAAACTCATGATGCAGTTAGACAAAGAGCAAGAAATCTTGATGAATATTGCAGACATGGCTATTGAAGTATTCCATGCGGAAAGTGCTTTATTGCGTGTAATGAAATTGGCTTCATTAAGAGGAGACGCTGCAGTAGCAACTCAAAATGATATCATGCGCACTTACTTGTATGATGCAGCAGATCGCATCAACAAAGCAGGTAAAGACGCATTGAACAGTTTTGCAGACGGAGATGAATTGCGCATGATGCATATTGGATTGAAGCGCTTTACCAAAGTAGAGCCATTCAATTGCAAAGATGCTCGCAGAAGAATTT
>JBMLPQ010000255.1:0-6639 GCA_049242025.1 Sediminibacterium sp.
GTGGACCTTGGTTTCAAAAGTTTCAAAGTAATTATTTAGATGTGAGCAATGATCCATTGTATCCATTTGGTTATGGCTTAAGCTATACCAATTTTAATTACAGCGATGTAGTATTAAGTAACACAAAAGCAAAAGGGAATCAATCCATCACTGCTTCTGTAACCCTTACCAATACTGGGTCATACGAAGGAAAAGAAGTAGTGCAGTTGTATATTCGAGATGTAGTTGGTTCTATCACTAGACCGGTTAGTGAATTAAAAGGATTTCAAAAAATCAGTTTGAAGCCAGGTGAATCTACCAAAGTAAGTTTTACCATTACGCCCGAAGAGTTGAAATTCTATAATTATGATTTAAAATACGATTGGGAAGCAGGAGATTTTGAAATCATGATTGGCACCAATGCACAAACTGTTAAAAAAGCCAATCTTAATTGGAGTAAATAATTAGCTGTACTATTCAAATAAACATTATGAAATTTTTTGTAAGTATTCTTTTAGTTGGGATGATCACCACTGTTGCTCATTCTCAGGTTAAACCTGAATGGACAGAAGTGTTCAGTAAAATAAATGCCGAAATAGACCAGCACTCTAAAGCGTATAGTAGTTTAAAAACAGCTACCGAAACCATTGGACATCGTTTAACTGGTTCGGAGAACGGAAAGAAAGCAGAAACTTTTGCATATAATTTATTGAAGTCGTATGGATTTAAAGACGTGAAATACCAACCATTTGAAGTAGAGAGTTGGAGTAGGGGAACACTGTCTGTAAAAATTGGAACTGACCTCAATAACTTACAAACAGTGAAGTCGGTTTCTTTGGCCCATGCCCCTGTAAAAGCCAATGTGAAATTAGAACTGGTAGATATGGGAAATGGATTAGAGGTAGACTATATCAACAATCCTGGGAAAGTAACTGGTAAAATTGCAGTGGTGTATTTAGGTATTTTACCTGGCTCTAAAGCTGGATTAAAAAACCTTCACCGTTCAGAAAAAACAGCTTTATCTACCAAGTATGGCGCAAAAGGAATTATCATCATCAATACCGCTGATGGTGGTATTTTGTTAACGGGTACTGCATCTGTAACCGGAAAGCTAATTCCAGATCCTGCTGTTTGCATTGGCAAGGAAGATGGATTAAAGTTGAAGGAAGCGATGAAGCAATCAACACATTATGCCTCCATTGATATGACCAATCAATCTGGATTAATTAAAGCCAGAAATGTAATTGCTACTATCAAGGGTAAAACGATGCCAAAGGAAAAAGTAATTGTTGGTGGACACTTGGATAGCTGGGATTTAGCAACTGGTGCCATTGATAATGGAATTGGTTCCTTTGCAGTCATAGATATGGCAAGAACTTATAAGGCGTTGAAATTGCAGCCTGAGCGTACGGTAGAATTTGTATTATTTATGGGTGAAGAAGAAGGCTTATTGGGGTCAAGGGCTTACGTGGATCAGGCAATCAAGAACAATACATTAGATCAAGTACGTTATATGCTTAATTATGATATGACCAATGATCCTAAAGGATTTTCTACCACTATAGCAGACAGTAAAGAACTTTTTGTAGGTATTGGTGCCATTGCACAAACCATTGATACCAGTTTCAAAAATTTATTTAACAATGGAGCTGGTTTACACAGCGATCATCAACCGTTTATGTTACAAGGTATTCCTACTGGGGGTGGTGCTGGTGGCAGATTGCCTAACAATGCGGGTCCTTGTTACCATGCGGACTGTGATGATTTTAAATTGGTAGACGAAAAGGGTTTAAAGAACACTGTTCGTAATGGTGCCATGTTATTGTATGGAATTGCTGATTCAAAAGAATTAAAGTCTAGAAGGTTCACCGACACTGAAGTGCGCGACTTTATGATTAAAAATAATTTGAAAGAGGCATTGGAAATAGCGGGTGAATGGAGGTGGAAATAATTAAGCTTTCCACTTCTTATCAAATGCTTTTTGTATTTGCAACGACAAATAAACAGTGATAACGGCGCAAATAATTCCTGCTCCTACATCTAGTGGAAAGTGTTGCGCCAAATAAACCCTAGAATAGCCCGCTAATAATGCAGCTGCGAATCCAATTACCCAAAAATACGTATAGGGTAATAGTAAACAACCTAGTAAGAATAAACAAAATGCAGTGGTAGTATGCCCTGATGGGAAGCTATTATTGCTGTGTACGGTTACTCCTTTAACCGTATGTATAGGATTTTGAATAGAAGATTCAATTGCCGCAGTTGGTCTTGCTTCGTTAGGGTATATAATTTTTTTTCCTGTTTGAACCAATAAGGTAGAGAGCATAATGGCACTTAGTATGAGTGGCAATAATCTTCGTTTATAAAAAATAAAGTACAGCGCTAATGGTACCCAGAATATACCATCTCCTGCGTGTGTAAAATATTGAAAAAAGAAATCGGCAGTTGCTCCTAAGTTATGATTCAATAATAAAAACAGATCTTCTTTACCACCAAGAAATGAGAATACTATTAGGATGATTCCTGTTGCAATACTGAAACCAGCACCTGTTTTAAAGGCAGATATATTTAACGAATTCAATGCCATCTGTTTTTACAAATATAAGTAAGCATCAGTGTAATAAAGAACCCCGCCCCACAGAACGGGGTTCTACCCTAAAAACAAGTAACTATATTAAACAACGCCCGCTAATTCTAGGCTTCTCTTTTTTAAGTGTACAATATCTAGATTGTCTATTATTGCGTCTGCAGTTAATACCAATGAAGTGTTGTTTTGCTTCCACCAATGATGATTGATTAATTTACTACAATGCAATACCCCTATTAAATATTTTCTTTCTGCTTGTGCATGCCACTCTTCAATCCATTCAAAATCTTCTCTGGGTATATATTTCCAATCATCAAAGCTTACATACACTTTCAAGTAGTAATCGTTGGATAATTCATGGGGTTGGTGATGGTATAATTTTTTATACTCGTATTTATAATTGTATCTCAATGCAGCTATATCACTTAAAACTGCAGATGCAGTTGGAAAGCTTCCCGCTCCTTTTCCATAGAAAAATTGTTTATCTGCAAAGCCTGATTCAATAACTACTCCATTGTATTCATTTTTTACAAAGGACAATGGGTCGGTTAATGGAACAAATTGCGGCAATACAAACGCAGCTACTTTTCCATTTTTTAATTTATTGGCTTGTCCAATCAACTTGATATCAAATCCCTTTTCTTTGGCCACTACTGCATCTGATCCTTGTACGTTTTGTATACCAGTAAATAAAATTTCTGAAGGGGCGCTTACGATTCCATATGCATGATTTAATAAAATGGTCCATTTATTTAAAGCATCATAGCCTTCCACGTCTAGCTTGGGGTTGCTTTCAGCAAACCCTAGTTGCTGTGCCAGCAACAGCGCTTCTGAAAAATCCAGTTTCTCTTCAAACATTTTGGTTAAGATAAAATTGGTAGACCCATTCACGATTGCTTTAATTGAGTGTAATAAGTCGTTGTCATAATACTCTTCTAAGTTTCTGATCACAGGAATAGAAGCGCAAGCTGCCGCTTCATATAAAAAAGGAAGATTGGTTTCTTTTTGCAAAGCCAATAGTGCGGGTAAATTATCTGCAATCATTTTTTTACTTGCACTTACCACCGATTTGCCATTTTTTAAAGCAGTGGATACAATGTCGAATGCAGCCACTGCATCATCAATTACTTCTACTATTACATTAATTTCTGGGTCTTGCAATAATTCGTTTTTATCAGCAGTAAATAAGGCTGAAGGTGCATTTCTTTTTTTGTCTGCATTCTTGATACAAATTTTTTTGATACTCGCTTTTAGTGAGGGTGTTTGTTGCAACACTTTGTACAATCCTTCTCCTACTACACCAAATCCAAATAATCCGATTGTTAACTGTTTGTGGGCTTCCATTTGTTACTTTTCTTTTAAGGTTTGTTACTTTATATTTTTTGTTACTTCTTGATACTTTTTGTTGATTCTAATTAGGCGTTGCTCACTTCATAAGCATCGCTTCTTTCTTTTACTTCAATTGAATCTAAAACACTGGCTAAGTCTGCAATTAAATCCTCCGCTTCTTCTAAGCCAATGGATAAGCGGATTAAACTATCGCTTACGCCAGCCGCTCTTCTTTTTTCTACAGGGATGGATTTATGGGTCATATTGGCTGGGTGCGAAATCAAGCTTTTAATACCTCCTAAACTTTCTGCCAACTTAAATAGTTGGGTACTGCTTACTATTTTAACCGCAGCGTCATTGGTATCATCTACTAGCGAGAAAGAAATAATTCCACCGCCTGTTTTAGCCTGTGTAAGCGCCAATGCATGATTGGGATGCGTTGAAAGACCTGGATAGTTTACTTCCGCTACTGCTGGATGTGTTGTTAAGTATTGCGCTACTTTTAAAGCAATTCTACTATGGTGTTTCATGCGCAAATGCAATGTTTCAATTCCTCTAATGACTAGCCAACTGTCAAACGGAGCCAGCACTGCTCCGCAAGCATTTTGAAAAAACTTCAGCCTTGCTCCAACTTGTTCATCTTTTGCTACTAAAATACCTGCAATTAAATCGCTGTGACCACCTAGATATTTTGTAGCACTATGGATAACAATGTCTGCACCCAATAATAAGGGTTGTTGTAAAATGGGTGTTGCAAATGTATTGTCTACGCAAAGCAAGCAGTTATTGGCTTTAGCAATGGTGGCAATAGCTGAAATATCAGATATTTTTAAAGTAGGGTTCGTAGGGGTCTCTAACCAAATAAGCTTTGTATTTGGGGTGATGGCTGCAGCTACTTTTGAAGTATCACTTGTGTCTACAAAATGTACTTTAATGCCGTACTGCTCATACACCGCAGTAAATAAACGATAGGCACCGCCATAAATATCATCAATGGCTACAATTTCGTCGCCTGATTTTAATAATTTAACTACTGCATCAATAGCAGACAATCCACTTGCAAATGCTAAGCCTGTTGCACCATATTCTAATTTCGCAATTAAGTCTTCTAATGCGGCCCTAGTAGGATTATTAGACCTAGAATAATCATAGCCCTTATTTACGCCAGGGGCTTCTTGCACAAACGTGCTGGTTTGATAAATGGGAACTGAAATAGCTCCTGTAAGCGGATCTACCGGAATACTGTGAATGAGTTGTGTTGCACTGCGCATGATACGATGTTTTTTGTGTTAAAAAATATCGTTCTTGTTAATCTCTAGGTATAGTTGTTTGCTTGGTTTGCACCAAAAAAAAACCCACCTGATAAAATCAGATGGGCATGTATAATTTTCCTTTCGGTAATAATAAAAGCTTGACTCTGACTTATCTTCCCCGTTGCAGTTTTTGCTACAATCAGGATGGAATTGGCACCTTCATACTACAGAGTTAACGTAATATGGGTTGCCAAGGCTTCACAGGGCCAAAACCCTCCGCCTTTCTTGATAAGATTATTAAAGAACTATTGCAAAGATAGTGCAGCGGATTTAATCCACCAAATTAAAAGTCTATCAATTTGATAGGATAACATAAATTTCTCTTTTTTAATGCATTGCAAACATTGAAGGCCTTCGCTTGTTTGTATCTTTAACCTTCATTATGGCAAAGAACAATTCAGGCAAGCAACCCATCCTTGAAAATGACCAAGATTATATTCAGGTTTTTGGTGCGAAGGAACATAATTTAAAAAATATTGATATCTCCATTCCTAAAAACAAATTGGTTGTTTTTACAGGGGTGAGCGGAAGTGGTAAATCCTCTTTGGCTTTTGATACTATTTATAATGAAGGCCAACGCCGATATATGGAAAGTTTTGGGGCTTATGCCAGACAGTTCATGGGCGATATGGAAAGGCCTGATGTTGATAAAATTACGGGGCTTTCTCCGGTGATTTCTATTGAGCAGAAAACCACTAATAAAAATCCGAGGTCTACTGTTGGAACTGTAACAGAAGTGTACGATTTTCTACGTTTATTGTATGCAAGAATTGGAGAAGCATATAGTTATGAGACCGGAAAAAAAATGGTGAAGTTTAGTGAAGAGGAAATTGTAGAAAATATTTATGCTCGGTTTAAAAATAAAAAAGTGAGTTTGTTGGCTCCTTTAATTAGAGGTAGAAAAGGGCATTATAGAGAACTATTCGAAGAAATTCGTAAAAAAGGTTTTTTAAAAGTAAGGGTAGATGGAGAGATTCTAGATCTTACTCCTAAGTTGCAAGTGGATCGTTATAAAATTCACGACATTGAAGTAGTCATTGATCGCTTACCTGTTACTGATGAAATGCGTGTTCGTGTAAGTCAAAGTGTGCAGCAAGCACTGAAGATGGGTAAAGACTTGTTATTTCTTTTAATTAACGATACCAATAAAACGATTCAATATTCTAAACAGTTAATGTGTGAAGACACGGGTATCAGTTATGAAGAGCCTTCACCCAATGCATTTTCATTTAACTCACCTTATGGCGCTTGCCCTACCTGTAAAGGCTTGGGGAATGTTTATTCAATAGATATGTCGGCAGTTATTCCTGATAATACATTGAGCATTAAAGAGGGTGGTATTGCTCCACTGGGTGTGCAGCGTGATGCATATATGTTCAGGAATGTAGAACAGTTGGCTAAGAAGAATAAAATCAATTTAGATAAGCCCAT
>JBMLPQ010000256.1:0-1866 GCA_049242025.1 Sediminibacterium sp.
CTCTATATGATTGAAGCCGCGGATTCCACTAATACGTTTCAGCATCCCGTTCAAATACTAGAGAAACAAATGGATAAAAGCAGGGAACTTTTTGTTTACCTGATCTATTTTATTGCCGAAGTAGCCCGTTATGCAGAAACCAGTGCCCAAAAAAGGGCTTCCAAAAACCTTCCCAGCACGGCAGACCTCAATGTAAATATCAAAATTGCAGGCAATGATTTTATTTGGGATCTTTTAGAAAACAAAGGGTATCAACAATGTTTAGAAAAAGATCATCCTGAAAAATTATTAGATAAAGAACTGGTAAGTAAAGTGTATAAAGCATTATCTGAAAATGCTACTTATCAAGTTTACATTACTGAAGACAGTAGAGACAAGGGAAAAGAAAGAGAAATTATAAAATTGATATTCAGCGAGTTAATGCTTCCTAATGAGCATTTTATTTCGCATATAGAAGAGCATTTTAACAACTGGGACGACGATGCAGAAATGATGGAGCAATTGGTATTGACTTATATTCAAAAGCCAAAATCAGTTCAGTTTAACGAAATCATGAGTCCTGATAAATGGGAATTTGCAAAGACCCTATTAAAAACGGCTATCGACAAAAAAGAATATTGTGCTGAATTAATCAAGCCAAAATTAAAAAACTGGGATGCAGAGCGAATTGCTCAATTAGACATGGTATTGATGCGTATGGGCTTATGTGAGTTGTTGTATTTTGACACGATTCCTACAAAAGTGACCATTAACGAATACATAGACTTGGCGAAAGAGTACAGTACTGCACAAAGTGGACAGTTTGTAAATGGAATTTTAGACAATATTCACAAAGAATTGGTAACAGAAGGCAAGATCCAGAAAGTAAGTTTCAAGTAATTGCTTTTAATTTGTAAAATATTTAAACAGAGAATATATGTTATTGAACGCGTTGACTATTTTAGCTGCCGACCCTAAGCAGGGTGGTACTGTACAATTAATTATGATGGGTGCCATTATTTTGGTATTCTGGTTGTTCATGATTAGACCGCAAGCAAAAAAAGCAAAAGAACAAAAGAAGTTCATCGACAATTTATCTAAGGGAGATAAAATTGTAACCATTGCTGGTATTCACGGTGTGGTAAATAAAATTAACGAGGACGGAACTTTACAATTAGAAGTTACTCCAGGAAGTTACTTAAAGATTGAGAAGTCTGCTTTAAGCATGGAATGGACTGCTGCCATTAATAAACCTGCAGTAGAAGAGAAAAAATAATTTAGCCCCTAGGTTTTCTAGTAGCTAATTTTTATACCTTAATTTTATATCCTGCAAGCTCCAAACTTGCAGGATTTTTTATGCTAAGTATAGGACTAACTGGGGGAATTGGAAGTGGCAAATCAATTGTTGCAAAAATATTCAGAACACTTGGGGTTCCTGTATTAGATGCAGATGCATTGGCTAAAAAAATCATGTTAGAAAACGAAGATGTAAGAGCCCAAATAATCAATTCTTTTGGGGCTGAATCATACAATCAAGCTGGTTTAAACCGATCTTTTATTGCAAATATTGTTTTTAAAGACCCTTTCCAATTAGAGGTTTTAAATTCGATTGTACACCCCGCTACCATTGAAGCGGGAAAGAAATGGGCCTCCCAACAAAATACACCTTATACCATAAAAGAAGCAGCATTATTTTTTGAATCGGGTTCCGCTGAAGGAATGGATCTAATCATAGGAGTATATGCACCTGATGCTTTGCGCATTCAACGTGTAATGCATAGAGATCAAACTAGCAGAGAAGAAGTCTTAAACAGAATGAAACATCAAATTAGTCAAAAGATTAAAATGAAGCTTTGCGATAGAGTTATCATCAACGACGAACAATCT
>JBMLPQ010000257.1:0-2442 GCA_049242025.1 Sediminibacterium sp.
TTCTCGAAGCAAAGGCTCCCCGTCGCGACTTCTTGAAATATTTAGGTTTCAGTACTGCCGCAGCAGCTGCCGCAGCAAGTTGTGAAATGCCTGTAAAAAAGGCCATTCCATTTGCCAATAAGCCTGAAGACGTTGTGCCTGGTATTTCAAAATACTATGCAACCACTTATGTACAAGACGGTGATACAGTAAGTATCTTGGCTAAAGTACGTGATGGTCGCCCTATAAAAATTGAAGGAAACGATCTTTGTCCTATTACTAAAGGAGGTACTTCAGCTCGTGTTCAAGCTTCTGTACTTGACTTATATGATACTTCACGTTTACGTTTCCCTACCATTGATGGTAAGGAAGTAACTTTTGAAGCTGCAGATAAAGCTGTTGCTGCTCAAATGGGCGGTAATATTGTTATATTAACCAGCACGATTAACTCTCCATCTACAAAAGCAGTAATTGCCCAGTTTTTGGCTAAATATCCAGGAAGCAAGCATGTTACTTATGATGCAGTTTCATATAGTGCCATGTTGTTGGCGAATGATGCTACCAATGGTGTTCGTGGAATTCCTTCTTACCATTTTGAAAATGCAAAAGCTATAGTAAGCTTAGGTGCAGATTTCTTAGGTACTTGGTTAAATCCAGTTGAGTTTTCAAAACAATATGCTAAGGGTAAAAAATTAGACGAGAAGAATCCAAGTATGAGCAAGCATATTCAATTTGAATCTGTTGCTTCATTAACTGGATCTAATGCAGACGAAAAATATTTACACCGTCCTTCTGAAACGCCTGCTATTGCTGCTGCTTTATTAAGTGCAGTAAATGGTACTGGTGTTACCGGAATTGCAGATGCAAAATTAAAAGCAGGTATTGAAGCTGCTGCAAAAGCATTGAATGCACATAAAGGTGCTGCTTTAGTTGTTGCTGGAAGCAATGATGTAAATGTTCAAATTATTGTAAATGCAATTAATAACGCCATTGGTGCTGGTGGTTCTACCATCAACTGGGGTGTTTTATTAAATACACGTGCTGGTGTTGATGCAGACTTTGCTCAACTAGTAGCCGATATGAATGCAGGTTCTGTTGGAACATTATTGATTCATGGTGCAAACCCTGCTTATAGCTGGTTTGCTGCTGATCAGTTCAAAGCTGGTTTAGCTAAAGTGAAAACAACTGTATCATTTGCAGGTAAAGTAGACGAAACTGCTGAATTATGTAAGTTCGTTTTACCTGATAATCATTTCTTAGAAAGCTGGGGTGATGCAGAAGCAAAAACAGGCCACTTCTCATTTATTCAGCCAACGATTTATCCTTTATTCAAAACACGTCAGTGGCAAGACAGTCTATTAAAATGGAGTGGTGCTACTGAAGATTATTTAGCATACTTAAAGAATTTCTGGTCTGCTAAATTAGGTGGTGTTAATGGTTGGGATAAAGCATTACAAGATGGTGTAGTTGCATTAGGTGAATCAGCTACTTCGGCTGGAAGCTTTAATGGCGCTGCTGTTGCAGGTTCTTTGGCTGCAGCTTCTTCTTCTAAGAAAGGCGGTAAAGTAGAATTAGTATTATACGAAAAAGTGGGTATAGGTGCTGGTCAAGGCGCAAGTAACCCATGGTTACAAGAATTACCAGATCCAGTTACAAGAGCCACTTGGGATAACTATTTAGTTGTTTCTCCAGCAATGGCTAAAACTTTATTAGGTATTGATATCAGCAACGGTGGTCAAGCAGATGCTTATGAGGTAAATCCTCCTAAGAAAGTTGTGAAGATTACTGTGGGTCAAAAATCAATTGAATTACCTGCTCTAATTGTTCCTGGAACACATCCTGATACGGTAGGTATTGCGGTTGGTTACGGACGTAGCGAGAAAGTAGGTAAATCAGCTGCTGGTGTTGGTAAGAATGCCTTTGTATTGGCTTCTTTAAGCGGTTCTTCTGTTAACTTCTCTAATGGTGAAGTTAGCTTAACCCTTACAGATGAAACTTATCCAGTAGCATTAACTCAAACCCATAGCCGTTACGATACCGAGCAAGGAAATCGTACCGAAGTTGTAAAAGAATTAAGCTTAGCTGCATATAAACACCACCCAACTGAAATTCGCGAAGAGCGCGACAAGGAATTAAAGCCTTGGGGTGGGTTAGAAAAATTTGAATCTCAAGGAACCTTATATCCTGTGTTTGAAAGACCAGGCATTAAATGGGGAATGAGTGTAGACTTAAATACTTGTACTGGTTGCGGTGCTTGCGTAGTAGCATGTAACGCAGAAAACAACGTTTCAGTGGTGGGTAAGCCAGAAGTATTACGTGGTCACGAAATGCATTGGTTGCGTATTGATCGTTACTACAGTGGCGATTTAGAGAATCCGAATGTAGTGTTCCAACCATTGATGTGTCAGCATTGCGACAATGCTCCTTGTGAAAACGTTTGTCCTGTTGCTGCAACTAACCACA
>JBMLPQ010000258.1:0-5878 GCA_049242025.1 Sediminibacterium sp.
ATTGCATCCGGTAAATATTCACAAAGCCAATTGTAACTGATAGTCATAGTAAAGCAACGATGGTTAAAATGCGAATTTAAGGTATTCGGCGTAAGTGGGCGAATCAGTTGCTTTAGTGCTATTTTGAAAGTTGTCTAAGGTACTTTGAATAGGCCGCTTGGTTGATGCTGTCTTTATTCCAACTAGCCATTAAAATGATTTCAATTTTCTGATTAATTAATTGTTGTATTTGCTTTCGATACGCTTGATAAGCATAATAATCTGTGCCAGCTATATTGTTAATATTATTTTGAAACAAACTCACTGGGTTGATCAAGTAAGTGTTTTTGATAAATTGATTTTTCTGCTCTTGCTTTGCTTCTATTTGAGCAGTTGCATTGATCATTAATTGATTGGCAAGTGCACTTGAAGAATAGCCCATAATTTCTTCGTTAATGCTGGTGTCTTTACCTTGTTTAGTATTGGCTAAGGTTGGATAAGATTCAAATAATTTTCTTCGTTGATCTTTCATTGACAGCTGTTGTAGTTTTTCACTCTCTTCTCTGGTAATATCAATGAAGTCGGTCATGTAGCCAACCGGATATTTTAAAGAGGCACTTTGATGGATGGCACCTGGCACTAAAATGCAAAAGACTAACCAAACAGCAACCATTTTCAGTGCTTGATCCGAACTTCCTTTTCCCCAATAGTTGATGGCATAAAATACTGCAAACCAAAGCAGCATGTATAAAAAGATATAAAGCAATAGTGTAAAAAACTGAGCCGTGTATTGGCTAAAAATTGGGGTTGTGAAAGCATATGCTGTCATGATTAGTAGCAATATGCCAATCAATAAACCGAAGTAAAACATAAATCTTGCCAACAGCCAATGACTTGAAGACATCTGATTCACTTGAATCAAACGACTAAACCCTAAGTCTTTTTCTAAACCGCCTATATTAAACAACCATACAATGATCAATATGGGCAATAAGTAAATTAACACAAAACTAAAATCGAGTGTGCCAACTGTTAAGCGCTCTGGGTTGGCGATTTCTTCGGCTAAATCGCCGTCGAATATGGTACTCCAATTGGTGACTTTTTTGTAGTACCCAAATTGTTCCGATTGACCTAAGGAAAAGGGCATCATTGGAGATGGCGCTTTAACCGCGGTGGTTGGCATGTACCATACAGCCCAGAAGGGTTTGGTGATATTGACCCAAGGCCTATCTTCTGGTCCTGCTTTTCCTTCTTTAAACCATTGCTCAACTTTTTGTATGCTTTCTTGATCCTTTGTTTTGATTGCAGCTATTTCAAGTTGTTGTTTTTTGTATAAAGTCAAACCATTTTGAAGGCCATAAATAGCCGCCCCCATAAAGAGCAATAATGAAACAACTTTAAATGGACTGCGAATAAAATGTTGGTATTCGTTCAGTAGAATCTTGGTTATTTGTTTCATACCAATTTTATTTTCTTAGCGTTAAACAAAACAATAAATGTAGACAAGGCAATCCAACATCCTAAACTGAATAAATCGGTCATATAAAATGCAGTTGCTTTTTGCACTGAAGGTGCGGTGTACTCAAAATCTTTGATAGACTTAAAAAAAGCATTGTTGGCTTTCCAATTCCAATCACCTGATTTAGATCCTCCATAAGCATGTTTGTCATTAAGCGTTTTGATTAAAACTCTTCTGTATAATTCTGCTTTTTTTAAAAAGTCTAAGTGGTGCAACATATCACTGCCACTGTACCCCATACTGGCACTTTGTAAAGCCGCGTAAGGATTGATCAATCCAGCGTATTGGTACCAAGATTTTTGACGTTGCAGTATTTGATAATTATTTCCAAAGTGCTTATCCCAAACTTGATTGCCGTACTCTTCATCTGCTTGCATTACAATTCCATCAAAGTTGATTGGCAGTTGTTCAATGCTGTCTACTTTATATTTGGCCAATACTTTTTCTTTTAATTCTTTTTCTCTTTGGTCTGAAGGATTATGGCCATCAATACCTTTAGCGCGGTCTTCTTGCATTGCAGCTTTAAACGATTGTCTGCTGGGTAAAGGGTGAAGTTTATCAATGGTATTTCCCCAAAGTTTTGGTAAGAAAATGGTCCAAAGAATCCATACGGATAACATAGACGATAGTGCTGCAGTGCTGTTTTTTAATTTGGCTGAAAAGAAAACAGATAAGCTTGCGATGATATAATAATATGCAGCATAAACAAGATAAATGAACAGCATTCTTTCAAAACCGTCTGAGGAAGCGCTGTTCCAATTAATCACTGTTTGACATATAATGGTTAGTGTTAACAAACCCAATCCATACAACCAGATACTCAAGGCTTTTGACAAAATAATTTTAGACAATGGTGCTCCTTGAAACACCAATAATTTTAATCTGCCAGATTCTTTTTCACTACTTACAGAGGAGAATGCTAAAAAAATCAACACAAGTGGTATAATGTATTGAAGCAATAATGACGGCTTTAGTTTTCCAAATTTTGAGATGGATAAAGATTGAGATGCTTCTGAGTAAACAATTTCATTTTGCACATGACCCTCTAACCTTAGTACATTTCCTGTAATGGCATTCACTCCCTCATCTAAGCTGCTCAACGCATTGATAGGTTTGAATGCGTATGTACCAAAATGCGCTGCACTATGCGGATTCATGGCATCAATGCTTTCCCATTGCTCACGAATATGCGCTTGTGCTGCTTTTTGCTGTGCTAATTGTGCTTTGTTTTGTTGAATACTTAAAAAGGTTACAAGGGATAAACCAATTGTAAACAAGATGGTTAAGTAGGTAAGGACTTTACTGCGCAATAGTATAGTCCATTCGTTTGCAATTATTTTAAACATGTTTGTTCAGTTTAGTCTTGCATGTATTCTAAGTATATCTTTTCTAATTCATTCGCAGTTACATCTGCCGTATTCATCTCTTTGAGTAATACCCCATGTTTAATAATACCAATGCGATTGCATGTTTCTCGAACTCTAAATATATCATGTGATGCCATTAAAATAGCAGCACCTTCATTCGCTAATTTTTTTAATAAAACAGAAAGCTCATTGCTGGCTAGTGGGTCTAAGCCACTAGCAGGTTCGTCTAGTAAATAGACTTTGGCTTTTTTGGCATAAGCGATTGCAATACCAACTTTTTGCCGCATCCCCTTTGAATATGATTCAGTGCGTTTATTGTGTGCGTCTGTTTGTAAACCACATAGGTTTAAGAACTCAACAAGGGCTTCTTTTGGGTAATTTATATCTGCTAATTTGCAGAAGTAATCCAAATTTTCAATGCCTGTTAAGTAAGGATACAGATTGACGTTTTCCGGAATATAACCAATGCTTTTTCTTGCTTCTGCTGCATGCGTGCTGGTATTAATTCCATTGATTTCTGTAGTGCCTTCATCTGGGGCAATAAAGCCTAATAACATATTAAGGGTAGTAGACTTACCCGCCCCATTTGAACCCAATAAGCCAAAAATTTCACCCGCTGCTACATTGAGTGATAGTTGATTGACCGCTTTAAGGCCTTTAAAGCTTTTGCTTGTTTGTTTAATGGAAATCATAGATCGCTTTTTAATGCAACAATGTTGCAAACATAAGCATCTTTTGGTAAATGCAATATTGTTGCATAAAATAAATCCTAAAATAAAAATGATTATCCCTTCCTTTTGGGCTGATTTAATATCAATCTCAGCGATGTGTCTTTGGTAAAGTAGGCCCAGACCCAATTAATGAAGATGATTAATTTATTTCTTACACTTAGGATAAGCATTAAATGCAAGAACATCCATATTAACCATGCAAAATATCCTTTGAATCGATAAAAAGGTAAATCGACCACTGCCTTATTTCTTCCAATGGTGGCCATTGATCCTAGATCGGTGTACTCAAATTCTTTGGTAGGGGTATTGTTCAATAGGTATTTTAGGTTCTTAGCTAAGTTTTTTGCTTGATTAATGGCCACATTAGCCAGTTGTGGATGGCCCTTTGGATACTTGGGAGTTTCCATCAATGCGATGTCTCCAATAGCATAAATATTTTGTGTTCCTTCTACCTGATTGATTCTGTTAACGGCAATTCGGTTCGCCGCCCTCTTTACATTGTTGGAGAGCCCTTCTATTGTATTTCCGATTACACCCGCTGCCCAAATCACGGTTTTAGATTGCATGGTATTGCCATTGCTTAATTCGAGTGTTGTACCATCATAATTTTTGACAAATGTTTCCGTAATAATATTCACCCCCATTTCTTGTAAATATTTTCTAGAAGTCTTTTTGGCCAATTCACTCATGCTGTTTAACGTATCCTTACTACCTTCTATCAAATTGATATTGAATTGCGTAAAATTGATTCCTGGATAATCTTTGGGTAATATATTTTTTTTGATTTCTGCAAAAGCCCCTGCTAATTCCACACCAGTTGGTCCTGCACCTACAATAGTTAAATTCAGTAAAGCTTCTTTGTCTTTTTCTTCCGCAGAAATAATGTTTTCAAATGTTTGTAGAATATGATTTCTGATGGCAATTGCATCGTTGGTAGTTTTTAAAGTAAAACTATGTTGCTGTATTGATTCATTTCCAAAAAAATTGGTGGTACAGCCAACTGCAAGAACTAAAATATCATATTTAAAACTGCCTATTGATGTGTCAATCGTATTTGCTGCTGTATGAATGAATTGTAATTCTGCTAAGCGGATTTGGAGGTTTTTTTTGTATTTAAAAATATTTCTTAGCGGAAATGAAATACTCGCTGGCTCTAGCTGTGAAGCTGCTACCTGATAAAAAAGTGGTTGAAATTGATGATGGTTTATTTTATCAATTAATAAAATTTCAAATAGATCTTCATTTAAGTTTTTAATCAATTGCACACCAGCAAAGCCTCCTCCAATTACAATGACTTTCTGTTTTATACTTAGTTCCAAAATGGGTCGTTTAAATGGTTCGTTAGTTTTTCTACTACTTTAGAAGTACTTGCATCTGCATATATCCCATATGCATTTATTAGTGTGCCTTTTAAATTATGCTTCATAGATGAAATAGCATATACAATCATTTCGTCTGCAGGATCGGTATCTCCTTCAAAACGATAGGTTTCTACTATTTCAAACTCTTCAGGGGATAGCTGCGTCATAGTGTTAGTGCAAATTAAACAATCAGCTTCCTCGTGTATATTGAAGTCGTGTGTAAATCCACGTTTTGCTAGATCATTTAATGCTTCACTAGCAGTATCGTAATTATATGGTTGGTTCATTTTAGATAATTTGGATTATTCTCTTTAAAGTTAGGCTAAGTTTTTGCCAACCGAATTTATACTTAGTTCATTCCGTTGAAACGAACCTTGTTTTCTTGATTTTTCTTTGTTAACTTCCTATTGTTAATTTCTTCAAATTATAGAGGAAAACTTTTGTAAATGGGGGATAAGCTTAGTACTTTGTGTGAATAGAACTGTTATTCCTGTGGATAAGCTGGGAATTGGCTGTGGAATAAATAGAGCCCAAAAAAATTTCCAGTACCAATTCCATACCATTATATTCGCTCCCCCTTACCCAGTTGTTAACGATTCGGTAACATTGGTTGGGAACTAATAACAGGAGTTTAAAAGAATAAGTACAATTGAAAATGGAGATTACTAGTTTAAATAAAGACAGAAAAAGAAGAAAACCAGCCATAGACTTGAGCACTATGGTTTATGGAAAAATACCCCCTCAGGCAAAGGAACTAGAAGAAGCGATTTTAGGTGCTTTGATGTTAGAGAAAAGTGCATTTGATACTGTTTCTGAAATCATTAAGCCAGAATGTTTTTATGTAGATGCGCATAAATATATTTTTCTTGCTATGCAAAGCTTGCAGCAGAAATCTATCCCAATCGATATTTTAACGGTGGT
>JBMLPQ010000259.1:0-9766 GCA_049242025.1 Sediminibacterium sp.
ATTATTGTAATTTGCGGTATGAACGTTCAAATGGAAGAAGGCTGGAAACAATTGTTGGCAAAGGAATTCGAGAAGCCTTTTTTCCTACAAGTTGTTGCACATTTAAGAACGGAGAAAGCTACTAAGGCGATTATTTATCCTCCTGGCCCGCTTATTTTTAACGCATTTAATTCCACTCCACTCAATAAATTAAAAGTGGTTATACTTGGTCAGGATCCATATCATGGACCAGGACAGGCACATGGTTTAAGTTTTTCTGTTCCAGATTTGGTAAAGCCGCCGCCCTCTTTGGTGAATATTTATAAGGAATTGCATAAAGATATTGGAATGCCAATCCCTAGTACTGGCAATTTATTACCTTGGGCTCAACAAGGGGTATTACTGCTGAATGCAGTATTAACGGTTAGGGCTAATGAACCAGCAAGTCATGCTAAAATCGGATGGATGGATTTTACCGACTCAGTAATCAGGAAAATTTCAAAAGAAAAAACAGGTATTGTTTTTTTGTTATGGGGTAAGTTTGCACACGAAAAGCAAGCCTTGATTGATGAAACAAAACATTATGTATTGAAGGCAGCACATCCTTCACCATTTAGTGCAGATAAAGGTTTTTTTGGTTGTAAGCATTTTAGTAAGACGAATGAACTTCTTGCCCAGCAAGGATTAGATCCCATCGATTGGCTTTTATAAATGGTAGAAAGTATTGATAAGTTAATAAATAAAGAATGAAATTTTTGAAAGATATTTTAGCTAGAATTTGGGCCTTTTGGGGGTTGATTAGTTTTATGGGTACTTTTTTAATTATACTTATTCCATCCCTATTAACAGCTTTAATTCCCGACCCCAAAGGAATGGGTTATTTTATAAAACTAGCCCGAATATGGATGACCACCTGGTTATTTATGATTGGATGCCCAGTAACAGTTAGAGGTAAATATCATTTTAAAAAAGGCCAAACTTATATTGTTACTTGTAACCATAATTCATTGTTAGATATACCGCTCTCCTCTCCTTTTATTCCTGGTGCAAATCAAACAATTGCCAAAAA
The DNA here is from genome assembly GCA_049242025.1 of Sediminibacterium sp. Lineage (GTDB taxonomy): Bacteria > Bacteroidota > Bacteroidia > Chitinophagales > Chitinophagaceae > Sediminibacterium. The sequence continues at coordinate 1,049 of JBMLPQ010000259.1, forward strand.
AGAATTTACTAAAATACCCTTATTTGGTTGGTATTACGAAAGAGGTTCAGTTATAGTAGATCGTAAAAGTGATGCAAGTAGAAGAAAAAGTTATGAACTCATGAAAGCCTCATTAGCCAAAGGTTTTCATATGTGTATTTACCCTGAAGGTACCAGAAATAGAACAACTGCTCCTTTAAAACAGTTTTATGATGGCGCATTTAAATTAGCAGCAGATTCGGGCTATGCAATTATACCAGCTGTTATTTTAAACACAAAGAAAGCTTTGCCTGCAAACCGATTTTTTTATTTAGTTCCTCATGCTTTATCAATTCATTTTTTAGAACCTATACCAGTAAATGGGCAATCAGCAACTGAATTAAAGGAAATTGTATATAATATGATGGCCGAACATTATTTAAAGCATACCAAATCTCAGGAGTTCTAAAAATTAGAGAAAGTTCTACTCTGAAACAATTCTCCTTAATATTTCAAAAAACCCTACCATTTCATCAATGGTAGGGTTTTATATTTTTCGCTACTCAGTAAATGCATATTAGCAGCCGAAGTATCATGCAATGATTATTTTTCCGAAATGATTACTTTTTTTGAATTGTACCTTTCTTTAGAACCTTCTAAAGAAAGAACATAGATAGAAGTCCCTTTCAGATCATTCAGCTCTATTGGAATGATATTTTCACCTTTTACAGCTGTTATATTTTTGACCAATATAACTTTCCCAGTTGTAGAATTAGTCAATTTCAAAACTAGGTCATTAGCTATATCAGATTTAAAGCTCACATTGAATTTTCTTGAAGCTGGATTTGGGTAAACGGTTACTTCCTTTGACAACAAGCTATTGGCATAAGCAAGGTCTTCCTTAGTGAAGGACACTCCCGTAATTGTACCAGTAAAACTAATGTTTCTTGCATTCGCTACTTCGAAACTGAATACCGCAGTACTTAAATCGATAGGGTTTAATGGGGTATTAAATGTTTTAGACTTAAAATCCTTTAAACTAATATTAAATGATTTGTTTTCGCCACTCAATGGTACAATATAACTGTATTGATCTGCCCAATTTGTAATCGAGCTTTTAACTAAAGTTATACGAAGATTTGTTCCTGCTCCACTTGCATTGAACTTGAATGCTTTAAATTCACTCAAATCTTGAGGAACACCACCACCTCTCAATACTTTATAAACGGAGATATAATCGGGACTGCTTGCTTCAATTTTCATGTTTCTGAATAATAGATAATCATCCGTTGTTGAATTAGCTATATCAAGATTATTACTGATAACAAAATTTTTGACAGATGAAGTTGCCGTATTGTAATCATAGCCCCAGCTTCCATCAGTCATAAATACCTGATCTTCTAATTTTCCATTGAAATATAAATCAATGGCAGCTTCATAATTGTCTCCAACAGGTATTTGTACAGTTGAAGTGCCATTGGCAACTACTGAAAATGGAATTGTTTTTTTATTTGTTCTAGTTGAATTTTCATTTGATTTTTCTGTGATTATTAAATATCCATTTCCCGCATTTTGATGATTATTTACTTTCAAAGCTAATTTTACTCCGTCTCTTTTGCCATAGGAAATGAACGTTTTAGGAAGTCCAGCATTGCTATTGATAGATAATACTGGCATTGATGCTTGAAGCTTTGAAATGGTACTGCTAGCCATATCCATCAATAATCCGGTATTAAGTGCCCAAAGTTGAACATTATACATGATTTCATCGCTTAGATAATCTTGATTTAGCCAATTAGATTGGATGCTATAACTATTTCTTCCATTTTTATACCCTACAACAAAACTCATAGCATATTCAATGGTTCCACCAATGCCTTTTAAGTCATAACGAATCATATTAATACCGTTAACAACTACATTTTGAATGGCAATCAATTCAGCGCCCTTTAATCGATCACATGTAGTTTTCGTATGGTCGTAAACTTGTCCCTCTGTTCTTGTGCCAAAAGCTACAGCTTTTGCTTTGTTATCAATACTAAAGTCAATCGATAATACTTCTTTTGCATTAGTCATCGAAATAATATCCATTGGAGTTGTAATAACAGCCTTGAATGCGTTGCTGGCTAACTGTTTCGGTAATAATTGATTTAACGATATTGCTGTGCCTGTACTTTGAAATTGAATGCTTGAATTAATTTGTATTTCTGGAAGTTTTGTATAATCTAGACTAGTAGCAATACTATTGATTGACTTATTGAAAATTCTATTTCCGATGGCATCACCCAATGATTTACTTTCTACACCGCCATCATTACCACCTCCTACTCCACCACTTGGTCCACAATTACTAACGAAAGGATAAAATAGAGCAGTTCCACAAGAAGTATTATTTATCTTATAAGTAACAGTTACTGAACCTGCAGTAATTCCAGTTAATAGGCCAGTATTGCTGATGGTAGCAACGGCATTGTTGCTTACTCCCCATACACCACCTGGTGTAGGATGAGATAGTTGAACAGAAGAGTCAACACAGATACTATTTTTGCCTGTAATTGGAGCAAGAACTGGAGGATTAACAATAACAATATTTGATAAGGTTTTTTTACATCCTACAGAATCTTCAATTACTACTGAATAGGTACCTGCGGATAAAAAGGTTCTATTTTTTGTTGTATTACCGTCATTCCATAAATAAGCCGAAGGTCCTCTATTACCGGTTACTGTTAATGTAGTATTTCCATCACTCCATCCATTACAAGTAATGTCTGACTTATTAAAAGCCGCATTCAGCGTACAAACAATATAACCAGCATCAATCGTAGGATTGTCTTTATTCAATCCTGTTCCATTTGCATTAATTGGAACCAATTCGCTATATCCGTTTGAACGAGTGGCATTTGAATTATTATCCGTTTGAGCAGTTTGATTCATTTTAGTGAATACCTTATCTGCTAAAATTGGAAACTTGACATAATAGTTACCTGTATTTAAATTGGTGAATGTATAATAACCTGGTCGGCCATTAAAATCATTAGCTGTTAATGTTGAGTCTAATAAAATCTGATCATTTCCTCCAATAATATTTGAAGGACCAGGTTTGTATAAATAAATTTTTAGTCCATTTAACCCTGCTAAAATAGATTCATCTTGTAACCCATTTGCATTAGAATCTACCCATACATAGTTACCAAGAGATCCCAAAGCACTTATACAACTGGTGATCATTCCTACTTTATTAGGTGTTGCAGGTAATAATTGAGCTGAATTATCTGCTCTGCTTAATTGATAAGTATAGGAATTGTACATTGTAATATTGGAGGGTACACCTACAGGTGTAATCATTGGCCAAGTATATACTAAGCTGTCTAATGGGGCAATGGATGCAGATCTTGTCATTTTAATTGCCTTAACTGAAGTAATATCTGCAGGAGGAATAGTAGTCCAACTTGGTGTATTGCAACCAGCAGGATTAATATCTGGATTAAACTCAGGCATGCAAGGATTACTTACAGTTGTATAAAATACAGTTGTGGAAGGGTCATTGAAGGAAACTGGAGCAGCAAGATGTGCAAAATATTCAGAGCCCCTTGTATCTCCTATAAAAGGAAATACGTTGATGATGGTAATATCTTTTGCGCCCACATTCCCAGAATTTTTTAACACGGCTCTGTACTTTACTTTTCCCTGCGGAGTTGCTTCTGCATTTTCTGGAAAATAAACTATTTTGGATGTGTCACAACCCGTTTGACCAAGTTTTGAAGTATAAGCAGCAGCTGTAATTACCGTTATTGATGGTCTGTTGGTTTTTGGGTTACTGCTACCAGAACCTGCGTTGATGATTGAGTTTGGACTTGCAAATATTGCTTGGTTTGCGATAGTTGAAGGGGAAGTGCCATCTGCAATGGCGGCCCTAAATTTTACAAAAACCTGACTGCCCGAACTCACCGGATCTAATGCAAATACCAATGTTTGTCCGTTAACGGAAACATTAGCGTGTGCAATGGGGCTATAAGCACCACTATTTAACTTGAATTCCGCTGAATTAGGTATATAAGTCAATCTGGCATCAAGTGTATCAGATATTGTTACATTGGTTGCAATGCCAATACCTAATTGTCTTCCAGAAATCTCATATTCTACTTCTTGTGTTGGGCCAAATGAAGTTCCATTTTTAGTTGTTTTGTTTAAACTAGAAAATACAGGAACTGGTCCAACAATATTGGTATTACCACAACCTGGATTAGCAGAAATGGGGGCACCATTGGCTGAAGCGGTTAGTGTATAACAGTTTTTTACTTGAGTACCAGCCGTAGTAACTGTGCAAGTACTAGGGTTATTGCTTCCTTGAATAATGGTTCCACCTCCATTAGGTCCTTGCAATGCTGTTCTGATAGTACCAGTATATGTTAAGTCTTGTGAAAAATAGGGGCCTATTTCATCAGAATCTGGTTCAACTTTTATTTTTACCCTAGTTATATATTGACCCGGATTTAAAGTGACAGGATAGGAATTATTCATCGAAGTATTTTGAAACGGAGATCCCGCAACTGCAACCCAAACTCCTGGAGCAGTATTTAATTCATAAAATTGAAAAACTTTTAAATCTGGTGTAGTAGATCCAGGAATAGGATTTGTTACCCTTCTGGCAAATACAGATGTAACATCAATATTAGGATCAATATTGGTCACTACCACAACTGAATCTAATGTCGTATTCCCCGAATTTGTCCATTTTGTAGTAAAATTAGCTGTGCTCCCTGCCATTACAGTTCCAGGACACATGCCAGGTATATTACTTCCTATCCCACTCCCGCCATTTGTTATACTTACAGTATTCGCAATTAAAGTATTATTATTTGCACAAGCTCTTAATTCAGGAGCATCAGCTAAAGTAGCGCTATTGCCGATGAATGGTAATACTGGAATTTGACCTCTTAACGAAGCACAATTCCCTACCACTGAACCTACGCTAAAAGTAGGCGAAGTATAGCGAACAGTAATGCTTGCACTGCCAGATCCAGTAAATGCTGTGGCTCCCCAATTCCAGCTTACGACCGTTTTGCCACCGGCAATAGATGAAACCGTTGGGGTTATTGAACCAAAATTAGTTGCGCTCACAAAAACTACGCCTGCATCTAATGTATCAGTAATGGATGCATTGTATAAATTTAAATTACCTTCTGATCCACCTGAATTTGTATAAGACAAATCATAAGTAAATGGACTATTTATCGTAGGGTTGGTAGAAAAATTTCGCCTTACTTTATTTAGTACAATATTATTCGCCGCAAGCGCTTTTACTATTGTGGTGTCTTTTGATGGGGCATTAACATTGGTTCCTGTAAACGTTGCAATTAGATCCGGGGTATATCCATTAGGGGTTGAACCATTTGTATAAACTAAGGATATTTGCATTTGTCCCGTAGAACCAGCGGCTAATGGTGATTTGAAAGTAGCAGTGACAACTCCTCCAACATTGGTTACTGAATTAATTTGAGAATTATCATAAGCAATGCTCGTAGAACCACTTGCAACTGTCAAATTCTGTGGAAGGGGCACGGTTAGTACCAATCCTGTTGCATTGGTTACCAATGATGAAACACTGTAATCAATAACGTAAATAAAGTTTTTCCCTGTTTTGATAGAATCAACAATGGTATTTCCATTTGATGTTGCTTTTGCTGATACTAAAACAGTTACTTGAGCTGAACCAAAAAAAGCGGTTGTTAACAGTAAAAACGCAGTAAATAATAATTTATTCAGTTGTCTTTTAAAGTTATTGGGAGTGGTATTATTTTGTAGACTAAGGGGGGGCATATTACAATGGTTGTAGAATTTTAAGTAAACGTTAAATATTTACAAATTTACACCGATGAAACCCAGCAATTAAATACCAACCCCCTTGTATTTTAAGTTGATCAAGACATCTCCAACGCAGTTTTTTTGTGAATTACGGCATAAACGTTCCAATGCAAGCGGGATGGAAGGTTATTCTTGTTCAAGATCCATACCATGGGCCAAGCAAGGAGTTCTTTTATTGAAAGCTGCACATCTGAAACATGCTTAAAAATTGGAGAAAGTTCTACTTCTATTAATTCGTAAGTCTCTTAATATACCAGATTTTGGATTTATCGTAATGTTGAAAGACCTAAATAATCCAATTGGGGTAACGTTGATAGACAATTGCCAACAATGCATTTCTCGTGTAATAAAAGTACTAAGTTGTTGTAAGTTGCCTTTGGAAATATCATAGAATCCAGTAGCACCCACTTTCCATTTGTCGGTTAAACTGAAATCTCCATTAAAATTAAAAGTCGAGAATGTTTGTGTGATAAATCCACTGTAATCAGGGGCTAGTACTCTTGTAAAGTTGAAGGAGTATGCAATAGATAAATTCCAAGGGATATTAAAATCGGTAAATTCTGCTGGATTGGCTCGGGCAAATTGTAATTGTCTTTGCTGTTCATCTGGTGTCAAAAATGGATCAACTGGCAATTCTTTGGTTTTGTCGTCTTTACCATCCTTAGACTTACTTCTGAACGAAGTTGAAATGGCTACGTTTCCGCTAGTGATGCGCCCGAATTTAAATTTAGCAGGATCAAAAAGAATTTGTTTTAACCTAAATCCGCTATTGTCAACAGCATAAGGATCTAAATTAGCACTTGCGGTAATATTGACTTTTTCAAAAAGGGTACTTCTGGCATAGAAATTAAAATTACCTAGTTGAAAACTATCAGCTAAAAAATTGTAATTAGAATTAAATCCAAACCCATCAATTAATTTAATTTTTTTCCCTGCTTTATCAGCTGTGTCTTGTTTGTTTTTGGTTTTCATTTCCAATAAATTGTCAATTCCAAAACCTATGCCTCCAAAAGCTCCTTCCCCATATGCTCCAATGATTCCTCCATCAAATTGAGATACCCTAATTGTTCTGTTACTTGTATCAACTTTTAAATTATAGTAATACCTCGCATTCATATCAGGTTGATAATTAAAAGATATCGTAGGCCTGATTTCGTGTCGGATTGCAATGACATTACTGGTTGGTTTAAATTTATAAGTACCAAAAATTCGTGTATTTGCAGCCAAACCAAAACTCATTTGTCTTGCCGTATAAAATCCACGCTGAATAACAGTATCCACTTTATTGGTTGTATTGTTCCAAGACCTAAAGTTTCTTTGCCCATACCATCTTTCAGAATAAGATACACTTGGCGCTATAGTAATTGGACCCAATGATGGTAATGACAATGTTATGGGAATATTATGTTGTGCACCATATTGAATGGTATCAAGAATTCTTCTTACACTAAATGCAGTATCATAAAAAGAAACCTGATTTTGGAAGTTTCCACTGTAACCTATACCTATTTTTTCATACCATTTGCCAGCTCCTACTTGTTCTTTTGGCTGGAAAGGATAAAAAGTAACAACGTTGAAATTGACGGTTGGTAAATTCATATTCACCAATCTTAGGTTGTTATTTTGATTGTGGTTTAAGTTAACAGATAAATTATATTTTCCTTTCCAATCTTTACTATAACTCACTGAAGAACTCAATTGGTTTTGAAAATTCACAAATGGGTTATTCAATAGCGTTTGATTAAATCTACTGCTACCAAAATTTACATTTGCAGAAAAATTTGTTCCCGGCCTAGCTCTAGAATCTCTGCTATGAGACCAGTTAATCATAAATGATCTGCTCGAATTGAATTCATCTTTAGATAAAGTACTTCTGTTTAAGCTCTTGGTATTCTGAAAAGTAATATTTAAGTTACCTGTATATGCGTAACGCTTAATGTACTTAGAGTTGATATTTAAATTCCAACCCCCAAATGAGTATAAATTAGAACGGAGGGTAACATCCATATTTTCGCTCAAAACAAAATAATAACCCAATCCTTCTAGCCCTAGGCCAAAATCGGGACTGCCTGTAAATGCCGGCGGTAATAATCCCCCATGCCTACCTTTGTTTAAAGGAAATATTCCAAATGGGATGCCTATAGGCATTGGAACCCCTTCGAATTCAGGAAAAGATGGGCCAGCAATCCCCATTTTATTATTGATGATTTTCATTTTGCTGGTTCGAAAGTTGTAATGAGGAACATCTAAATTACAAGTGGTAAATCTTGCTCTTTTGGCATATACTTCTGTGGAACTGATCTTTTTTAGGTCTATTGCATTTACATAAATTTCCCCTTCTTGAAAGAAGGTGTTTTTTGTTAATCCTTTACCAGATTTCATATTATAGAAAATGGTATCACTAATCGATTTCATTTCGCCCTGAATAAACTGCGGTTTACTAGAAGGAGTGCCAGTTGAATCTTTTGATCCATAAGCTTGCACCATCTGCGAGCGTTGGTCGTATTTTATAGTGGCTGCATCTAATTTGAGGTCAGTATAATCTACTTTGGCTTTTCCATACAAGAAAAACTCTCTAGTTGAGATGATTAATACCCCTGAGTCTTCCGCGTTGTATTTAATAGGGGCATCTATTGAATCTTTAGAAATCTTTAACGTATCAGTTTTAATTTGAATACTGTCTTTAACATTTGGCTTAAATGCAGTGTCCTTAAGTGTTTGAACTGGTTTAGCTGGCTGGTTTTGAGCATTTGCTTTTGGTAACCATAATGTTAATATCCCCAAATACAGGAACAGAACAATAGCCAGCTTTGTTTTTACGTTAATTTTACTAATTCTGTTCATGGTGCTAAAGACAAAATTAAGGTCTAAAACCGTGTAAATAGAATTTTAGGT
>JBMLPQ010000260.1:0-17138 GCA_049242025.1 Sediminibacterium sp.
GCAATAAAAGTATTCATTTTATGGCCAAGTATATTTTTGTTACCGGTGGCGTAACAAGCAGTTTAGGTAAAGGGATTATAGCCGCCTCATTGGCAAAACTCTTACAGGCCAGAGGGCTTAAAGTTACTATTCAGAAGTTTGATCCTTATATCAATGTAGATCCAGGAACGCTAAATCCTTACGAGCATGGAGAATGCTATGTAACGGAGGATGGCGCAGAAACCGATTTGGATTTAGGTCACTATGAAAGATTCTTGAATATATATACTTCACAGGCCAACAATGTGACTACCGGAAGAATTTATCAAACGGTAATTAATAAAGAAAGAGCTGGAGATTTTTTAGGTAAAACAGTGCAAGTGGTCCCTCATATTACCGATGAAATTAAGCATCGGATGCTTTTATTGGGGCAAGACGATCAATTCGATATTGTATTAACAGAAATAGGGGGTACAGTAGGCGACATCGAGAGCTTGCCATTCATTGAAGCAGTTAGACAGCTTCAATGGGAATTGCCAGAGGAAGATGTCATGGTGGTTCATCTAACTTTAATTCCATATTTAAAAGCAGCCAAAGAATTAAAAACAAAACCTACTCAACACAGTGTAAAAATGTTGAGTGAAACCGGCGTACACCCAGATATTATTGTTTGCAGAACTGAAGAACCGTTAAATAATGAAATCAAAAGAAAAATTGCACTGTTTTGTAATGTAAAACAAGAGGCAGTAATAGAAGCGATGGATGCAAGTACCATTTATGAAGTGCCATTGCATATGCTAAGAGAAAAGCTTGATTTGATTTGTCTTAAAAAGCTAAATATTACTCAGTTTGCTGAGCCCAATTTAAATAATTGGAAAGAGTTTCTAGATAAACTAAAATACCCCAAGAGTAAGGTTACCATTGGATTAATTGGCAAGTATATAGAACTACAAGATGCCTATAAGTCTATCTTAGAAAGTTTTGTTCATGCTGGTGCTATCAATGAAGTGAAAGTTCAAGTTGTAAATGTGCATTCTGAGTTTATTACAGACGAAAATGTGGCAGAGAAATTAAATGGTTTGGATGGGTTATTAGTTGCCCCCGGATTTGGGAATAGAGGAATTGAGGGTAAGATCATTGCAGTTAAATATGCTCGTGAAAAAGGCCTACCATTCTTTGGAATTTGTTTAGGTATGCAAATGGCAGTCATCGAATTTGGTAGAAATGTGCTTGGTTTAAAAGATGCACACTCTATTGAGATGGATGCTAGTTCATCTCATCCAGTCATTAATATGATGGAAGAACAAAAGAAAATTACCATGATGGGGGGTACGATGCGATTAGGAGCTTATCCATGTGAAGTAGAAGAAGGTTCATTGGCGCACAAAATTTACGGAACCAAAACTTTTACAGAAAGACATAGGCACCGTTATGAATTTAATAATGATTATTTAGAACAATACCATGCCGCTGGGATGAAAACAAGTGGAAAAAATCCTGCTACAGGGTTGGTTGAAATCATTGAATTGCCCAATCATCCATTTTTTATTGGTGTTCAATATCATCCTGAGTTAAAGAGTACCGTTGAAAGGCCAGCACCCTTGTTTGTTGGCTTTATTGATGCTGCCAAAAAATACAACGACAGTAAAAGTAACTTGAGGTCTTCAAGTAAAAAAGATGCCGTAATCTAATATCAAAATAGGTATAATTATAAAATCCCACACTAGCCAGTGTGGGATTTTTGCTTTTCATGAAAAAAATGGGGGGATTGGTGAAGTATTTTAGTTCCCTGATTGATTCTTACAGAAATTCATCTTCTTAAAATCCATGAAAAAAGCCATTTTGTTTCTCTTTTTGCTATTGCCATCAGTAAGCTGTTATATGAAGGCTAACTCAGAGGCAACTGAACCTAAGGCTATTGTTCCAGTAATTTCACCAGTAGAAGACCAACCTATTGCAAGTGATTTAGAATTAATGCATAGTTTAATTTTATTGAGCGACAAAGTAGTCGTTAATATTAATTCAGATGAAAAAGCTTTAGTATATACTGCCTTGTCAGATTTTCTAGAAAAAAATCTGGACTTGTTAAATCAAAAAAAGCTCAGTATAGCTGTAGCAAAGGGGACAGACTATATGAAAGTAATTAAGGTAGTAGATATGGTGGCTAACATCGGAATTAAAAACTATCAGTTGGTTCGTTACGATTAATTTTTTTCAGCTCTTCCATTTCATTTTCTTCTGTAAGTTTTGCATTCAATGCATAAGTGCCTGATGGTAATAAATATTTTGATAATACAGGCATTAATTCAATAAGCATCAATAATACAATGAGTAAATAGTACCTAAATTTTACAGCGTTACTTTGCTTGACCAAATGATCTAATGCTTCAATTCTAGTAATAAAACCATTGTTCAATAATTGGTTAAATGAATTTTGTTCTGTCGTAATTTTCTGATTGATTAGTTGAATGCTACTATCGATTTGCTTTATCGATGGATTTATTGTTTTGGCTATTTGATTGTAGTCTTCCGCTGCTTTTTCAGCAGCTGCTTTTTTAGCAAGTGCTATAGCTTTTAATCCAATTTTTTTTGACCCCCCGGTACCGTCGGTTTCTTTAATAAATTGGTTGCTCGTTTGAATCATTTCCTGATAACGTATTGCTAGCATCGCGTTTAACTGATTTTTTTCTGTAAGCAATTGTTTTTTTTGAGGGCTATATAATTTTTCAAGGTCATTGTATTTGTTTCTTTTCTTTATTTCATTATCCAATGAACTTTGTACTAAAATTTCTTTTTCAAATAAAAATAGGAGTGCTGGTTGGGCCATAAAAAGACCAATCGTATATGCCAAAAAAAATCTGAATATCAGTGGTTTCCAACCTTGCTTTCCGGAGTGGTTGATTCCTTTAATCAATGCTCGATCAATAAAAAGAATCATTCCTCCCATAAATATCCCTAGCAAACAGGCTATACCCCAATGGTCTATGACTGTACTAAAAAAATAAGTCCAGGCTAGGGTTGCAAAGCTCCAAGTACCCAATACAAGCATTCCAATTATTGAATGCCTATTTCTGTCTACAACAGCATCTTTTAATAGTACTGATTCGGCAGTACTAAGCCACCATAAGAATTGTTCCCGGCGGTTGGGAAGGTAATTTTCCTGCATAACGCTTTTTTTAAATGGTTATGGCAGGCACAGGTTGTATTTGGTTGGTTGTAGGCGCCTTTATGAATGACAAAGAAAAGGTTTTTTTTGTTAGGCAAACGTTACCTTTGCCGCTCAATAAAAGTTTGTATGAAGACGGACAAAAATACGGTCATTGGTTTTGTGTTGTTAGGAATCTTAATGTTTCTCTATTTCTGGTATACTAGTCAGCAACAGAATGCCATTATTGAAATGAAGAAAAGAGAGGAAGATTCTCTAGCAAAAGTAGCTGCAGCAAGGATGAAGCTAATAGATACTGTTGCATTAAAAACGGATTCTCTAAAAAGAGATTCTGCGGTAAGGGTAACAGTAGCTGGCAATTTTACTGATGCAGCGGTAGGTCAAGAACAGTTTATTACTGTTGAAAATGAAGTAGTTAAGGTAGATTTCACTAATAAAGGCGGACAAATAAAGTCGGTTACTTTAAAGAATTATAAAGACGCTAATAATAAATTGGTTGTTCTTTCTGATAAAAGCGCCGTTTCGTATGCTATTAATACTGCACCTGCCCAATCTGCAACGATTGATAATTTGTTCTTTACAGCGGGAAATATTGTAAAAAATCAAGATGGATCACAAACCCTGCGTTATACGCTATCTTCTGTAAACGGGCAATCTGTAGTTCATGAATTTACTTTGGTTCCAAACAGTTATAAAGTTGGATGGAAGTTAGGGATGAATGGAGCAGGTCAATTACTCACCAATAATGCCTTAAACCTTAATTGGACAGTAGCTACCTCTCAAATGGAAAGAACCTCTCAGTACGAGCGTCAGGTATCTAATATCTGTTTTTCTGAAGATAATGAGTTTGATTACATTTCGTCTAATACTGATCATAGTTTTGAAAAACCTGCACAATGGATTGCTGTAGTACAGCAATTTTTTAATAGCACTTTAATTGCAGATAATTCATTTAATAGTGGAAGTATTAAATGGGCTAGAGCTACAGATTCTACTCGTGACTTAGCATCTGCAACCAGTACTTTGCAAATAAAAGTTCCAACAGCTGCATCTGTTAGCATTCCTTTTCACTTTTATGTTGGTCCTAATGAATACGAAATTTTGGCTAAGCAAGCTCCAGAAATGGATAAGATTGTGAACCTAGGTAGAGATATGTATTCTTTTGTGCGTCCCATTAACAAGTATATTATCATGCCTGTATTTGACTTCTTTGCTTCTTTTGTAAAGAATTATGGATGGGTAATTTTCTTGTTAACCTTATTTATTCGTTTAGTGACTGCTCCTTTAACGTATAGTAGTTATTTAAGTGGTGCAAAAATGAAGGCTTTAAGACCTGAATTAGATGTCTTAAAGAAAAAGATGGGAGCTGATCAACAGGGTTTTGCTATGGAACAGATGAAATTGTTTAGGGAAGCAGGGGTGAACCCATTAGGCGGTTGTATTCCAGCTTTGCTGCAAATTCCTATCTTCTTTGCATTGTATAGTTTTTTCAACTCTGAAATTGCACTTAGAGGTCAGGCATTTCTTTGGAGTGAAGACTTGTCTAGCTTTGATTCTATTGCATCTCTTCCTTTTAGTATACCTGCTTTTGGTAATCATATAAGTTTATTTACGATCACTGCGGTAATTACTAGTTTCTTGATTTCTATCTACAATATGAGTATGACCCCAACCCAGGATAATCCTGCGTTGAAGTATATGCCTTATATATTTCCATTTATGTTGCTGTTTATCTTTAACAGCTTGCCTTCAGCCTTAACATGGTATTATACTGTTTCGAACGTAATTACTTTATTATTGCAATTCGTAATTCAGAATTATATTATTAACCACGATAAAATTTTGGCAAAAATTGAAGCTAAACGCAAAGCGCCTAAAACCAAAAGTAAATGGCAGGAACGTTATGAGCAAATGCTAGAAAGCCAGAAAAAAGTGCAGGAATTAAAAAATAAAACCACTAAAAAATAAATCAATGCGCTACTTATTATGTTTAATATCTTATTGCTTCATAATAAGTAGCGCTTCTTCGCAAACAAGGGTGGTTGCTGAATGTACTGTCAATTATGCAATATCAGTTAACAATGAAAGTCAGGTTGACAAAGACGCTGTTGCATTATTGAAACAAAGTACTAAAGTGATTTATATTAAGGGCAATAATAGTAGGTCCGATTTAATAAGCCCTTCTTTTTCTCAGTCTCTTATTTTTAATAAGTCTACTGGTAACGCCGTAATCTTGAGGGAAATTGGAGCGAACAAGTTTATCACTAAAATGAGCTCCAATGATTGGGTTAAGCAAAACGATAAATTTGGTGATATGCTTATTCAGTTTTCTGATGAGCGTAAAACCATATTAGGCTATGAGTGTAAAAAAGCTACTTTGTTATTAAAAGATGGCAGCACATTTTCAGTGTTTTATGCTAGTAATATTATTCCTTCTGTGAGAGAATTTGAATACCAATTTAAAGATATACCAGGTTTTGTTTTGGAATATGAGGCAAAAGATGGGTACACACAAAAGATTACTTACACAGCTACTAAAATTAGTTTGAATCCTGTTTCAGCTGCAAAATTTGATATCCCTACACAAGGCTATCGTCTATTAAATGAATAGGAAAAGAAGAACAAGTTAATTACGGTGTTCTTGTGGTGTTTTGAATCTAGGTACTTTTACCTTTATCTTATAAGGATATATATAAGTGGTATTCCCAGTATTATACTGAAGCATGGTATTCATGTCTGTGTTCTGCATCATTAAACCATTTCCAGTAAACGTGATTCCTTTATACTGAAGATTAGACTTGATTGCAGATAATGAAAGGCCTTTTTTAGAAAAGCTATTCAAACTTTTCAAGGTGAATTTGCTACTCTTGGCTTTATCGTCTACAATTCCTGTGAATGCAAATGCAGCAATAGCCAAGTGCAAACTCACAAGGAGCATCACCAACGGGGCTTTTTTTACTGAATTATTTTGCATTAACATATAGCAAAGGTAGGATATATCCTAAATATTTTAACGATTTATTTTTATTAACAAACGTTAATAAGGGGTAAAAAGTTTGGTTTTTGCAAAAAAAAGTTTAATTATTTGCTTAAATTAGGTAAACATCAACCCATGAGCCAAAATCCGTATCGCGAAGACAAAGAAGAATTAAGGGAGTTGATTATTCAGTATCAACATCTTAAGCATGGGAGAAGTCATCCTTTTTTGGAAGAAGATGCATTTGAGCGGATCATAGATTACTACGATGAAAAAGATGATTTGCCTGAGGCGATGACTGCTGCTGAATTGGCTTTAGAGCAGTTTCCTTATTCTGCCAACTTGATGATAAAAAAAGCCGATTTATTACTGGCAAACAGAAAGTACCAGGATGCACTCGACTTATTGGAAACTGCTGAACTTTATGATAGCAATGACCTTAATTTGTACATTTTAAAAACAGATGCTTATTTAGCGCTAGATCAACAAGCTAAAGCTGTTGAATTGTTGGAAGCGGCATTACTACAGTTTCAGGGGGAGGAAAGATTAGATTTATTGTTTGAGTTAGCTGATGTGTACGATGATTATGAGGAATTTGATAAGGTTTTTGATTGTTTAAAATTGATTTTAGCCGAAGACCCCAATAACGAGGAGGCTTTGTATAAAATTTGCTTTTGGACCGATTTTACTGGAAGGAATGAAGAAAGTATCAAATTACACCAAGCAATAATTGAAGATCATCCATTTAGTGAATTGGCATGGTTTAATTTAGCTGCGGCTTATCAAGGGCTTAAGCTTTACGAAAAATCTATTGATGCATATCAGTATGCTGTAGCTATTGACGAAAAATTTGATTACGCCTATAGGAATATGGGGGATGCTTATTTACGATTGCGTAAATATAAGGAAGCCATTGAAGTGCTTGAAAAAGTATTAGAACTGAGTAGACCTGAAGATGTAATTTATGAAGCGATTGGGCATTGTTATCATAGAATGGGCAAATTTGCACAAGCCAGGTTTAATTACAAAAAAGCTGTCCACCTAAACTCAACTGATAGCAAATTGCATTACAAAATTGCAGTGACTTATATGTTAGAAGAGCAATGGCAGGCCGCTTGTAAGCACTTAGAGAATGCCATGCGAATGAATAGAACCGTACCAGAGTTCAATTTGGCCATAGGAGAGTGCATGATGAATCTAGATAAGTATAAGGATGCAATTGTCTATTTTGGTGCGGTAGTTAAACATAAACCCAAATCGGTTTCGGGTTGGGAAGCATTATTGCGCTGCCTCATTAAAGCCGATTTGATTGAAGAAGCATATAGTCAATGCATGGTTGCGCACGCAGCAACAGGATATAAGCCCATTTTTTATTTTTATGCCAGTACTTTATTATTTGCATTGGGTAAGTCTAAAGAGGCGCTATTAAAATTAGAAACAGCTATGGACAAAGCGCCTAAGTTGCTTAAAAAATTCATGGAGCTCAATCCTGCTATTTTACAAAATAATCAGGTAGTGGATATCATTGCGCGTTATAAGAAAGGAAAGAAAATATAAATATGTACTTTTGCGCACAAATAAGAACAACGGTATGAACTACAGACTTACACAAATACCAGAGCGTACTCAAAAACCTAGAATATCAGGCTTAACAATGGTCATGGACAAAGGGTTAAGTGTTAATCAAGCTAAAGATTTTTTGAGTGTTGCCGGTCCGCATGTAGATATAGTTAAGTTGGGTTTTGGTACATCATTCGTTACACCCAATTTAAGGGAGAAGCTAGATGTTTATCGGGAAGCCAATATGCCAGTTTATTTTGGTGGTACACTTTTCGAAGCCTTTTTAATCAGGAATCAATTTGATGACTACGTTGAAGTATGCAGGGATTATGGGGTTAGTTATATTGAAGTTTCTGATGGTTCTATTACCATACCACATGCAGAGAAATGTGGATATATTGAAAAATTAACTCAGCATGCAACAGTATTAAGTGAAGTGGGGAGCAAAGACGCAGCACATATCATTCCTCCTTATAAGTGGATAGAATTAATGAGAGCAGAATTAGAAGCGGGTTCTTCTTATGTAATTGCTGAAGCTAGAGAAGCGGGTAATGTGGGTATTTATAGAGGTAGTGGAGAAGTTAGAGAAGGATTGGTACAAGAAATTCTAACTCAAATTCCAGCAGAAAAAATTATTTGGGAAGCACCACAAAAAGCACAGCAATTGTATTTCCTAGAATTAATTGGTTGTAATGTCAATTTAGGGAATATTGCTCCAAATGAGGTTTTACCTTTAGAAGCTATGCGTATAGGTTTAAGAGGAGACACTTTTCATCTTTACTTAGACAAGGCATAATATGCGATTATTTGGTTTAGTAGGTTATCCATTAACGCATTCTTTTTCTCAGAAATATTTCACTGAAAAATTTGCTTCATTAGGTTTGCCCGAGGAATGTAGTTATGAGAATTTTTCAATTCCATCCATAGAAGATCTTTCAATTTTATTGTTGCAAAAGAAATTCTTACATGGCTTTAATATTACCATCCCATACAAGAAACAAGTAATTCCCTTTCTACATCAAGTATCTCCAGAAGTAGCCGCAATTGGTGCTTGTAATTGTGTTTTGCTGAAAAACAAAAAATTAGTAGGATACAATACCGATATTATTGGATTTGAACAGTCCCTTAAACCATTTTTGAAAAGTCATCATACTCACGCGCTGGTGTTGGGCACAGGTGGCGCTGCAGCTGCTGTTATATATGTGTTGAATAAATTAGGAATAGCCCATTTATCTGTTTCTAGAACTGCTAGTGAAACGTGTATTGGTTATGATTCGCTTAATGAATCTATACTTTCAAAATATACTTTAATGATCAATACGAGTCCTGTAGGGCAATACCCGGCAATCACTTCAGCACCAACTATCCCTTATCAGTTTTTAACATCACAACATCATTTATTCGATTTAATATACAACCCAACTGAAACACAATTTTTACTGAATGGTAAAGCACAAGGGGCTACCATTCAAAATGGGTATGAAATGCTTATTTTACAGGCAGAGGAAAGTTGGCGTCTTTGGAATGTTTAAAAGCTCAATTTCGCGATGATTTCATCGGTAAGTGAGACCTTCTTTTTTGCATGGTAATCGTAAAGCATCATTCCTGTTTTTGCGCGAACGGCTAATACTTCTTCCTCTTGGTGAATGATTAATACCCTATAGTAAAGGTCAAAACCCAATTTGTCAAAATCGGTTGCAGTTACTGCAATTTCAATTTTGTCTCTGTGATTTAATTCCTTTTTATACTCAATCATTGCGTCGGCCATGATTAATCCATACGAAGCTACTTTTAACTCGGCATATCCTTTAGATTGTAGAAACTGTTGGCGTGCTTCTTGTAATAGAGAAAGTATAGTGTCATTACCTACATGCCCTCCGTAATTTAAATCGGTCACCCGAATTTCCATTTGGATGCTAAAATTAAACTGATTCGGTAAATTGATTTTGATTCTGTTCATTTACTTCTGTTGCGTGTTTAAAAAAGCCAATAATTGCTGCATCGCTTTTTTACGATGACTAAAGCAATTTTTTTCTTCCATTGTCATTTCTGCAAAACATTTAGAAGATCCATCGGGAATAAATATTGGATCATAACCAAAGCCTTCTGATCCTTTTTGATTTGAAGTGATTTGTCCTTTACAGATTCCTTCAAACAAATATTCCTGGTTATTCCATATTAATGAAATTACTGTTCGGAATTGTGCGGTTTTATTTTCTTTATTGGAAAGCCTATGAAGAAGTAAGTCAATATTTGCTTGGAAATCTCTTGTATCGCCTGCATAACGAGCGCTTTTGACACCTGGCTCACCATTTAAGGCAAATACTTCTAGTCCGGTATCTTCACTAAAGCAATTTTTTTTTGTTATTGTATGAATGGTCCTAGACTTCTCACTGGCATTGGCTTCTAGGGTGTCGTGCGGCTCTGGAATATCAATGTCAATGCCTGCTTCTGCAAGCGATAGTATATTTAAATGATTACCTGTAACGGCCTTTATTTCTGTTACTTTATTGGCATTGTTGGTGGCAAAAATGATATCTATATCGGCCATAGTTATATATTAAAAAGTGATTTAAGGCTTACCCAAAGTTTAGTCTTTTCTAATTTTGCTTCAGCACTGTCTCCATAAAATTGCGTTAATGGTGGAGCAATTAAAAATTTACACGCATCAAATTGTTGCACTTGGTAGGGGGGTATTAAAAAAGGAAGTTTGATTGATGCGGTGGTAACATTAAATAACAAACAGGTTGTGGGATTAAGATCTTTTTTTATTTCAGCAAAATGCGCTTGATAGCGTGCCATATTTATTACCGCAACATCTCCCATATTCAATTTACATGCACCTAAGATTTTTGTTAGGAAATCTAAACTTTCTTCATTCAAAAATGCCGCATTGGGTTCATACACTAAAATCGTACAATTTTTACCATTGTTTCCTAGGTACCATTTTTCTGGGCGTTCAGATGGTTGTGATTGAGCAGGGGGTAAGTCTGTTGTTATTGTTTTTATCTTTTCTTTAGCAATTCCTGATTCAACTGGCGATTGGAAAGGCTCAACTTTTATTTCAGTGGGGCTTAAATTTTCTGAAACTCTTGCTGCTGAGGCATTTAACGTTGAATTAATACCCGTTTCAATGATTACCAAATTGCTGGGAAATAAATCAGCTAAAACAAAATCTGGTAGTTGCTCAGGCATAGTTAGTCCGTTTAAATATTAACAGTTGTTAGTTTTTTATTTTTTTTGTTTCTTTGCGCCAAATATAAAACTATGAACGCAGTACTAGACATAAACATTACGAGAGCTGAAAAGTCTAAGCTAGATACCATCAGTTTAGAAAATATCCCTTTTGGCAGAGTGTTTACCGATCATATGTTAGTAGCTGATTACAGTAACGGAGTATGGAAGAATGTAGAAATCAGGCCATATGAAGCATTGTCTATGGACCCTTCTTTGGCAGCTTTGCACTACGGACAATCTATTTTTGAAGGGATCAAAGCGTATAGAAACACTGAAGGTCATGCGGCTATTTTTAGACCCTACGAAAATTTTAAGCGTTTCAATATTTCTGCTACCAGAATGCAGATGCCCACTGTGCCTGAAGAAATTTTCATAAACGGGATGCGTGAATTAATTAGTCTAGATAAAAACTGGATTCCAACACTGCCAGATCATTCTTTATATATCAGACCATTTATGTTTGCCACTGATGCTGTATTAGGTGTTAAACCATCTGATTCCTATAAATTTATGATTATACTTAGCCCTACAGGGCCTTATTTTAGTACTCCAATGCGCATATTTGTGGAAGAGAAATATACCCGTGCGGTAGCTGGTGGGGTTGGCTATTCAAAGAATGCAGGAAATTATGGTTCTAGCATGTATCCAACTCAATTAGCCAAAGAAATGGGTTATGATCAAGTATTATGGACCGATGCATACGAGCACAAATATTTACAAGAAGTAGGTATGATGAATGTGTTTTTCATCATTGGAAATCAGGCAGTAACGCCATCTTTGGAAGAAGGGACTATTTTGGCGGGCATTACTAGAATGAGTTCTTTAACTATTTTGGAAGAAATGGGATTAGAAGTAATTGAGAAAAAAATATCCATTAATGAATTAATGGATGCATACAAAGCAGGTCAATTACGTGAAGTTTTTGGTGCAGGAACTGCAGCCACCATCTCTTTAATTAAAGAATTAAGATACAAAGATGAATCAATGTTCTTTGATACAGAAAACTGGACGGTTGCTCCTGAATTAAAGAAAAGATTAAATGATATTCGTCAAGGTAAAACCCCAGATACACATGGTTGGATGCTTGCTATTTAAGGCATTCTTTCTATGCATATATTAGTAAATGAATAAAGCCCCATCCCGAATTATCGGAACGGGGCTTTTTCTTTTATCTGTATTTGCTCTACTGATTTATAAAAGCTACTGTTTTATAAAAGGGATATTTTGCTGAAGCGTCCCACTGGTTACTTGTATAAAGTATTGTCCATTGCTAATTGTAGCAATTGGGATACTAATCAGCCCTTGTTGTATATTTCCTAATTCAACTGTTTTGATTAAAGTTCCCGCCATATTGAATAGTTTGACTGAACTATTGGCTGCACTATTCGCTTTAATAGAAACTTTAATTTCACTTGTTGCTGGATTAGGGTACAGTTTTACAGTTAGTAAGTTACTTAGCGGACTTGTTGCTTTAGGAATGTATTTTCCAATATAAAATCTATTGGATGCTTTACTTAAACTATCTGCTGTAATACTGAATTGATAAAGGCTGTCTTTAATTAATGGCATGCTGTTGTTGGTGTAAGTATCATATAATACTAGTTTAAATTCAGATGGCATAAATGCTTCATGAATTTGGAAGGTATAATTTCCAACAGCTGCATTACTTAGTTCAATTGGAACAATTGTTTGAGCTTGTAGAACCCTAGTGTCAATTGCTAGTTTAACTCCATCTGCAGATTTACTGAATAGGTTAATTCCTGGGTTCATCAACTTATCTGCATCTAAAGAATCTTTACCATTTCTTGACCCAGCTTGCTCTCTAAGGATCAATCGGTCTTGTAATACTTGATTATTCAATAAATCGATTGTGGCATAGTATCCAACTACCTCTTTGTAATCTTCAATGATTCCCTTGTTCCATTCAACAGACTTAGATGCTTCAGAAACAGTGATTTCATTTTCTACGCTACTATCTGTTTGAACAACGTAAGCTTCAAAAGGATTGAGTATATGTTTTTGTGCAAATGGTAATGCCATGTATCCACCCTTATTTCCCATTAATGGATTCCAGATATATTTATAGTTGCTAACCGATTTAGCTTTAGTAAACGATCCGGTATTTACTGGGCTTAAGTAAGGGTTCGCTATTACATTAAATCCATTGCCCAATTGACTCAATAGGATTTGTTGTGTTCCCATTTGTATAGGTCCACTTAAATAAGCAGGATGATTATCATTATTTTGATTACTTAAAACATGCCATTGAATACCTTGGTACTTTTTCCAACTATTTGTTGCGGTGTCTCCCACAAAATCAAAAGGTTTCCAACCACTTTCTATAGAGAAACTATCAGTGTTTAATGCAGCATTATTGTAGAATAGTTTCGGTTTACTGGTCCAATTATTAAATACTACAGACTGATTAAATGGTTGTCCGGCCAAATAAATACCTGCAGCTTTCTTTGTAAATATATTAGCTGCATGAACAACCCCTACAATGCTGGTTCCTGCAGCAGATGCAGTAATAGCAGCTGTTTCAGCCAAGTATAAATTGCCATTTGTAAAAATGCTGCCAGCGGCTATTTGAATATTTCCTTGAATGATTAATCGATTACTCACTTGTGTGCCATTGCTGTTTTTTAATACTAAATGCTCAATTTTATTTTCTTTAAACAGTTGACCATTTATAATTTGGGGAGAATTTCCGTTTATTTCAATAGTTGCATTTTTAGCAGTAATTGCAGCACTATCTGCTTGCATGGTTCCACTCATTTTTAATGTGCCTGAAATACGAAGGCTTGCACCACTATTGAGATAAAGGTTTTTAATTCCATGGGTGCCAGTTAAAACAGGCTGATACGTAGCAGATGGGCTAATAGTAATGGTTGCACTATCGTTAGGAATAACTGAATTACACCAGTTCTGCGGATTATGCCAATTGCTGTCTACAGTCCCCATCCAACTATTTGATTGTAAGTAAATTGTTTTTTCTGCGCTTGTAAATTCATCAAAAATCCGAACGGTGATACTGTCTAATTTTTCTGATCCATTGGAACTCATTTTCCATTGACTGGGTTGTAGCGTACCTCCTGTACTTTGCATTTCTAAATGCTGTTTTGAGGTACTCCAATGCTTAGGTAATTGCGTTACTTCCCATTTGATTCTATCTCCTGAATCGGTACTATCAATTACCAATAGTGGTACAATGTCTATGCTGTCTCTGGTATTACATTGGGTTATTGTACTGTCTTCTGGTATTAGGTACTTGATTGTACTTGCATCAACTTGTACGTGCTGTATTTGTGATGATGCAATTGTTAATAAACCTGCATTTTCAGCAATGTCTTTTACAATTAGCTGATCAGTTTTAAAACCGTCTGCAATTGTAATTCCATTCCTGTCTTTTTCGCCTGCTTCAATGATATGTTGAAATAAAAGTTGACTGGTATTGTTGCCACTAATGTATTGCACATTAATAGTTTTATTTCCAATTATGATAGGAATGGATTTTAGAGGGGATGAGCTGTCCAATTGAACAGGTTCATTAAACGTTAATTGAAGTTTTAAAGTATCGCCTAACTTGATGATTGTATCATTTAAAGTACTAAAACTGATTTGCAAGGGCTTTATTTTATCAATTTGTTGGGTGTCGATACTAAAAAATGGGAGCCCTCTAAGTCCTGGTATTAGATTATTATCATTGTTTATTCCCAGTACCATTTTACCTGCGCCAGAACCTGTGTAAACTTTAATTAAATAATCAGCTCCACTTCCGCTTACACCTGTTATAGTTGCATTGCTTAAACCATCTGTGATAAGTGCAAAATTTGCAGTGCTTAATCCTGTGATATCTCCTCCTGGTTTAAATGCATACCGAATTGTATCGGTATTGGTAATAGCTGAAGCCAGCGAATGAAGGCTATCTACTGTAACAGTATTTGTGTTTGAACCAACTTTATCTGCGCTAAAACTAAAGTTATCAATTGCCACCAAATCATCACTGCCTGATTCATCTAAATCATCCCATCTTAGTATCAATTGCTCTCCATTTTTCCATTGAATGCCTGTGATGCTAAACTGAATCACCTGCTGATTTTCAGTCAAATTTCCATTTAGGCTACCCGCGCCTGTGCTAAATTGAATGGAGTTAAAATTTAAGGGAGTGTGATTGATGAGATTGGGATGATCTATATTATTAATGACTCCTACAGCATATTTCCCAATCCATGTATTGCTGACTCCTGATCCTCCTTTTCTCCATTGTTTTGTAGTAAAGGATCCGGTAATGGTGTTTAATGAATCACCAGTTTGATTGGTAATTACTAATCCTACTGCATAAACGCCAGTGCCTGCTGCAAGCATTCCTAGCCCTCTATCAGTATTTCCTGTTGCTCCAACACTGTAAACTCCGGCAGAAGTAGATGTACCTGCCCCAATTGCAAAAACAGCATTTGTAGCAGTTCCAGATTTTTGCATGAATTCCCATCCAGTTAATCCGCTCTGGGAAAATGGTGTTTGTGAAAATGCAAAGGGACCTTTTCCTGTTAGTGTTGTAGATCCCCCAGCGGGTAAATCATTGAAATTTTGCTGGTACAAATTTTTTTTGGTTGAATAAATAAGTGCGTTGCTGGGTTGCCCAAAAACAGCACCAGTAGCTGCTAACAGCAGCAGCAAAGTAAAAATATATGGCCTCATGGCAGAAAGGGGGTGTTTGTGGGGCTACTTTGTAAAGCAACAAACTCCTGTTGAAAGCAGCAATAGGGGGGATTAAATTGGGTTAAATCCCTATAATTTTGTCCGTAGAAATACTTTTTTTTGAAAACATTTTGGATTCTCGTTCAGAGCCATTACCTTTGCCGTCCGAAATTTTAAATGGTTTATAATGCCTACAATACAACAATTAGTTAGAAAAGGCCGCGAAATAATCAGGGCTAAGAGTAAGTCAAGAGCTTTGGATGCATGTCCTCAGCGTCGTGGCGTATGTACCCGTGTATATACTACCACTCCAAAAAAACCAAACTCTGCTTTGCGTAAAGTAGCGAAAGTGCGTTTGACCAATAAAGTTGAGGTGATTGCCTATATTCCAGGTGAAGGCCACAACTTACAAGAGCACTCTATCGTATTAATCCGTGGTGGTCGTGTGAAAGACTTACCAGGGGTACGTTACCATATTGTACGTGGTAGCTTAGATACTGCCGGTGTTAAAGACCGTAAGCAGAGCCGTTCTAAGTATGGTACAAAGAAGGAAAAAGCTAAAAAATAGTTCTATTCATAACTGCGACTGAGTAAAGTTTTAATACTTGAAGAAGATCAGTCTCATTAAAAATTAAATCATGCGTAAAGCACAAGCGAAAAAATTACCCTTAGCACCAGACGGTCGTTTTAACGATAAGTTGGTTACCCGTTTCATCAATAACTTGATGTGGGATGGTAAAAAAAGTACTGCAATCAATATCTTTTATGATGCAGTTGACAAAATAACAAAAGTTACTGGCGAAGACGGTTACGAAGTGTGGAAGAAAGCGATTGCTAATGTAACTCCTGCTGTTGAAGTTAGAAGCCGTAGAATTGGTGGAGCAACTTTCCAGATTCCTGCTGAAGTTCGCCCTGATCGTAAAATTTCTTTAAGCATGAAGTGGTTAATCCGCTACAGCCGCGAAAGAAACGGTCGTACCATGGCTGATAAGTTATCAAACGAAATCATGTCAGCTGCAAAAGGCGAAGGTGCTGCATTCAAGAAAAAAGAAGACACGCATCGTATGGCTGAAGCTAACAAAGCGTTCTCTCACTTTAAAGTTTAATTTTTTTTCAAATATTTGCAAAACCTCTCCGATACTTCGGGGAGGTTTTTTTATGCATTAATGGGTTGTAATTCAATTGTTTGCTGGGTATTTTTAACAATGATTTTTCCCCATTCTAAATAAAAGCAGCCGAACCCTTTGTTGGTTCGGGATTATCTGTACCTTTGCGGCCTCTAAAAAAACAAGAATACTATATGGCTGATTTGAAATTTCAACGAAACTTTGGTATTGCCGCCCACATTGATGCCGGTAAAACCACTACCACCGAGCGTATTTTGCGCTACACTGGTATGATCCATAAGATTGGTGAAGTACATGATGGTGGTGCTACTACCGACTGGATGGAACAAGAAAAGGAAAGAGGTATTACCATTACTTCTGCGGCAGTAAGCTGTCAGTGGAATTTCCCAACTGT
>JBMLPQ010000261.1:0-17662 GCA_049242025.1 Sediminibacterium sp.
GTTAGTAAAAAAATACTAAAAAAATTAGTGTGTATAATTAAAAACCACTAGTTTTACCACCTCATTAATTTTGACCTTCTAAAAAGTACAACATGAGTAATGCAGAAAAATTAAAAGCACTAAAGCTGACCATTGATAAAATCGACAAAGATTTTGGAAAAGGAAGCGTAATGATGATGAATGAAAAAAGCACAGCACCTATGGAAGTCGTTTCTACTGGTTCGCTTGGTTTAGATGCTGCATTAGGTGTTGGGGGTCTTCCTAAGGGTAGAATTGTTGAAATATATGGACCAGAATCTTCTGGTAAAACCACTGTTGCTATTCATGTTATTGCTGAAGCGCAGAAAAAAGGCGGAATGTGTGCAATCATTGATGCGGAACACGCTTTTGATAGTGCATATGCGCAGAAATTGGGTGTTGATGTAGATAACCTCTTGATTTCACAGCCAGATTACGGAGAGCAGGCATTAGAAATTGCGGACAGACTTATATTGTCTGGTGCTTTAGATGTAGTTGTAATTGACTCTGTTGCTGCCTTGGTTCCTAAAGGAGAATTGGAAGGTGAAATGGGTGACAGTAAAATGGGTCTTCAAGCTAGATTGATGAGCCAAGCGTTAAGAAAATTAACCGCTACGATTAACAAGACCAATACCATTTGTATTTTTATTAATCAGCTTCGTGAGAAAATTGGGGTAATGTTTGGAAACCCAGAAACCACAACAGGTGGTAATGCATTAAAGTTCTACGCTTCTGTTCGTTTAGATATCAGAAGAATGACACAAATTAAAGATGGCGATACAGCAATAGGTAATAGAGTCAAAGTTAAAGTAGTGAAAAACAAAGTTGCTCCACCTTTCCGTGCAGCAGAGTTTGACTTGGTTTTTGGTGAGGGTATTAGCAAAGTGGGTGAGATTATTGACATGGGTGTAGAAATGGGCATCGTTCAAAAAAGTGGATCTTGGTTTAGTTATGAGAGCAACAAGCTAGGTCAGGGAAGAGAGTCTGTAAAAACTTTGTTGCATGATAATCCTGAATTATCAAACGAAATTGAAGCAAAAATTAGGGCTAAGTTAATTGTGGTGGCGGAAACTCCTGCTGAAACAACTGAATAATAAATCGCTTTTTAGATGGGTTAGTAAATTGCCCTGGTCTGCAAAGGCTGGGGCTTTTGTATTAAATATATCTCTATTTAGATAATATTCACCCCCATCTAGGCGTTTATCAAACACTTAGTGGCACTTTGTTGCTCCTAAATTTTAATTCATTTGTGCAAATGAACGCAAAGGTACCCAGTTATTCAATCCTGAGCGGCCGTATTCTGCAATGCCTTATTTTAACGGCTTGTTTATTCGGTGGGGCTATCTATGCACAAAAAGGAATCGGATACGATATAAAGCCTTTCAAAAAAGAGGCAATTTTTAGAAACGATGACAAAATTGGTTATAACCTTAAATTCAAAAATAATACAAACGAAAAAGTAAGGGGGTCTATTAAAGCCAAGGTATATAATTACAAGGGAGAAGAGGTTTTTTCTGAAGATATTGTTTTTACTATAGATGCAAAAAGAGGTTATAACAAAGATTTATACCTTGAAAACGATAAAACCAAACCCGGCTTTTATCAATTCTTATTAATGGTATCAGCAAATGATTATATAGATACCTTGAGTTTTGGGTACGCTGTTGACCCAGAGAAAGTATATTCAACCGTTAACAGACCTTCAGACTTTGATCAATTTTGGGATGATGCACGGAGAGAACTGATTAATATTGATCCAAAATTCAGGGTAACCAGAAGGGGCGACCAAAGTACAAGAGAAGTAGACGTTTTTTTGGTAGAATTCCAGTCTATTGAATTCCAAACTATTCGGGGTTGGTTATCTGTTCCAAAACGTAAAGGAAAATTTTCGGTCATTTATGAATTACCCGATTATTTACAAGACCTGAGGCCAGACTCGCTAAAAACAGATATGGCTGTTTTCAGACTCAATGTTAGGGGACACGGAAATAGTAAAGACAATACCAATGCCGACTTCAACACTTTTAATATTATCAATTTAAATGATCGCAATAAATATATCTATCGATCAGTTTATATGGATGCGCTAAGAGGGTTAGATTTTATTTATCGACACGAGTATTTAAAATTAGATTTGAATAAAGTAATTGTAAAGGGTGCTGGTCAGGGTGGAGCTTTAGCAGCTGTTGTTGCATCATTGGATAATAGACCACAAGGATGTATTATTGAGAGACCCGTTTATACCGATATGCGAACGCTCTTTTATATGGCCGGTACTCAAAAAGTTATACCTTGGCCCGTAACCAATTTTCAAACCTATTTAAAAAATCCGCGAAATAGATTAAACGAGGAAGGATTATTTAAAAATTGGGAATATTTTGATCCAGTTAACTTTGCTTCAAATATTCGTTGCAGGGTATTATTTGGTCACAATCAAAAAAACACGTTCAGTCCACCTCAAGCAGCTATCGCTTTGTATAATCAAATTAGAATTGACAATAGAAATATATACATGAGTTTGGATGAAAATGGAATGGATAAGACCTATTATGGGTATGAAATGTTTTGGATGAAAAAAATTCTATGAGTTATTTAAAATAAATTGGATGAAAAAAATTATTGCGCTAATCATTATTGTACTTGTATGTAATAACTCCTATGCTGGTTTTCCGATAGGAAGAGGTAAATATTTATTGGTACCCTCCTATAACTTATACATGGCCAAGGGTTACTGGGATGGAAATGGAAACTATTTTGCTTATTCTAATGCCGGTAGATTTACTTCTCACTTTTTTGGACTTTATGGTGGAATTGGTATTGGCGAAAGATTGGATTTTGTAGGTAACGTTTCTTATGTAATTCAAAGAAAACAAGAAACAGGCCTTCTACAGTCCAATGCTAGTTTAGGAGATGCTACTTTTGGCTTGTCTTATTTATTGAATACATTTGATTACACTAAGTTTTTAACTGTTACAGGTTCTTTAATAGTTCCACTTTATTCTAATTTTCCCAATAAAGTTCCTTTTACTGGTTTTCAACAAGTAGGGGGTGAAGTTAAATTGTCTTATTCTGGTTCTAATGGTGAAAGGTATTCAAATACATATTTTGATATTAATTTGGGTATCCGTCAGTTCTTTAGCCCAGAAGGTCCTACACAAATATTTGGCGATGCTTTATTAGGAATTCCTTTGGATCAAGACAATAAACTGACTTTTCAATTGTCAACCATCAAGTCTACAAGTTCGCAAACAGTATTTAATCCAAACAACCTCTTTTTAAATAGACAATTTAGTTTTTTTAGAATTACCGCAGGATATGGAAGAAGGATTGGTCAACATCATCAACTCTTTTTTAATATTTTTACCGATGTTAGCGGAAGGAATACTGGTAAGGGTACCGGCGGTGCTATATCTTTAGTGGCCGAATTATAAACATATAAATATGATAAAGAACCTATTCATAAAAAGAGCATCACTCTTAATCATTTTATTGTTGGTTATTGGTACAACCATTTATTCACAGCAATCAAAAACAAAGGCAGAAGTAGTTGTTAAGATTGCGCCCTACAATACTAAAGCAAGGTTTACTAGAAAGAACCCAGTAAAATATAAGGTTCAATTCATTAATAATTTAAGAGACGTTCAACAAGGATCATTGGTTTATACTGTATTTGATATGAATGGCAGACAAGTATATGACCATAAGTTTGACGTAATGGTAAATGCTAAAAAAATATTCAGCTCTAACTTTGAAGTTCCTGTTGACAAAGAAGGAAACTACACTATTGTAATGAATATAGAACTGACCAATTTTAGCAATACTTATAATGGTAGTTTCACATATAGCGGACCCCCAAAAAGGTAATCGTTGATATACGCAATTATTAAACCCTTTATTCGAATATCCCTCTCTTTTTTCTGTAGAAAAATTTATATACATCATAGAAATAATTTACGATTAAAAGGACCCGTCTTAATTGTAGCCAACCACCCCAATTCATTTTTAGACGCAATCATTATTGGGGCGTTTTTTAAAAATCCTGTTCATTTTTTAGCAAGAGGCGATGCTTTTAAAAAAAATCATCATCGTTTTTTTTTGCGTTTATTAAATATGATCCCCATTTATAGATTAAGTGAAGGAAAGGAAAACTTATACCTCAATGAATATGCATTTAATCAGTCACAAAAAATATTAGAGCGGGGCGGAATTGTTTTAATTTTTATCGAAGGAATTTGTTTATTAACCAACCAAATTCAACCCTTTAAAAAAGGGGCTGCAAGAATAGCATTGGATTACCAAGGTAAAATGGCATTGAATATACTTCCAATAGGAATTGCATATGATCGTTTTAATGCCTGGGCCAAAACAGTTCAAATCGATATTGGTAAACCCATTGACTCAAATACTTTGTTTCCTTTTCAAGAGCGTGCAAGAAACATGAATTATTTTAATAGCCAAATAAAGCAAGCACTTGAACCATTAATTATACCTCCCGAATCAGCTAGTATTCAACCCAACAAATGGCTTCATTTTATTGCTTCAATAGGGTACTACCTTCACCAACCGCCTTTTAAAATCATCAATCAACTTGTTAAAGCCAAAACAAAAAACACCGTATTTTATGATTCCGTTTTGTTTGGAATATTATTTATTAGCTACCCCTTATTTCTATTAATCGCTGGGATATTATTGAACGTTCTATTCGGTATATGGGGCTTCATCATTTTATGTTTTATCGTTATTTCAGCAAGAACGATTGTGCTTTGCAAAAACCCAATTAAATAGTTGTTCAAGCTATCCTTTATTGTTAATTTGTAGGTATGCGTTGGATGGGTAATAGAGAAAGTAATAATGTAGAGGATCGCAGAGGCGGCGGTTCTGGCTTACTTGCAGGCGGAGGCATAGGAACTATTATTATTGGATTACTTTATCTTTTATTGGGTGGAGATCCCTCTGTGGTAGTAAACCAAGTAATACAACAAGTACCTCAAGTTTCCACAAAACCTACCAATAATAAAGAGGAGAAATTGGTTTCATTTACAAAAGTGGTATTGGCATATACCGAGGATGTTTGGGATTCAATCTATTATGAAAGGGGCGAAATTTACGAAGCGCCCAAACTAGTATTATTTACCCAGCAAACCCAGTCTGGATGTGGCTTTGCGAGTGATGCTTCTGGTCCGTTTTATTGTCCTGCCGACAAAAAAGTATACATTGATCTCTCCTTTTTTCAAGAATTATCAGATCGGTTTAATGCACCTGGAGAATTTGCTATGGCATATGTAATTGCACACGAAGTAGGACATCATATTCAACAATTAAATGGAACAGCGGCGTCTGTTCAACAAATGCGTTCAAAGCTTTCTGAAAAAGAGTACAATCAATTATCAGTAAAATTAGAATTACAAGCAGATTTTCTTGCAGGTGTTTGGGCGCACCATGCTAATAGGCTAAGAAATATTTTAGAGCCAGGTGATATTGAAGCGGCTTTAAATGCAGCGAATGCTATTGGAGACGATAGACTCCAGCAGCAGCAACAGGGATATATTGTACCAGATGCGTTTACACATGGTACATCTAAACAAAGAATGTATTGGTTTAAAAAAGGGTATGAAACGGGAGATCCTTTTAAAGGAAATACTTTTGCACAAAATCAGGTAGAATAAATTGAATTATGAAAAAAATTTCCTTCTTTATTGCCCTCTTATTTGGATTACAATCCAATGCACAAGACACTATTGCAAAGCAGGATATTGTGTCTGCTTCAAAATTGTTTGATTTGCAATTCACCAATAAAGAGGTGGATACAATGTATGCTGGTATTAAAGACAACATCGGCGTATACAAAGACATGCACAAAATAAAAGTGAATAACGCAGTACCAATGAGTTTATGGCAAAATCCAATGGTACCTGGATTACAAATAAGCACTAAGCAACAGAACATTAAATGGAAGTTTAATAAAAAAGTTCAACTACCAGAAAATAAAGCAGAATTAGCATTTTATAGTATTGCAGACTTATCTGTTTTAATTAAAAACAAAAAAATAAGTTCTGTTGAGCTGACGCAGTTTTTTATAGAACGCATTAAACAGTATGGAGACAGCTTACAGTGTTTGATATCTCTAACCGAATCGCTTGCTTTAGAACAAGCTAAAAACGCAGATGCAGAAATAGCTGCTGGAAAATACCGTGGCCCATTGCATGGCATACCCTATGGTTTAAAAGATTTATTTGCAGTAAGAGGAACAAAAACTACATGGGGGGCAACTCCCTATAAAGATCAGGTAGTTGATGAAGACGCTTATGTTTATAATCGTTTAAAAGATGCTGGTGCTGTATTGGTTGCAAAGTTTACATTAGGCGCGCTGGCAATGGGTGATTATTGGTATGGAGGAAGAACTAAAAATCCTTGGAATCTTAAAACAGGTTCTTCTGGCTCTTCTGCTGGTTCGGCTTCTGCAACTGTTGCAGGCTTAGTACCATTTGCAATTGGAACGGAAACTTGGGGCTCCATCATATCTCCTTCTTCTACTTGTGGTGCAACCGGATTGAGGCCAACATTTGGAAGAATTAGTAGAACAGGAGCAATGGCTTTAAGTTGGAGCTTAGATAAAATAGGACCGATTTGTAGATCAGCGGAAGACGCTGCAATTGTATTTAACTATATACATGGAACAGATGGTTTAGATCTTTCTGCAGTGAATATTCCCTTTAATTATCAACCAGAAGGAGACATTAAAAAACTCAGAATTGGGTATGCAAAAAACTATTTTGATTTAATTAAAGATACATCAAGAAGTGAATGGAAGGTTTTAGAGTCATTTAAACAAATGGGTGTTGAATTAATCCCAATAACTTTTCCAGATACAGGGCTTTATAAAGCAAATATAATGGATGTAATCATTAGTGCAGAATCTGCTGCGGCTTTTGATGAATTAACAAGATTCAATATTGATGATGAACTAACAAGGCAAGGACCTTTTGATTGGCCCAATAATTTTAGGGTTTCTAGATTGGTACCTGCAGTAGAATATGTAAATGCCAATCGCATCCGTTATCAATTACAACAAAAAGTTCACGCAGCACTTGAACAAATTGATGTCCTAATTTGCCCAACTAGAGGAAGTGGTAATCAATCTGCCATTACTAATTTAACGGGTCAGCCAGTAGTGTGTACTCCTACAGGATTCGATAAAAGATCTGGATTACCTACTAGCATAAGTTTTATTGGAAATCTATATAATGAAGCTGCAATATTATTAGCTGCAAAATTTTATCAGCAGTCTACAAATTGGGAAAGCGTACATCCCCCCCTATTCTTAAAATGATTTGTAATCATATCAATATATTATTTCTATAGTATGAGAATAAGCAACAAGCACATTGCCATCATATTCAGCTTATTGCTTTTTTCAGGGTTGGTTTATTGGATTTATACGATTACCCAAGCAAAAGAAAATTATCAAGAGCCCGTTATTTATGTTTTAGCAGATGAGGCTAATCTTACTCCCACCAAAGCGCTTGAAAAATTAATGCTTAAAGAAGATAGTATTCCAAATGGCTTTTTTAATCCTGGATTTACACAAAATAAATGGTGGGTTTATATCAGCACCAAACATCAGGAGGGAAATTATTTACAGATAGCAAATCCGCATATCAATAAAATCAATATTTATTCGGTCAACCAGCATTTGATTAAACTTGGTTTTCAATCTGGTGATTATTTTAAGTTTAAACAACGTGAACTCAATGATCCTGATTTTTGGTTTCAAATACCTAATTATACCCAAGCACTCTTAATTGAGGTTGATAAAAAGGGGGAATCCTTAGATCTTCCAATAAGATTCGTGCAAGAAAAAGAAATGATTCAGTACTTGTCCGATCAAAAAATGGCCTACGGAATTTTTGTTGGCTGGATGATTTTTCTGGTTTTACTGAATTTGTTTTTATGGGTTTCACTCCGAGATAATATTCATTTCTTTTATATTCTTTTTGTTAGTTCTGCTGCTCTTTGGGTAATTTCTAACTGGGGCTTGGGCTTTCAATATATATGGCCCAACTATCCTGATATGGCCAGTAAGGCAAGACCTATATTTAGTACTACTTCTTTTATTTTAATTCTTGAATTAAGTAGAAGGTACTTCACTCCAAATGAAAAAAAGCCATTGTACAATGGCTTTACCAGAGTGTTACAATTATTATTGCTTTTATTATTGGGCATATTTCTATTTAGTAATATAACTAAAGCCAACGAGTGGATCAGGTATCTAACCCTAAGTGTTGCGAATCTTTTATGGCTCCTTTCAATGCTCACGGTCATATTTTTTATTTTTAAAAGCTATAAAAACGCAAAAACGATTTCCTTGTTTTATTTAGCGGCTTTTATGGCCCACGCTGTTTTTACTATCTTAATTATTTTATCTCAATACGATGTACAAGACAGCTGGGTTTTCTTTATTCATAAGTATGGATCTGCAATAGGAATTTTGGCAAACAGTACCATACTTTCTTTTGGCTTAACACAACGGTACAATTTTTATAAAAAAGAAAGAGAACAAGCCCAGCAGCAATTAGATTTAGAACGAAGCTTATACGCCGATAGACTTATTCAGACACAAGAAGAAGAGCGGTCTAGGTTAGCCCGTGAATTACATGATGGATTAGGGGGTTTATTGGGGAGTATAAGAATAGGGGCATTTAATAAACTGAAACAAGACACAACCAATCAACATTGGCTAGATAATCAATTATCAGAAGCAATTGAAGACCTTAGAAATATTGCGCACAATTTAATGCCTGTAAATCTCCCTGAAAAAGGGTTGGTGGCTATTTTAGAAAAAACGGTTGCTAGATGGAATTTGTCTAATGAATTTAATACCCATTTTGATTGCTCCATAACAAAAAGGTATCCATTGGCAATTGAAGCAGGGATATATAGAATTGTTTCTGAATTAATTCACAATGTAAAAAAACATGCTCAGGCAACTGAAGTGTATATTTCGTTGTGGGAAGAAAAAAATAGTGATAACATAACTTTGTTGGTAGAAGACAATGGTATTGGTTTTACACCGAATCAGTCAGAAGGAATTGGTTTAAAAAATATCCGATACCGAGTAGAATACCTGAATGGAAAAATTTTGATAGATTCAAACTCAAAAGGAACTAGTATTGTAATAGAAATTCTTGGATCGAAAACTCCTTTTCATGTTAAATAGAACTAAAATTGCGATTGCCGACGATCATAAGATATTTGCAGAAGGCATACAAAGTGTTTTAAAAGACCAAGATTGGATTACTTGGGTTGGAGAAGCTTTTACAGCCAAAGACGCGTATCAATTATATGAAGATAGGCGGCCAGACATTTTTTTACTAGACTATCATTTTCCAGACGGAAACGGATATGAAGTAGCCCAAAGAATCTTGCATAAATACCCCAATGCGGCTATAATTATACTAAGCATGGAGAATGACAATGATATCATCAACCAGTGTAAGTTATTGGGTGTTAAAGGTTATATTATAAAAAACCTTTCTTCCGACGAGTTGATAGAAACAATAGAGCAGATAATAAAGGGCAATAATGTTTTTATGTGGGGTGAAGAATTACAAACAAAGTTAAAGCAGGAAGATGGCGGATTAAGTAAAAGAGAAAAAGAAATCATTGCATTAATTAGTAAAGGACTTACTAGTCAGGAAATAGCCGACGCCATTAGTTTAAGCGTTTTAACCATTAATACTCATCGAAGAAATATTCTTCGTAAGCTGAATTTAAAAAACACAGCAATGGTGGTCCAATACGCAAGAGTTAATCGATTATAATACCATTGTATGAAATATATCCTACCAATTTTTCTTTTGATTATTTCTAGTGCAATCTCTTGCACTAGCATAAAGCAAATTGCGGTACAAGCTCCATTAGATGGAAATAGTTTGGTATACTTAGATACTTATACTATTCCCAATAATTTTCAGTTTATGCAAACCACAGTTGGTGGTTTGTCTTCTATTGATTATGATGTAAAAAATAATCAGTACTACTTAATTAGTGATGATCGTTCCGCAATCAATCCTGCACGATTTTATACAGCTACAATCGCTATTAATAATAATAAAATTGATACGGTTTTTTTTACCAACAGCGCTTTCTTGATGGATCATAAGGGTAAACACTATCCAAGTACCAAACAAGATCCCACCCAAACA
Source organism: Sediminibacterium sp. (assembly GCA_049242025.1). GTDB lineage: Bacteria > Bacteroidota > Bacteroidia > Chitinophagales > Chitinophagaceae > Sediminibacterium. The sequence continues at coordinate 10,224 of JBMLPQ010000261.1, forward strand.
CCCGATCCAGAAAGCATGCGTTTCCATCCAAGAACCAAACAATTGGTTTGGAGTAGTGAAGGAGAGCGATCTATAAGACCTAAAGAAAGTATTTTGATTAATCCAGCTGTTTATTTTATTGACACAACTGGTAAATGGAAAGACAGCTTGCAATTGCCCGCTAATCTTTATATGAGTTTATCTGAAAAAGGACCTAGGCAAAATGGGGTATTGGAAGGAATGAGTTATGCAGACCAATATCGTACATTAATGCTTAATGTAGAAGAGCCACTTTATGAAGATGGTCCTAAAGCAGATTTGCAGCCCAACAAAGCCATGATTCGTTTTTTTGCATTTGATCAAAAAACCAAAAAGTGTATTAAGCAATATGCTTATGAATTGGATCCCGTAGCCCATAAGCCTAATCCTTCCAATGGCTTTATTGTTAATGGTGTTCCAGAATTTTTGTGGATTGGAAACAATCAACTATTGGTTTTAGAGAGATCTTTTTCAACAGGAAGAATACCCTGTACCATAAAAATTTATTTAGCAGAATATGGTGCCGCATCAGATGTTTCCAACTTAGCTACTTTAAAAGATCCTTCACAATACCAGCCAATGAAAAAAACACTATTGATGAATATGGATCAGCTAGGAATATTCACCGACAATATTGAAGGCATTTCTATGGGACCATTGTTGCCTAATGGAAACAGAAGTATTCTATTGGTTGCAGATAATAACTTCAGTCCTCTACAACGTTCACAAATCATCTTATTGGGATTAAAAACGAAATAGCTTTTTTAAATTATCATATATGCCCGTTCGTTCAATTGTATTTTTTCTGATTATAGTTCTATTTTCTTGTAATGAAGAAACAAAAAAAGGCTTACCGCATGTAATTATAGAAACAGGATATGGAGATATCGAAATTGAGTTATATACCGATAGGGCACCTTTAACCGCAAACGCTTTTTTGTCTTATATAGATTCAGGATTTTATGATCAATCCAATTTTTATCGGGTATTAAGTATGTATAATCAACCCTCCAATGCACCCAAAGCATTTTTAATTCAAGGAGGAATTTGGAAATCGAATAATGCTTTAGCACAACGTCTTCAGGGTATTCCGCACGAGCCCACTAATAAAACAGGCATCTTACATAAAGAGGGAACAATTTCAATGGCAAGAAATGAGCCCGGATCTGCTGGTCCTGAATTTTTTATCATGGTAGAAGATGAAACAGGATTTGATTTTGGAGGAGAAAATATAGAAGACGGACTGGGCTTTGCTGCTTTTGGTTCTGTTGTACGAGGAATGCCTATTGTTAGAAAAATTCACAACTTAAAAGAGATAAATCATTATTTAGATCCCCCTGTTTATATTAAAACAATAAGGAGAAAATAATGATTAGCGATAAGCAGGCTGGTATTCATACACAACTTCAAAAGCCTGATTTTTTAGCGCAGGAATGCCTTGTCCAATTTTTAAATTTTTAAATTGTGGAGTAGGCTCACAAACCCAATATTGATTACCCTTGTATACAATTGGATTTCCTTGTGGAGTATCAAATTGAATGGCAACAGTAACATGTTGTGGATAAGACAATACAATCATTGGAAGATTGTAAATTTCTTTTACTAAATAAAAAAAGAAAGCAGCGCGGTCTTCGCAATCGCTGTACTCAGAAAATAATGTTTGCTCAGGAGAAAATCTTTTATCCTTTCCATATAAAGTAGCATCATTTTCGAAAGCAAAAGAAGAACGAGTCAAATGCATTAAATAATCTACGCCTTTCTTTTGATCCATACCAGCAATCGTTTTTTTAAGTGCAGGAATTAAGGATTGATAAGTTGCACTGCTTAATGGCGCATTAAACTGTACTGCATATTCTACAGAAGGATAATTATTGAATAGTTTATTGATCGACTTATTCACTCTTACTTTAAACTCATAATTGCGTTGGCCATATGCAAACTGGATAGGCTTGACCTCATAACTATCCGGATTAAAATCGGGCATCCGATTAATTTGATAAGAGAATCCTTTTGCCCCATTCTTACGGCTAACTACTTGAATATCCTGAAAGCGACCTTGTTTAAAATTAATATTGCTTCCATAATCATGATAATTTAAACAGATATATTGTTCTTGATTATACAACATAGATGGAATGTCATATACATTTTCATTCGACTGAACATACAATAGTAACGTATCATTTCTTAAGCGGGTTACCGCAGAATACCCAGTTTGATTTAACAAGAACCACTTGTATAAAGTGTACCTGTGATAGTTTTCTTTTTTAGGGCTGATTGATTCCGCCGCGGTTCTAATCAACTGATAAAATAGCCAATCGTCTAACTGCTTTTCTTGTTTATAAGCCAATAAGTTGTTGACCAACTGATGATGGGGAAGTTGGTTTAATTGAGCATAAAAACCCTCAATCAATTCATAGCTTATTGGATTCTTTAATGCGACTTCTAACTGTTCAACACCGGGGGTATGAACGGTATCCCCATAAAAATCAATATAAGCTCGGGTACGTTCACGCAAAAATTCCTGCGCTTTAAGCTCCTGCCAACTAAGGCAGCCAATGATTAATATGGTCCAAAACCCTCTTTTCACCGATATCCGATTTTCTTAAAGTTACAAAAAGGTAACAATTAATTAATATTAAGTTTTTTCAAAGCCTTGTTAAAATGCTTTATTATGCCCAATTTGACCGATTTGCGGTTAAATTTGCTCAATATTTTAGCCATGCCCTTTCAGTTACACACGAATTATCAGCCAGCAGGGGATCAGCCAAAAGCCATTCAAGCACTGGTAGATGGGGTAAATGAGGGCGAACAATACCAGACTTTATTGGGGGTAACAGGGAGTGGTAAAACATTTACTATTGCCAATCTGATTCAACAGGTACAAAGACCCACCCTGGTTTTAACGCATAACAAAACATTGGTGGCTCAGCTTTACGGAGAATTCAAGCAGTTTTTTCCTGATAATGCAGTTGGCTATTTTGTAAGCTATTACGACTACTATCAGCCAGAAGCATACATGCCAGTAACAGGTACTTATATTGAAAAAGACCTGAGCATTAATGAAGAGTTAGATAAATTAAGACTACAAGCCACTTCTCAATTATTAAGTGGTCGCAGAGATATCATTGTAGTGGCCAGTGTAAGTTGTATTTATGGTATGGGAAATCCTACCGAATATGAGAATGGAATCATACGCATACAAAAAGGACAAGTATTGTCTCGACAGGGTTTCTTGCATGCATTGGTGAATTCGTTGTACAATCGTTCGCAGGGCGATTTTACCCGCGGTACTTTTAGGGTTAAAGGCGATACGGTAGACATCAATTTGCCTTATGTAGATTTTGGCTACCGAGTTACTTTTTTTGGAGACGAAATTGAAGAGATAGAAAGCATAGAAACCGCTACCAATAAGCGGATTGGCCTAATGGACACGGCGGCTATATTCCCCGCCAACTTATACCTTGCTCCTAAAGACATGATTGTAGAAGTGATGCACGAGATACAAGATGAAATGATGTTGCAAGTGGAGTATTTTAAATCGGTGGGTAAGTTTATTGAAGCGTCTCGTTTAAAGGAAAGAGTAGAATACGATTTAGAAATGATTCGAGAGTTAGGCTATTGCAATGGAATTGAAAACTATTCTCGATTTTTTGATAGAAGAAAACCAGGTACAAGACCATTTTGTTTGCTCGATTATTTTCCCAAAGATTTTTTATGTGTGATTGATGAAAGCCACCAAACCATTCCGCAAGTGGCAGGTATGTATGGAGGCGATAGAAGCAGAAAACTCGTGCTGGTAGATTATGGATTTAGATTGCCGAGCGCAATGGATAACCGCCCCCTCAATTTTCATGAGTTTGAAAGTTTAACAGGTCAAACCATTTTTGTAAGTGCAACCCCTGGTGAATATGAATTAGAGAAAACGGGCGGTGTAGTTGTAGAACAGGTAGTAAGACCTACTGGCTTATTAGATCCACCAATAGAAATAAGACCCAGCACAAACCAAATAGATGATTTATTAGATGCCATAGACGACCGAGTTAAAAAAGGAGATCGTGTTTTAGTGACTACGCTTACCAAAAGAATGGCGGAAGAAATGGATAAATACTTGGGTCGCATTAATATCAAATCAAAATATATTCACTCAGATGTAGATACATTAGAACGCGTAGAAATCTTACGTGATCTGCGTTTGGGCGTGATAGATGTATTGGTAGGGGTAAATTTATTAAGGGAGGGATTAGACCTGCCCGAAGTTTCATTGGTTGCTATTTTAGACGCAGACAAAGAAGGGTTTTTACGCAACGAACGATCTTTAACCCAAACGGCTGGACGTGCCGCAAGAAACGTAAATGGCTTGGTTATTTTTTACGCAGATAAAATGACCGAAAGCATGCAACGAACCATTGATGAAACCACCCGAAGAAGGGCCAAGCAAATTGCCTACAACTTAGAACATGGTATTACACCAACAACAGTAACCAAAAGCAAGGAACAGGTATTTGCACAAACATCTGTATTAGATATTAAAGGCTATGATCCATCTAATCCTTATGCTTTACAGCAGGATGAATCATTGGTGGCCAACGTGGCGGAGGAACAGGTTGATTTCAAAACCATACCACAAGTGGAAACAGCCATTAAAAAAGTAAAGAAAGAAATGGAGAAAGCTGCAAGGGATCTAGACTTTATTGAAGCTGCAAGATTAAGAGATGAAATGTTTAATCTGCAAAAAAAGCTAGAAGCAATGAAATAATTTGTACTGCCCAGAATTCATTAAATTTAAGCAAGCATAATATTGATTCATGAAAAAAAAATTTGGGCTTATCTTATTCATACTCCCTTTCATATTAAAAGCACAAACGCCCAATTACGCAGAACGATTTAGACCGCAGTACCATTTTTCTCCACAAAAAAATTGGATCAACGATCCCAATGGACTGGTTTATCACAAGGGCGAATACCATTTATTTTATCAATATAATCCCTTTGGAAATATTTGGGGACATATGAGTTGGGGACACTCGGTAAGTAAAGATTTAGTGAAGTGGACACACCTGCCTTTGGCACTCAAAGAAGAAGGAGGTAAAATGGCTTTTTCTGGATCCGTTGTAGTTGATACTAAAAATACCAGTGCCCTTGGTAATAAAAAAGAAAACCCACCAATGGTTGCGGTATTCACCGCACACGACAGCATTAATCAATCCCAACACCTAGCTTATAGTAACAATAATGGTAGATCTTGGAGTAAGTTCCATGGAAATCCGGTATTAGATCTCAATAAGCGCGATTTTAGAGACCCCAATGTGTTCTGGTACGAACAGACAAAGCAATGGGTCATGATGGTATCAATGCCTATTGAAAAAATGATCTCGATTTATACTTCGCCTAACTTAAAACAGTGGACGCTACAAAGTGAGTTTGGTCCAATAGGAGATACTTCGGGTGTATGGGAATGTCCTGATTTATTTCAGGTACCTATTGTTGGTGAACCCAATAAAAAGAAGTGGGTATTATATATCTCGCAAAATTCAAGTATGCAATATTTTGTGGGGGAATTTGATGGGAACAAATTTTACAATGAAACTCCTGCTAACAAAATTGTAAGACCCGATTATGGAAGCGATTATTATGCCGCCATTACCTATAAAAATACACCCGATCAAATTCCAGTTACCGTGGGTTGGGTAAATAATTGGAATTATGCTAATGATATTCCAACCAATCCATGGAAAGGAGCAATGTCTATTCCAAGAAAACTCTCAGTTAAAAAAGTTGGATCAGAATGGTTGTTGGTGCAGGAACCCATCAAAGCCTTGCGTGATCTGCGTTCTACAGTACAGCTCATCAAAGGACCGATAGCAGTAAACAATAGTTATACACTTCCTTTCAAAAGCAATTGTTTTGAAATGGAGTTAGCGCTTAAGCCTACCATTAACAGTATCAGTGGGATTAAAATTGCTGTGGGTGGGAACCGCAGTTTTAGCATCGGTTATGATGCAACATTAGAACAGCTTTTCATTGACCGATCAAATACTCCCGCTGGCTTCAGTAAACAGTATGCAAAAATCACCAAGCAGCATGCGTTTTTGAAACAACAAAATCAACAAATAAAACTGCATATCTTTTTTGATAAGAGCATCGTTGAGGTATATGCCAATGATGGAGAACTTGTTTTTACTGCTCAAGTTTTTCCAGAAGAAAGCGATATGGGCATTGAATTGTTTAGTAATGGAAATAACACTGTATTTGACCAGATTAGCTTTTGGCCAATGAGATCCATCTGGAAATAAATACGATCTTTACCAAGTAAAACAACACTATGAGCTTTAGGAATTTTAAGATGGTTAGTTACGTGGTTTTTGGCCGCGGCAGTTTTAATCAACTAGACGAAATATTGACTCCACATAGAAAGGGCGATGCTCCCATGGTATTTTTAGTAGACCATTATTTTGAGGGTAAGCCTTTATTGAATCGTATTCCAGTGAGAGGAAAAGATAAAATAGTGTTGGCCGATGTTACATATGAACCCAAGACCAGTCAAGTAGACGAATTGGCTCGTTCATTAAAAGAGGAATTTGGAACCATTAGTGGTGTGATTGGTATAGGCGGAGGTTCTACTATGGACTTAGCCAAAGCGGTTTCATTAATGATGACCAATCCTGGTTCATCGGCAGATTACCAAGGATGGGATTTGGTACAAGAAGCAGGTGTTTATAAAGTAGGCATACCAACTTTAAGTGGAACAGGTGCCGAAGTGAGCAGAACCACTGTACTAACAGGACCAACCAGAAAGTTGGGAATGAACTCAGACTTTACACCATTTGATCAAATTGTATTAGACCCAGAATTAACCAAAGACGCACCAGCCAACCAGCGATTTTACACTGGCATGGACTGTTATATTCATTGCATCGAAAGTTTAGAAGGCACTTATTTAAATGAGTTCAGCAAAAGCTATGGCGAGAAAGCCTTACAACTTTGTCAAAAAGTATTTGTTGAAAAAAATCATTGGGATGATGAAAGTGACGATCAATTGATGATGGCTTCTTATGCGGGTGGTATGAGTATTGCATATTCACAAGTTGGTGTGGCGCATGCAGTAAGTTATGGCTTGAGTTATTTACTTGGAACCAAACACGGAATTGGTAATTGCATTGTCATGAATCATTTGGAAGAGTACTATCCTGCAGGCGTAAAGGAATTTAAATTGATGGTAGAGAAAAATCAAATTGAAATACCACAAGGTATTTGCAAAGGGTTGAGTAATGAGCAATTTGAAACCATGATGAATGTATCCTTAGGCATGAAACCCTTATGGGAAAATGCTTTGGGCAAAGATTGGGAAAGCATCATGACCCGCGAAAAACTCAGAGCTTTATACGAAAGACTTTAACGGAGGATGATTGGCACAAAAA
>JBMLPQ010000262.1:0-2041 GCA_049242025.1 Sediminibacterium sp.
TTGCTATGCAAAGCTTGCAGCAGAAATCTATCCCAATCGATATTTTAACGGTGGTGGAAGAATTGAAAATGCAAGAAAAATTAGACTTGGTTGGGGGCCCTTATTTTGTAACTAAACTGACTAATTCTGTAGTATCTACTGCAAATATTGATGCGCATGCACGTATTGTTCTGCAAAAATTTATTCAACGTGAGTTAATCAAAATAAGCGGTGAAATTATTGGAGATGCTTATGAAGAGGGAACGGATGTTTTTGATTTATTGGATGAATCTGAAACGAAGATGTTCAATATCACCAATAATTATTTAAAGAAAAATTTTGAAGACATTGGGGGTGTTCTAATTGAAGCCATTACTCGTATTGATGAACTTAGAACTAAGACAGATGAAATTTCTGGAGTACCGAGTGGCTTTAGTATGCTCGATAAAGTAACTTACGGATGGCAACCTACCGATTTGATTATTTTAGCAGCTCGTCCTTCTGTGGGTAAAACTGCTTTTGCCCTAAATCTTGCTCGTAACGCTGCTTTACATCCAACTAAACCTGTTGGAGTAGGGTTCTTCTCACTTGAAATGAGTGCCGCACAATTGGTGCAACGTATTTTAAGTGCTGAGAGTGAAATCAAAATGGAAAAAATAAGTCGTGGTAAATTAGAAGACCATGAATATCAGCAACTGCATAGCAAGGGGATTAAGAAACTAGAAAATGCACCATTGTATATTGATGATACGGCTGCACTAAATATTTTTGAGTTTCGCGCCAAAGCCAGAAGAATGGTAAACAAGCACAATGTGGGCATTATCATTATCGATTATTTGCAATTGATGAGTGGAAGCAACGATAAGGGCGGAAACCGTGAACAAGAAATTAGTAATATCTCTCGTAACCTAAAATCGTTGGCCAAAGAATTAAAAGTTCCCATTATTGCACTGAGCCAGTTAAGCCGTGCAGTGGAAACCAGAAAGGAAAGTAAAATGCCTCAGTTGAGTGATCTTCGTGAATCGGGTGCTATTGAGCAAGATGCTGATATGGTGATGTTTATTTATCGTCCTGAATACTACGAAGTAAACAACAACGAAATGGGTGAGAGTACTAGTGGCGAAACCCATATCAGAATTGCTAAACATAGAAATGGGTCATTAGAAACGATTAAGCTGCGTGCCAAATTGGAGATTCAAAAATTTGAGGATATGGATGTTGATCAAGGTCCTAGTAACTGGAAATCGATGGGTTCATCTTCTATGTCACAGGGAAATGGAGAAACAGCATTCTTTATTCAGAAAGGCAGTAAGATGAATAATTCTGCTGATTTTGATGAAGGAATAGACAATGATCAACCTTTCTAGTTTTAAATAAATTTATTATCCTTCTGCATGAAGAAGTATAGCTTAATGTTTTTTGTGTTGCTTATTTTTAGCAAACTAATTGTTGCTCAGAATACAGAAGAGAAATTACCCATCGTATTTGTCCATGGATTTCTAGGAAGTGGGGATACTTATGCAACTCAATTTCAACGTTTCCTTGCTAATGGCTATCTGCCATCCCAATTAAATGTATTTGATTGGAATAGTGTTGGTGCAAAAAATAATACCATCAATTATTTAGATTCATTTATCAATAAGGTATTAGCTAACACAGGAGCTAATCGTGTTAATTTGGTTGGTCATTCTGCAGGAGGTGGTGTGGGTTATGGATATTTAAATGATACAGAAAGGGCCTTAAAAGTGGCCAACTATGTTCATATAGGTAGTAGTAAGCAAACTAAACCTGCTGGTAATAACGGACAAATTAATACGCTGAATATCTATTCATTGGGTGATAAAGTAGTTAAAGCTGGTGATATACCGGGGGCATTAAATGTGCAACAAAAAGAGAGTGATCATTATGAAGTAGCTACAAGTGAATCCTCTTTTTGGGATATGTTCCATTTCTTTAATCCTTCAATCACCAACCAACAAAAGGTTAAAATTAGAAAGCAACCAATCATTGCTGGCAAAGCTTGTTTAATGGGCGAAAACACCCCTTTAGCAAATGCGGTAGT
>JBMLPQ010000263.1:0-2181 GCA_049242025.1 Sediminibacterium sp.
ACAAACAAATTTTTTTCATATCGGCAAGCTTTACTTTTTAATAGTAAGCTTGAAGATAATTAAATATGTCCATTCTTAATCTCATCTACCACACCAGGATCCAACAAGGTAGAAGTATCGCCTAGGTTTTCTGTTTCGCCTTCAGCAATTTTGCGCAAGATTCTACGCATGATTTTTCCACTTCGTGTTTTAGGCAGTCCATTGACGAACTGAATTTTATCAGGCTTAGCAATGGGTCCAATCATACGCGTAACCGTTTGCAAAATGTCTTTGCGGGTAAGTTCTTCGTCGCCATGGGTATTGCTATAAATAACATAAGCGTAAATGCCTTGTCCTTTAACATCGTGCGGATAACCAACCACAGCGCTTTCAATTACACCAGCGTGCATATTGATGGCATTCTCTACTTCGGCAGTACCAATACGATGTCCACTTACATTGAGTACATCATCAACTCTACCGGTAATTCTAAAGAAACCATTCTCATCTTTTAGAGCACCATCACCGGTGAAATATAAATTTTCGTAAGTAGCAAAATAATTGGTTCTGCAACGTTCGTGATCACCATAAGTAGTGCGCAATAAAGAAGGCCAAGGAAACTTGATGCACAAATTGCCTTTGTAAATACCATCTTCGGCTTCTGTAATTTCAACGCCTTTATCGTCTACTAAAATGGGTTGAACACCAGGCATCGGTAGCGTAGCCCAACCAGGTTTAGATGGAGTAATACCCGCTAAGTTGCTGATTAAACAACCGCCTGTTTCGGTTTGCCACCAAGTATCAATGATGGGACATTTTTTCTTACCCACGTTTTCGTTGTACCAATGCCAAGCTTCTTCGTTAATGGGTTCACCCACGGTGCCCAATACTTTGAGTGAGCTCAAATCCTTTCCCTGTAAAGGTCCTAGGCCAAAGCTCATTAAAGAACGAATAGCAGTAGGAGCAGTATATAAAATATTGACTTTGTACTTGTCTACAATTTCCCAGAACCTTCCCGCATCTGGCCAAGTAGGAACCCCTTCGAACATGAGAGAAGTAGCACCCGCGCTTAACGGACCGTATACAATATAAGAGTGCCCTGTAATCCACCCGATATCAGCCGTACAAAAATGTATTTGACCGGGTTGATAGTTAAAGATGTTTACAAAAGTATAATTCGTATACACCATATACCCTGCGCAAGCATGCACTACCCCTTTAGGTTTACCTGTGCTACCCGAAGTATATAAAATAAAGAGTGGGTCTTCTGCATCCATTTCAACCGCATCAATTTCTTTGATACCCATTTCTTCTACATGACGCATTTCATCTTCCCACCAAACATCTCTTCCTTTAATCATCGAAATAGGGGTGCGCGTACGCGTATAAACAATTACTTTTCTAACGGTTCTGTTTCCAATTAATGCATCATCAATTACCGATTTCAACGGAATATCTTTACCACCGCGGAAAGCACCATCACAAGTAATAATGAATTCGCTTTGCGCATCGTATAAACGATCGGCAATACTTTGCGCACTAAAGCCACCAAAAATAACTGAGTGAATTGCTCCTATTCTTGCACAAGCTAGAATAGCAATGGCCAATTCAGGAATCATGCCCATGTACACACAAACACGATCACCTTTTTGAACACCATTGTTAATTAATACTTGTGCAAACTGGCAAACGCGTTTATGCAAAATGCTATAAGTAAGAATTCGTTGTTTTTCGTTGGGATCATTAGACTCCCAAATAATCGCAGGAGTATTACCACGCTCAGCCAAATGACGGTCTAAGCAGTTTTCGGTAATATTGAGTTTACCACCTTTAAACCATTCGTTCTTAGGTTCGGTAAAATTCCAGTCGAGTACTTTATCCCATTTTTTCTTCCAAACAAAATTGTCTGCAACAGAAGCCCAGAAAGCTTCGGGGTTCTCTACGCTTTCTTTGTACACTTTTTGGTACTCTTCAAAAGAATTGATTTGATAAGGATATGACATGGCAAATAATTGAGAACACTAAAGTAGTTCATTGCCTTTTCACGGCATATCAAATTGTTGCTAAATTGATATATAAATGCTAAATGAATATAGATAAGTGTTAAATTAGGGATATGAAACTGATTCATTGCCCCAAATGTAAAAGCGACGAATACGTTAAAAGTGGCGTCATTAAAGGAAGACAGCGATTTAAATGTAC
>JBMLPQ010000264.1:0-14279 GCA_049242025.1 Sediminibacterium sp.
GAAGTATGTCTGGTATTACTTTGGAAAATATTGTTGATTTCAGTTTCACTCATTTCCAAAATTTCCGCCAATTCTTCTGTAGAAGGCTCGCGCTCATGTTCTTGCTCAAAAGCCATATAGGCCTTATTGGCTTTGTTATAAGTACCAATTTTATTTTGTGGCAAACGCACTAAACGACCTTGCTCGGCCAATGCTTGTAAGATAGACTGACGAATCCACCATACGGCATAAGAAATGAATTTGAAACCTTTTGTTTCATCGAAACGCTGAGCGGCTTTTATCAATCCTAAGTTCCCTTCGTTAATAAGGTCACTTAATGATAAACCTTGGTGTTGGTATTGTTTTGCAACAGATACCACGAAGCGTAAATTGGCTTGAACCAATTTATCCAAAGCACGTTGATCACCCATTTTAATCTTCTGCGCCAAAGTAGTTTCCTCTTCGGGGTTGATCATGGGAATTTTGGAAATCTCTTGTAAATACTTCTCTACTGCTTGCGAATCTCTGTTGGTAATCTGGGTTGCGATCTTGAGTTGCCTCATGTTGTACAGTTGCTTTTTTAGATAACGAGTAGAATACCCAATTTGTTATAAATCGACACAAAAAGGTATAATTCTCCAAAAATTACGGAAACTACAAAGATACAATTTTACAATGAATTTCAACCTTTTAAGTGTAAAAAACTTGGTAATTTACTCAAATTCAAGCTTATTTGTGCAAATTGCTGATTATGATAGATTTTAGATCGGATACCGTGACCAAACCTACCACTCCTATGTTAGCCGCCATGCATGCAGCCCCTGTAGGTGATGATGTTTTTGGAGAAGACCCTTCCATTAATGAGTTAGAGCAATACAGTGCTGAGTTGTTTGGAATGGAAGCTGCCCTTTTTTGCCCCAGTGGTACCATGACCAATCAAATCGCTATTCGCTGTCATACTCAACCTGGAGACGAAGTAATTTGCGATGCCCTATCCCATGTTTACTTATATGAAGGGGGTGGAATTGCCTCTAATTCAGGCGCATCGGTTCAATTATTGCAGGGCAATTTTGGCAGACTTACCGCCAATCAGGTGGCCGCTGCCATCAATAATAAGGACGATGTTCATAGGCCTTTAAGCCGATTGGTAAGTTTAGAAAATACCGCTAATAGAGGTGGTGGAACTTGTTATAACTATAATGATATTCAATCTATTAAAGAAGTTTGTTTAAATAATAATTTAAGTCTTCATTTAGATGGCGCCCGCTTATTTAATGCCATTGTAGCCAAAAAAGAAAGCCCTGAACAATACGGCAAAACCTTTGACTCTATCTCTGTTTGTTTAAGCAAAGGATTGGGTGCTCCAGTAGGAAGTGTGCTATTGGGAACTACCGATTTTATTAGAAAAGCAAGAAGAATCAGAAAAGTTTTTGGGGGTGGAATGAGGCAGGCTGGCTATTTAGCAGCAGGCGCTTTATATGCACTCCGCCACCAGGTAACCCGATTGGAACAAGACCATGCCCATGCGGCCCAAATAGTTGCAGCTTTACAGAAAAAAGACTTTGTGGGTATGATCCCACCAGTGGAAACGAATATTATTTTATTTGAGGTAAAAGGAAGGTTTACGGCTAAAGAATTGGTTGGAATATTAGCCAGTAAAGGAATTTTGACAATTGCAATGAGTCCTACTCAAGTAAGAATTGTAACCCATTTAGACATTTCAGAAGAAATGGTAAAGCAAACCATTAGGGAGATTGAATCCATTTAGGTAACTTCATGTCCCAAAAAATCCAATTGCAGATATAAGAAATTATGCTACCAAGAATTAATCCTACGACTACACAAGCCTGGTTTTTATTAAAAAAACATCATGAAGATGAAATGAGCAGAAGGCATATGAGAGACCTTTTTGCTGGGGATCCTGAAAGATTTCAAAAGTTTTCGCTCTGTTTAGACCAATTGGTTTTTGATTATTCAAAAAATATCATCAACCCTAGGACCATGCAACTGTTATTGCAGTTGGCCGATGAATGCAAATTAACTGATGCGATTCATGACCAGTTTGCAGGTATTAAAATAAATGAAACCGAGGGCCGGGCTGTTTTACATACCGCACTAAGGAATTTTTCGGACACTCCTATTTTGGTTGATGGCAAAGACATCATGCCCAAGATAAAAAAAGTGCTGGATCAAATGGCTGCCTTTTGCAAGACCATACATAGTGGAAATTGGAAAGGTTTTACCGGAAAAACAATCAAATATATTGTCAATATAGGGATTGGGGGCAGTGATTTAGGACCAGTGATGGTAACAGAAGCACTAAAACCTTACTGGGTAGAAGGTATTCAAACCTATTTTGTAAGCAATGTGGATGGTACACATATAGCGGAAACCTTGAAAAAAGTAAACGCTGAAGAAACGCTGTTTTTAGTTGCTTCCAAAACCTTTACTACACAAGAAACCATGACCAATGCCCACACAGCTAGAAATTGGTTTTTAGAATTTGCTAAAGATGAAGCGCATATTGCAAAGCATTTTGCAGCATTAAGTACCAACGAAAAAGCTGTTACTGCATTTGGTATTGATAAAGCCAATATGTTTGAATTTTGGGATTGGGTAGGTGGAAGGTATTCTCTGTGGAGTGCCATTGGCTTATCTATTGCACTTACAATAGGCTTCGAAAATTTTGAAAACTTGCTCAGAGGTGCTTACAAGGCAGATGAGCATTTTAAAACAGAAAAACACGATAAAAATATTCCGGTGATTATGGGTTTATTGGGCATCTGGTACACTAATTTCTTTGGTGCTCAAAGTGAAGCTATTTTGCCATATGACCAATATATGCACCGCTTTGCCGCATATTTTCAACAAGGCAATATGGAAAGTAATGGAAAGAGTATCGACAGAAATGGGAACCTTGTAAACTATGCTACCGGACCAGTTATTTGGGGAGAGCCAGGCACGAATGGACAGCATGCATTCTATCAATTGATTCACCAAGGAACGCCTATGATACCTTGTGATTTTATTGCCCCTGCCCTTTCACAAAACCCAATTGGCGATCATCATGTAAAATTAATGTCCAATTTCTTTGCACAAACGGAGGCATTAATGAATGGTAAAAGTGAGAATGAAGTGAAAGTAGAATTGATGAAAGCTGATAAAAAAGACGATGAGATAAAAAAATTAAGTCCATTTAAAGTTTTTGCAGGCAATAAACCCACAAACTCTTTCTTGGTAAAACAAGTAGATCCAGCTACGCTGGGATTATTGATTGCCTTGTACGAACATAAAATCTTTGTTCAGGGAGTTATCTGGAATATTTTCAGTTACGATCAGTGGGGAGTTGAATTAGGAAAAGAATTAGCGAATAAAATTTTGCCTGAATTAACCAATGACGAAACAGTAAATAGCCATGACTCATCTACCAACGGTTTAATGAATAGCTTTAAAAAATTTAGAAAAGCAGCGCAAGCATAATATGGACCATATCATCATAAGGCCTATTGAACCAGCAGATAATAAAGCGATTGCTAGCATTATCAGAACTGCATTAACCGAATTTGGTGCAAATAAGCCTGGCACTGTATTTTATGATGACACCACTGATCACTTATATGAACTCTTCACTGCTGAACCCCAAAGCGGCTATTTCATTGCATTGCAAGATGGGATAATTGTAGGGGGAGCAGGATACTTTCCTACTGAAGGCTTGCCAAATAATACATGCGAGTTAGTAAAAATGTATTTAAATGAAACTGTTAGAGGCATGGGGCTTGGAAGAAAAATGATTGATTATGTGCTTGCTGCTGCAAAGCAGAAAGGGTATACTCAAGTGTATTTAGAAACAATGCCAGAATTAAATAAAGCCGTAAAGGTATACGAGCAGTTTGGCTTCTCTTATCTTGATGGGCCAATGGGCAATTCAGGGCATAACGGTTGTGATATCTGGATGATTAGAACATTATAAGCTTACCATAATTTGGTAGGACACCAATCTCCGTATTTATTCCCAATCATAAATCCAATTAGGATTTCATGGGTTCCTCTGCTGATGGTATTTAAACGAGATGTTTGAATATCATAAGAATAACCAATATTGAGGGTATTGCTCAAATTCAATCCTACCATTGCGGCAAAACCATCTTTGTATCGATAGGAAGCACCTGCCCATAATAAATCAAGGTATTGCACTTTTGCATTCAAGTCGAAACCCATGGGTAAAGGGCTGATATATCGAATGAGCATAGATGGTAGTAAATTAAAGTCTTCAGAAATTGGTACCCGATATCCTGCACTTAAAAACAAATGCGGAACCAATCTGCCCTTAGTTAACGATACGGTATTATCTGAAAATGCTACATTTTGTGGTATAATTTGCTGTGCGGCTAACCCAATAAAATAATCTTTAGAATACAACCATAAGCCAGCACTGATATCGGGTTTGATTCGATTGATTACACCACTTGAAGCTACCGCTGGGTCAACGGTAGTGCCTCCAAAATTCAGCTTAGATGCATCTAAACTCAGGTTGGTGAATCCTGCAGATACCCCTGCAGATAAATTGGTCGTGGGCGATAATCCTATATGATATGAATAAGTACCATATGCTGCAAAACGATTTAATGGTCCTGTTTTATCATTAAGCATTGTAAATCCTATTCCGTGATGCGGTTCAGCAGCTTGGTAATCTCTCCAATAAGCTTGTCCCCTCGGATTCATACCCTTAGCCCTGAAGCCAGTAGCTGTAGCAGTTTGGTAGGGGTCTTTTTTGAGTGGGCCATGAGCCGTAATATAAGTTGTTACTGGAGCGTCTTGCAATCCCACCCATTGCATCCGATGACTTGCTTTAACATCCCAATAATTTTCAATACCAGCAACCGCAGGATTGATGATATAATTATTCATAATATATTGAGTATAATAAGGGCGTTGCTGTGCAATGATAAACAACGACAGTAACAATCCAAATACTAAAAGAAATCCTTTATGCCTCATTTTATTTAATTATAGTAACAGAACCAGTAATTATTTTTCTGCCATTTTTAGGGTTAATCACATAATAATACGTTCCAATGGGTAATGGTTTTCCGTTACGAGTTCCATCCCAATCAACCGCATATTCAATACTATTATACACCAACATCCCGTATCGATCATATACATCCACTGTTGCACCTGGATAACTTTCAAGGTACTGGATTCTCCAACGATCATGAATTCCATCTCCATTAGGGGAGAATGCATTGGGGATAATTGGATTTAATAATAATTTTATAAAAATGGTATCCGTTACCATACACCCTCCTATCCCTGTTAAGTTAAGCCGGTAAGTAATGTCTCCCAATGGAGTTGTTTTAGGAATAGAATCGGTAACGCTGTTTAAATACAATGAAGGCGACCATTGATAAATTAAATTGGTACCATATACAAATTCGGGTTTCAAAGATTTGGTGCCCCCTTCTAGTACTACAATATTTGGTCCAAGCTCTAAAACAGGATAAGGATGCACCACTACAGTTTGACTTACAGTATCGCTAACACATCCTTGCGAATTAAAGAAATAATAACTGATAGTGAAGCTTCCTGAATCGGTAAATATTTTTCTAGGATTTTGTAATGTAGAAGTAGCTCCACCGCCTAAGTTCCATTCCCAACGAACAGGTGCACTGGTAAACCCGTTACCTAAGCCAGTAAACTGAATTGGATCACCCTGACAAATTGCTGTTTGGCTAGCAGAAAAATTGGCTTTTGGCCAAGGATAAATCGTATTGAGCACTCTTGTTAAAGAATCGACACAACCATCTTTACTAGTAATTTTTAATTGAACATTGTTAGGACCAACAGCACTGTATTTATGAGTTGGTTGCCTCAATGTAGAGGAACTTGGATCATTAGGATCTCCAAAATTCCAAACATAACTAAATAAAGCTTCTGACCCGTCTGTTATTGTACTCTGATTCATAAACGTTCCCCTACCGTCTGGCAAACAAATTTCAGGTAAACTAAATGCAGGTTTGGGCAAATGATTGATGCGAATAATTTGTTGATTGCTGGTACTAACGCAACCGCTATCTGTGACCACTCGTAAAGAAGAAGTATAAGTTTGGGCAGTGTCAAATACATGCGTAAATGCAGTACCATTTGTTCTACTCTCCGTTTTTCCGTCTCCAAAGTTCCAATTCCATTGAGCAATATTGCTGAAATTAGCCACTGAACTATCCGTAAATAATAAATTATTTTTTTCGCAAGCGGGATCAGCAATACCCCATTTTGCTACAGGTGAAGGCCATACCGTGATGGGCTGAAAAGCAGAATCTTTACAACCTGCATTATTCTGTACAAAATATTTAAGGGTATCATTCCCTACACCCGTAGTAATCGGATTCAATAAACCTGCAGCACTAATACCCTTGCCTGAATAAGTTTGCGTTGTTGGCAATGCAGAAATAAAAGTTCCTTGTGTAATTAAACGAGGCGTTGCATCGTAACAGATATCCCTGATATCATTAAATGAAACTGCGGGTGCATAAGTTACGGTTACAATTTTGGTAAGTGTTCTGGAGCAAGATTCTGCTTGACCAGAAAATGCCCTTATTCTGACCGAATAATCTATAGTTGCAGGGGTTGATATGGTGGTAGGAATACCGTATCGTATAGCATATTGCTTGTTGAGCGTTGGTGACTGATCGGTCACTATTGTAGTTGGAGCACTTAATAAATCCCAGACTACTTCTAATTTGGTTACATCTCCAAAATCAACGGTGGATTGATTGATGATTTTTATAGAATCATTGGTACAAAGCGGAATGCCATTTAATAAATTGGCTACTTCAAATTTAGGAACTGGCGTACTTCCATTTACTGTAAATGATTTATTATCAGTGGTAATACAGCCGTTATTTGAAGTAACTTGTAAGGAAACCGTATAGTTTCCGAAAGTTTTATAGCTTGCTGCAATTGATTTTGAACTGGTATTTGCTGTTAATGGAACCGGTCGTTTTGTGGGATCTACGGTTGACACTCCATCATCAAATTTCCATAAATAACTAAAGCCCGCTTCTGTTCCATCCGCAATTTTTGAAGTATCGGTAAACGTTGCAGTAGCATCATTTAAACAAACTTCTGGCAATACAAAGCCCACAACAGGCAAAGGATTTATTTTAAAGCCACCGGGTAATCTAAACGAATCACTTAAACAACCTGTATTTGAAACAACATTCAAATAAACATCTTTAGCACCCCAAGAGGTATAAGTATTGGTTTGAGCCGTATTGGTATTAACTGTTACAATACCAGCACCATTATCTAAGTTCCATTTCCATTGAGTAATGGTGTTATTGGCAGCACCAGGTACAATTGAAGATGCATCTGTAAAATTGATGGCACTGTTTTCACAAGTAATCGCAGGAACAGTAAATCTTGCAACGGGTTTATTAGACAAGCTAATGGGAACGGTTTTAGTAGCAACACAGCCAAAGTCGGTAATGGTAGTTAGTTTAGCATTGTAATTTCCTGCTGAAGCATAGGTTCTAGAGGGATTTTGAATACTATTGTTTGTTCCATCCCCAAAATCCCAAATCCATCCAACTACTGACCTTCCTGATCCATTAGACAAATCTCTAAAATTTATGGATGCATTCACACATCCAGAATCAACTGAGCTAATTGAAAAATCAGCGATTGGAGCATCACTCACTACAACATTATCCGTTATTTCTTGCTCATTATTATTACTACAGCCATCTGATTGGGGCAATAAGGAAGTGGTAGTGAACTTAATTGGATATGTTCCAGCAGCCCCAAATATATATGCTTGAGGTATTTTGTAAACATAAAAGGGCTTCCCATTTGAAGTATAGGTTGAATCAAAGCCAGTTGGTGTATAAGTAAGAATTGGAGGACCCGTTAAATTACTTGCTCCTAAAAAGTCAAGTACAATTTTACTTGGTTGATAACTTAAAGCTAGTTTTAAATTGAAAGATGTATTCACACAAGTGGCAGAGTAATTAACAGTAGCTACATTGGGAAACTGATTCTGAATAGTTACAGGAGGATTAAGGTCTACGATATTTGTACCTGCATTGTAACCATATGATTCCGCATTGCCAAAGCCATAAGCTATTGCATTAAACCCACTGTCGGCGCTTAATGAATGTGACCCATTGGAAACCTGCAGTATTGCATAAGCATATAGAGGGTCTTCTGGATGAGGAGAAAAGCTACCAGGTGCAGGTGCTGCACCATCAATTTTAAAATTAGCAACACCTTCTTTTTTGATAACCACATTAATATAACTCCTTAGAATTTGAAACTGTGCCGCAGAATATAGGGTGATTTTATTGATGGTTTGTTCAACTGGACTCAAGTAAATCATTTCAGGGTCTCCGCCAATTCCATTTCCTGAAGCACCACTAAAATTTGGATTGCCCTCTTGACCTTGAGTTGTCATGTATTGAGATACCAAAATTGGTTGATCTGCTTCAATAACGT
Organism: Sediminibacterium sp.; assembly: GCA_049242025.1. GTDB lineage: Bacteria > Bacteroidota > Bacteroidia > Chitinophagales > Chitinophagaceae > Sediminibacterium. The sequence continues at coordinate 8,473 of JBMLPQ010000264.1, forward strand.
TGGGTTTAGGGGCACTTATTCCACCCGCATTCCTAAACTCGTAATAAAACCCATTTTGTAAAGAAGATTTAGGTAAATCAACCCCATTCAGCTTAACATTGGTGGTAGGATCTTTAACACATACCCTATAAAAATTATTAGGTTGTGTACCAGTTGGGACAGTTAAATATTTAAGCCCCCATGCTTTTGAAGGAAATGCTTGAGCAAATAAATTATCTGCACTACCGTTCCCTGGCCCACCAATACTGATTTTACCTGAACCAGAAAATACAGCAATAGGCTTACAGGGTGCTCCTGAAGCTGAAATTGACCTTATTTTCGAGCCCGTCAAATCGCTTCCAGTACTCCCAATCAAGGTTCCCATCACATTATAGATTTCTCCTTTCTTAAGTGTTATAGGAGATGAAGGCACTCCTACAGCCAACCCATTTAAGTTGGATGCACTAGGTGTTATTTCTATTTGTGTTCCATCCTCTGTGGCAACAACAAAAAAGAATGAGTTGGAAGCTCCTTCATTGGATCGTTGTGTATAATTAACCGAATAATATTCTTTTCCTAATGTATTGGTAGGAAATAACAATGATGCCCCAGAAACAGACGCATTGTAAATATGGGCATAAGCAACAATGGGTTTGTCACTTGTGATATGAATTCCTTTATTAGAGATTCCTGGTACAGTTAATCTTGCGTCTTGACCTCCCACTTTTGGTATAGGTTGACTTGGCGTAACCTGATTTGCAATAACGTCGTATTGAATTGTATAACCAATATTGGGAATTTCAACGGTTACTTTTGCATTTTGATCAGAAGTAAAATACAAAATCATTTCTTGTTGGTTAACAGGGTTACCAGTAACATAGCGAACATGGTACCCATATCCCAACCAAAAATCCTTTCCTTTATTTGAAAATTCCTGTGCAATCAAAAAACTAATTGGAAGGAAAATCAACAGTAGCAGCAAACAAGATTTCTTCATTCGTTCAGGGGCTTTCTCAAATCATTAATTCGATAACAATAATAGTTCATTAACGGCAAATTCAAGTCATAGATACCTTAAAATCGGCTATTGTTGCTTAACAATAGACCAGTAGCAGCTGGTCCAGAACAAAACAATAAATCTAGAATGCTCATATTGGGCTGAAAACCATTTCGATCCTCAAAAACCTGTGCGTATTTAACCATATCGCTTAAAGAGATTTTTTGATTGGGTAAACAAATTCCTCGAGCATCTTTAACATCTTCCTCCAATTGAATCTGATAGCAACTTGAGTATGCAATTTCCATTTTTGCTTTCAGCATTTTGAGCACCCATTGACTTAGCTTTTTATCTAACTGCATTAAATATTCTTCTTGACTAGCCAAAATTGAAAAAAGGGAGTCTCGGTAATATTCATAAAATGGAGCTCTCCTATAACATGCGTCCAGCGCTCTTGTATGTTGCAACACCCAGTTCTCCTTGTAGGCAATTTTAATGTCTTTGAAAAGGGATCGTTGGTCTCGCCCATTTTGTAAAGGAACAGAAAGATTGATCAATCCATTGGCTCCTGGAATGATGGTACGGTTGCGAAAACTCCCTTTTTGATAGCGTTCATATTCTTCAAATTCAATATACTTGAAGTCAAACAAAATTTTATAGTAATTAACCGTTCCAAAATATTGATAATCAATTAATAATTTCACTTTATTTTATTTTGTTGAAGTGCATACGGAAATGCAATCATTTATCTATTTAATGGCCTAATATAAATAATTTAAATATTCAAATAAACCATATAATAAATTGATAGTCATTTATTTATGATATATTTTATTTACTAAATTTTTGAGATTCATTTTTTTATCAAAAATGCTCCCCAAATGCTAAATACATTAGCATACAAGATACGAAAAATAATCCCGCGATAACGCCATTATTTCAACTACTTTTGATAAAACCTTTGAACGTGAGAACCCTCCTATCCTTGGCCTTTATTTCGCTAATTATCAGTTCTTGCCAGGCACCAAAAGAACTGGAATATCGAGAAGTAAGAAAAATAGAATTGAAACAATTAGGGTTTAATGAAACCAAACTCAACTTTGAATTGGTCTATTTCAACCCGAATAAATTTGGACTCGACCTTAAAAAAGTAGACAGTGATGTGTATTTAGATAATATTTACTTGGGAAAGTTTCAGCTAGATACATTGATGCATATTCCCAAAAATGGAGAATTCGTATTGCCATCCACCATTAATATAAACATGCAAAACATTTATAAAAACGCAGCTCAATTAATGTTTAAAAAGGATGTTTTAGTGAAGGCAACGGGTAATATAAAAATAGGTAAAGGGGGATTTTTTAAAACCCTACCCTTTACCTATGAAGGAAGACAAGAAGTAAATTTATTTAAATAACCCTTATTGAACAGGGGGTATATGGCATGGTTTGGGTGGTTTAGGTCCCCCGCCATCTTCTGCTCTTTTGCAAATTGGGGGCAATTTTGCATACGCTTCTGGTTCAGCCTTATCTTCGTCTGCATCAAATCCTGCATTGTTTAAAGCCGCTTTAATAAGTGAAGCATCTGCCCTATCTGGCCAAAATTGAACTTTAATTTCCCCTTGTAACAGATTGATTTTCCATTGAATAAGTCCAGATTCCATGGTAGATTTATTGGCTTGAACCAGGTATTTTTCCAATTTATCCTTGCATTCCCAACATTTTAAATTGGCAGACTTAATGGTTACCCATTGCTGTTTTGGCTGCTGAGCATATGCACTGGAAGCAACTGTCAAACTCAATATCAATAGTATTTTACGCATTTTTTGAATGATTTATTTTCCCCAATTAGCCGGATCCTTGCTCCAATTTAGTAGGGTTTCCTTGGTATCGGCCGTTACCAATCCCTTTTCAATAGCCAATTCTATCATGGTTGGATAGTTGGTTAAACTACTGGTTTTTACTCCAGCATTGGCACAAGCTGTAGTTGCAGCATCAAATCCATAATTAAATATGGAAATCATACCAACAATTTCAGCCCCAGCTGCTTTTAAAACATCTACAACTTGTAAACTACTTTTGCCGGTAGAAATTAGATCCTCAATCACCAATACCCGCTGCCCTGGCTCTAATGCCCCCTCAATCTGGTTGCCCAATCCATGTTCTTTGGGTTTGGGTCTTACATAAATAAAAGGGAGTTTTAATTGATCAGCGGCCATAGCTCCCCAAGGGATACCTGCAGTTGCCACTCCAGCCAACACGGTGGCTTCTGGATATTGTTCAAATATTACACTGCATAATTCACTCTTGATAAAATCTCTCACGTAGGGAAATGACAATACTTTTCGATTGTCGCAATAAATAGGGCTCTTCCACCCACTGGCCCATGTAAAGGGTTGTTCTGGACTCAATTTGATGGCCTGAACTTGCAATAATTTTTCAGCAACTGCTTTTTCATTTGTCATAGCACAAAAGTAAATCCTATTTTCCATTGGATTATTATGGAGATTTGCACATCAATTATTTTATGGAATTAACAATTTTACAAGCTGGGGGTGGATTAGTGCTGAACGAGCAGAATGAGTTACTAATGATATTTAGAAGAGGTTCCTGGGATTTGCCCAAGGGGAAGTTGGATCCCGGCGAAACCATTGAAGCTTGCGCTTTGCGGGAAGTGGAGGAAGAAACAGGGGTTGGAAATTTAACTTTGATTGATTTTTTGGGCCTAACTAAACACCAATATTTTGACCCTTATTTAAAGGAAGAAGTGATCAAAGAAAGTCATTGGTATAGAATGTCAGTAAAAGGAGTTCCTACTTTGATTCCTCAAACAGAAGAAGATATCACCGATATTAAATGGGTTCCTTTAGCGGAAGTAAATGAGTTGATTACCCATTCTTTTGCAAGTATTAAAGAAATTATCGGTCTTTTCTTTTTAAAACAGCCACAGTAAGTCGGCTAATGCAAACCAAATGGTCACGCTCGTCATGTATTTTGATTTCCCAAACCTGAGAGCTCGATCCTATATGTATGGGCTTTGCAGTACCGGTTACCAATCCAGATCGAACACTTCTTAAATGATTGGCATTTATTTCTTGTCCTACACAGATGTATTCGGTATGATCCACTACCATGGCGGCTCCTACACTACCCAATGTTTCTGCCAATGCAACAGAAGCTCCTCCATGTAATAATCCATAAGGTTGTTTAGTGCGATGGTCTACGGGCATAGTGCCTTTAATAAAATCTGGCCCAATCTCTGTAAACTCCATCCCTAAATGTTCTCCCAAATTCCCTTTACCCATGCCTGCAAAATGAGCTACAGTTAGGCTTTTATTGAACCAAATCATAATTTACTTTTAAGCGTATTTATCACAGCTTGTGGAAGAAAAGGAGAAGCGTCTCCACCATTTTTAATGATATCTCTTACAATAGTAGATGCAACAGAAGTGTATTTAGGTTCACCAGTTAAAAAGATAGTTTCTATTTGACTATCTAGTGTTCTATTGGCATCTGCAATGGTTTTCTCGTATTCAAAATCACTCACATAACGAATACCCCTTAAAATAAAGTTTGCCCCAATTTTTTTACAAAACTGCACCGTCAATCCATCGTATGCAATGCTCTCTACCCTATGTTCGTCTTTATAAATTTCCCTAAACCATTGCATTCTTTGTTCAGCACTAAACATTGGATTTTTAGAAGAGTTGATACCTACCCCAACCACTATTTTATCAAACAAAGGAAGTGCCCTATTGATGATATCAGTGTGTCCTAGTGTAACAGGATCGAATGTTCCTGGGAAAAGACATATTCTTTGCATGATAACGATTTGGTTAATTTTTAGTCGGCTCTACCAGCTAGTAAATATAAGGCAGCCATTCTAACTGCAACCCCATTTTCTACTTGATTTAAAATGATAGAATGTGGTCCATCCGCAACATCACTGTCTAATTCTACTCCACGGTTGATAGGCCCAGGGTGCATAATCACAATTTCTTTTCCTAATTTATCCAGCATTTTTTGCTTGATGCCATAGGCAAGATTATATTCTCTTAAAGAAGAAAATAAGGGTTGGTTTTGTCTTTCTAACTGAATGCGCAATACATTGGCTACATCGCACCATTGTAGTGCTTCTTGAACATTATAAGTTACCCTCACTCCTAATGCTTCTTCTAGATATTTAGGTATTAATGTGGGTGGCCCAACAACAGTTATTTCTGCACCCATTTTTTTCAACAGATACATATTGCTGAGTGCAACCCTACTATGCATGATGTCTCCTATAATCGCCACTTTTAATCCCTCAATCCTACCTGTCTTTTCTTGCATAGAAAATGCATCTAGTAAAGCCTGCGTTGGGTGTTCATTTATACCATCTCCTGCGTTCACAATGGCTGCTGGTATATGTTTGGCCAAAAAATGTGGAGCTCCGGATGCACTATGTCTCATTACCACCAAATCTACTTTCATACTCAAAATATTGTTGACGGTATCCAACAATGTTTCGCCTTTTGCAGCAGAAGAACTGCTTGCTGTAAAGTTGAGCACATCTGCAGAAAGTCTTCGTTCGGCCAATTCAAAAGACATTCTTGTACGAGTAGAATTTTCATAAAACAAATTCACAATCGTAACATCTCTTAAGGAGGGAACTTTCTTTACTGGTCTTTGTAAAACTTCTTTAAACTGCGCTGCAGTTGATAGAATTAATTGAATATCCTCTTTGTTGAGGTCCTTGATACCAAGTAAGTGTTTGGTAGATAGTTTCATTAAAAAGCAAAATTAATCATTTAGACTAAAACAACTTCGTCTTTTTCATCCTTTTCTTTCCA
>JBMLPQ010000265.1:0-8275 GCA_049242025.1 Sediminibacterium sp.
GATTTAGACAATGCTTTATCATAAATGAAAACAGTCAAGGGTATTTTATTTGGTTTGTTTTGCACCCTTCAATTGGTGCAAGCGCAGGATCCCATAGCAGTGGCCATTCAATCTAAAGTAGATAGTGTGTTTAAATTAAACGCTGTGCCAGGAATTTATATTGCCAGCTCTGTAAAAGGACAACGGCAATTTTTCAGCGCCGGAGTAGCGGACAAAAAAACCAATGAGCTTTTTACACCCACAACACAGTTTGAAATAGGTAGTATCAGTAAAACATTTACAGCTTTTATACTTGAATCGGTATTACAAGCCAATCAAATAGCCGACACGAGTGTCATGGTGCAATTCTTGCCCGACAGTCTGCGCAACAATCGGTATATTTTACCCATTCAATTGGTGCATTTAATGAACCATACATCGGGCTTACCCAGATTACCAGAAAATATGGGCATTCCAAAAGATCGTTTGCAGCCATATGCCGATTATGATTTAGAAAACCTGTATTTGTATTTAAGTAAAACAGAACCCAAAACATTTGGTAAAGTAGCTTATTCAAATTTAGGCGCAGGCCTGGCTGGCGTCATTGCACAAAATATCAGTGGCAAAAGCTATGAGAATTTATTAAACCAATACATCAATCAACCCTTTCAATTAAAGCATACGGGTTTACAAGCGGCAAAAAAAATGCCCAAATCAATTGGGTATTTTGGAAATGAGCCCGCTGCTTATTGGGATATGAGTGTGTTGGCTGGTGCAGGTGGCATTAAATCGGATGCCACTGATTTGTTGCAATATCTTGAATACATGGCCACTCATCAAAACCAACAAGTGGTGACATCTGTTTTAAGTAAAACCGCTAAACTGAATGTACAAGTGGCTATTGCAAAAGGATGGCATACGATTGAACAAGCTGGGAAAACGATGTTGTATTGGCATAATGGTGGCACTTATGGTTTTTCAACATTTGCGGCATTCAATCCAAGTAATCAGCATTGCATTGTAGTGGTAATTAATGCATTCAGCAAAAATGATATCGCAGACAGATTGGGTATTGAAATCATGACCCGCTTATTAAATTAGTGGCATGGAAGCCCCTCAGCAATTAACCGATTTTTTTAATAAAAAGGTCAAAGAGTACAATCAGCCAAGCTTTATTGAGGCAGATCCAGTTTGTATTCCACACTATTTCACAAAAAAACAAGACATTGAAATTGCCGGTTTTTTTGCGGCAATTTTTGCTTGGGGAAATAGAACAACCATTATCAATAAGTCGAAAGAGTTAATGCATTTAATGCAAATGCAACCGCATTTATTTTGTTTAAATGCCAGTGTACCTGAATTAAAAAAACTAGAAGGTTTTAAGCATAGAACTTTTAATACGACTGATCTTTTGTATTGCATTGAATTTTTTAAACATCATTATCAGCAATATGATTCATTAGAAAATGCTTTTATGCCTGGCAACAAAAGTCCTGAAAGCATAAAAGAAGCACTCAGTTTTTTTCATCATTACTTTTTTTCTTTAGAAGACGCACCGCTAAGAACCAAGAAACATATTTCTACTCCTGAAAAAGGATCTAGTTGTAAAAGACTCAATATGTTTTTGCGTTGGATGGTAAGAAGAGATAAAGCAGGCGTGGACTTTGGTATTTGGAAAAATATTCAGCCTAGCCAACTAATTTGCCCTATTGATGTTCATGTTGCCAGGGTAGCTAAAAGATTCAACCTACTTGATCGCAAACAAACTGATTGGTTAGCAGCTGAAGAGCTTACCAACTATTTAAAAAAGCTAGACCCGAAAGACCCTGCCAAATACGATTTTGCGCTATTTGGTTTGGGTGTGATAGAGAAATATTAATTTTAAGAATGGCTGTTCCTATTTTAGATATTACACAAATTGAGCAACTTAATAAATCTGAACTAATTGATGCAATCAATTGGTTAATTGTCAACGATTTTGAAAAACTAGTATTTATCCTTTATCGCATAGATGTAAGCGAAGCAAAAATTAAAATACTACTCAATAAGAATAATACCCATTTTGCTGCCCCAGTAATTGCAGATGCTATTTTAGAAAGATTAGAAGAAAAAAAAGCTTCTCGAGAAAAGTACAAGCAAGACCCTTCTGCTTCCGATGAAGAAAAATGGTAGTTAATTAATTAGCTCATCAATTCGTTTAATAGTGTATCCTTTGGTTCTCAATAACCGAATAATTGCAGGAAGTTCATTGTATAATTTTTCTTTTCTTCTCGGGTCGGTCCCCACATGCAGCAATAAAATATTACCGTTCAGCTTTTCAGGCACTTCTGCCAATGCACTCAATTGATTCATTAGTGTGGCGTTGCTTTTATAAGTTTTACCCATTTCAGGCCAAGTATAATCTGCATTGGTATAAGTGCCAGGAGTAAAACTAAATAGTTCTAAGCCCTTCCAATTGCACCAACTTGCCACACTATCATTCCACCATTCAAACGGCGGGATAAATAATTTTCGTTGTTGCGTATTGATTCCTAAGTTTTCCATCACTTGAAAATTTTTATCTAAATCGGTACTAAAGGAATCATAACTCACTAACAATTTGTTTCTATTGGTCCAATCGTTATACAATAAATGATTATTACTATGTGCCCCTAAATAATGTTGATCTTTTTCTAAAGCTTTTATTGAATTAGAAAAAGCTTTGTTGGCATAAAATCTTCCAGTGAAAAAGAAACCTGCTTTCACTTTTTCTTTGGCTAAAATTTGCTGAATAGTGGTTAATCCTTCCCCATATTCATCTCCAGTAAAAACCAATGATACCGAAGGCTGTGAAGGATGAGCAGATTTTATAACCGCTCCCATTTGTTTTACCCGAATAGACAGAGAAGCATTGGTTTTCTTATTCAATTTTGAATGTTTAGAAGCACTATTCTGCTGTGCAGCCAACAAATAAATTAAGCTTGCTGTTCCATCCATAGTTGGTTCATTGGTACTATAATCGCCATAGTCATCATGATATACTGCTAAATCACTTTGGAATGCAGCATATTCATCTACATCATTTAATTGAATACCAATTAGGTATTTATAAATACTGGTATATACTGGCCCGTCTACTAAGCCCCCATTAATTGGATAATTTTTTAAATGCGTAAATCCTGAATGAGGGTCTACCGGAGTATCACCCAAAGTAGGCAATCCATACACCATACTTGTTCCCCAAGGATTGCAACCAAAAAGCCAATCTAAATTAGCTTGCTCTAATTGATCGTATGTATTATCACCTGTTAATTCCTTGTACCATTTACATTGAATGGCAAAAGACGTAGTCAAATTATTACTACACCAAATAAAAGGCACTCCTCTATAAAAGGCATTTTGTTTCGCTTTTTGCCAAACTGCATCAATCCCTTTTTTATAAAAGCCAATAATGGTATCGCGTTGTGATCCATTTAGTTGCTTAGCCAATTCATAATGCCCTAAATTGATAAAGGGATACCATTGATAATGATTGGCTGTATCTTTTCCTAACCAAGGCGTTAGGGGCTCTTGCTTAGCGTAAGTATAAGCAATATTTATAGGGAGCTTATTTACTTTAGCCAACATTGCAGTTGACAATTCCATGTCATCTACCCAATTTTCTTCTGCATAAATATAGGGGGATCTAACTGAAGCGGTTTGTGTTACACCTGGTTTGATTAAAGCGTATTGATAAGCAGTAAACGCTTTTTCTTCATACAATTTTGAAAAAGGGGTTGATTTAAAAACATCAGCAGCCAATGTAAATGCTGCACTAAATTTTGCTGCAGTAGAACTGGTACCCTTTGTATTATTTAAAAATTTACCTCTTTGCTGTGGCAGTCCATTGATGAAATAAACAGGTCTTTCATACCCTCTACCATAATAATTATCCTCTTTAGGTATCCGCATACTCATATGATCTCGATCATCTGCCAATTGATTAAACATCCAATCTTTTTGTGGATGCATTTTAACCAACCAGTCCAATCCCCATTTGGCTTCATCTAAAATATCAGAACGATTATTTTTACCTTTTAATCCATTCCACTCATATTGGTCACTAAAAACATTGGGGAAATCCTTATAAGCTGCAAGCAAATGAAATGTAGCATTAGCAGTAGTACTGCTGTATTGTAAATAATCACTCGCATCATGCCAACCTCCACTTGCGTCTATAATGGTGCTGTCTTTAATACCCGCATTGGCTCCGTACAATGTATAACCATCATGCGTATGACAACTATCATTTAGGAATGGATTAAAGCCGCTTCTTTGCTGACGCATATACTGAAGGCAAAAGTCTGCTGTACCATCATAAACAGATGGATCAATCCTAAAAACAGGAGAAACAGTTGAACCTGCTTTTAAATAATACCTTCCCGGCTGAACAATGGCACTAAAGTTCAAGCGATAAGTAGTTTTGAATGGACCATAATTACCATAGTTTTTTCCAGCAGCTGCTTGAAATACCACTTTATTTGTAGACGCATTGACTAATTGAAAGCTAGCAATAGTATTAAAAGATTTACTTCCAAACACCGCTACTTTGCTGCCTTTAGGCAAGTATCCCAGTTGGTTAATTCTAATCCAACTACTATCGGACGCCAATAAATTAGCTGCCAGAAAAACATAAAAAATAGTAATCAATAACAATCTTTTCATATTGGCAATTATGCTTTAAAGATACAGCGTCCTACAGGGTTTTTAACCTATTTTTGCTTCCAAAATATACGTGCATGAAGCTTGTTTCTTATTTATCTAACGGACATGATCAGCTTGCTTTTTTAGTTGATGGATTGTTATTCGACTGCGATGCAATGCATCCTGAATTACCCAATAGCATGAATATGTTTTTACACTATTGGGATGATATGTTTCCTATTGCACAGCAAACAGAAGCTGCTATTAAGTCTGGTCGTTTAAGTAAAGACAGAGGCTTGCCAATAGAAGAAGCCCTGCTTTTAGCACCCGTTCCATTCCCTACTTCTTGTAGAGATGGATATGCATTTAGACAACATGTGGCTGCTGCAAGAAGAAATAGAAAAGTAGACATGATTCCAGAATTTGATCAATACCCTATTTTTTATTTTACCAATCATCATAGTGTTCAAGGGCCTGGTGATATTGTTTGTATGCCCGATCATTTTGAAAAACTTGACTTTGAATTAGAAGCTGCGATTGTGATATGCAAGAATGGTAGAAATATTAGGGCAGAACATGCCGACCAATATATTGGGGGTTTAATGATCATGAACGATATGAGTGCAAGAAGATTGCAAATGGAAGAAATGTTATTGAATTTAGGACCAGCTAAAGGAAAAGATTTTTCTACGGTGATTGGACCATGTTTGGTTACACTAGACGAATTGGAAGAATTTGAAATTCCTGCAAAAGAAGGTCATGTGGGTAAAAGCTGGAACCTTAATATGAAATGTTGGGTAAATGGAGTTCAAGTAAGTGATGGCAATGTGGGAGATATGGATTGGACATTTGCGGAAATCATAGAACGTTGCTCTTATGGCGTAAACATTCAAGCAGGAGATGTAATTGGAAGTGGAACTGTTGGAACGGGCTGCTTTTTAGAATTGAATGGTACAGGAAAATTGAATGACCCTAATTACCAAGAACAATGGCTACAAGCTGGCGATGTAGTTGAAATGGAAATTACTGGCTTAGGAAAGTTGAGTAATACCATTGTAAAAGATGAAGATGATTTTTCTATTTTGGCTAAAAAGAAAATATAATCCTGTTTTATGAAAATAGTTTTATCTGAGTTACCTGTCATGCAAAAGCAGGCATGGTTGCAACATGCAATTGCCCCAAGACCTATTTGTTTTGCAAGTACGATTGATAAAGCAGGCAATGTTAATTTGAGTCCATTTAGTTTTTTTAATCTATTTTCTTCTAACCCTCCTATCGTTATTTTTTCACCTGCAAGAAGAGGAAGAGATAATACTACCAAACATACTTTAGAGAATGCGCTGGCTGTACCAGAATGTGTAATCAATATAGTAGATTATAGCATGGTTCAGCAAATGAGTTTGTCTAGTTGCGAGTATCCTAAAGGAGTAGATGAATTTATTAAAGCAGGCTTTACCAAAGAAGCTGCAACCATGGTTAAACCCCCTATGGTTAAAGAAGCTAAAATAAAATTAGAGTGTAAAATAAACGAAGTAAAAAGTTTAGGTGAACAAGGAGGAGCAGGCCAATTAGTCATTGCAGAAGTACTTTGCATGCATATAGACGATGCTATTCTGAATGAGGCAGGTACGATGATTGATCAAACCAAACTAGAACTAGTAGCAAGATTGGGAGGAGATTGGTACTGTAAAGTAAATGCCCATAATTTATTTAAAGTAGCTAAACCCAATACAGCCTTGGGTATTGGAATAGATGCCATTCCTAGCAGCATCAAGAACAGTTCTATTTTAACAGGCAACCACTTAGGACAGTTAGCTAATGTAAATGAATTACCTGCAATCGATCCTGCATTTCATGACGATCGTTTAAAAAACATCATTCAATACTATGCCATTAACCCCAATGAAATGGATCAGGAATTGCATAAATATGCTGCAGAATTATTGAATCAAGAAAAAGTGCAGGAAGCATGGCAGGTATTACTTTCGGATGCATTAGCATAAAAAAGCTGAAAACGATATAGCATTATTTGCGCTTATAAAAACCTTCGTTCAGTCCGAATTTTCTTTCAGGTGCCTTGTCTTCAATCAGGTGAAATTGATTGGGACTTAATTGGGTAAAGTCTTTGTAATCTCTTACCAAATGCTGATAGTCGTGATAATCACATTCTAAAGCGATTCGCAACCAATCCATTGATGGATGGCTATTTTTTTGACGGAAAGCATTATCAAATCGGATGATTCGCATAAAAAGCTTTGGATTCACTCCGGTTCTTTCTTTAAATTTTCGTTCCAATTGTCTAGCACTATAACAAGCTTGCCGAGCAATTTGATCAATACTCAATTGACTGGTTTTATTCAACATTTGTGCACAGGCCCAATCAATTGGCAGAATCGGTTTAATTGATTTAGCAATTAATGTTCGAACAAACTGATTGCCTATGGCAATCATCATTTCATAGCTTTTTGCTTCATACAATTGCTCATTTACTTCATGCACTTGATTGCCAAAAAAAATACTGCCATCTAAATACTCATTAACCAATTCGCTAGAGGGTATACCAGTTAAGTTATACAATGCGCCAGGATAAAAAACAATTTGAAATACCAGAAATTGATGCCCAATCATTCGATTGGTAACCTGCGTAAACTGCCCATACAACACTACTGGTAAATGATTTACCACTTTATTTGATCCTACATATTCAACTGTTTCCCTATCATAGGGATAAAAAGCCAAACACTGTTCTGGCCTAGGCGGATAGGCTTTTATAGGAATGACATCCTCCTTAGAAAATTCTAAATGAACTATTCTAAAAAATTGTACAAATGCTTGTACATCTGGTGCTGGAACAAAGTCCTTTAAAATCATGCTGTAATCAATTTACAACTTAATTATAAATTAAGTGGCGGACCTACCACTTTCATACCATGGGCCGCATGAATTTTATTCATTTCTTCATCAGTTGGCCTAGTGGTAATTGTGTTCATCAAACTAAAGAACTCTTCCATTTTACCAGCCGGCTGAAGCATATATATCATCTTACCCTTGTCGGTTAATTGAATCCAAGTATGTGGTACCTGTCTAGGTAAAAATATAGTTTGCCCAATATTTAAAACATGGGTTTCATTTCCTACTACAAAACGGTAACTGCCTTCGGTAACGGTAAAAATTTCATCTTGTTCTAAATGTACATGTAACATAGGCCCTACTTTAGCTGTTCCTATATATTCAAATACAGAGAGCTGTCCATTGGTGTCTTTAGAAGAAATTTTTAAATCGTTGGGATGTACACCCAAAAACTTAACCACTTCACCAAACCTAGATTTTCCTGCATCTACTATAAAGGGCTTGGTTTGTTTTGGAGTAGCTTTTTGGGCTATTAAATTACCCATGACTGCCACAGAAGGCAATAATAGAGCTGTTTTGGCAAAAAATTCTTTTCGTTTCATGCTTTAAATATTTAACCTAAAGCTGCACCGAAAATTTCCATACTTAGTGGTAAAAAAACGACATTTTTGATTTTACAAATCTCCCAACTGAGGTCGCATAACAATATCTTCCACTACGGCCATTGGAGACAATTTTGAAGCAGCAACAATCATTTCAGCAACATCATTCACTTCCATAATTC
>JBMLPQ010000266.1:0-1680 GCA_049242025.1 Sediminibacterium sp.
ATATCTCTAAATGCTTTCCATTGTCCATTTACTTTTTTCCAGAGCACAATGAATTTTTCTTGACCTACTTTTTGGTCTTGTACATAAATGGTTATGTTGCCTTCTTCAGCCAACATTTCTTCTGTGCCCATTACAGCGGTTGTTACAATATTAACTTTTGTTACACCTGATTTTATATATCCACTATAAATTGATCGTATAGCGGCTTTTCCTACAACAGCAGGAGCACCGGTAAACATTAGTTTAGCATCATCTGTGTATACATTGGCAATACTTACTGAATCGCCTTTAGCAAATGCATCCATGGTCATTTTATTCATTGCTTCTATTTCTGTTTTAGCAGTGGCTAGGTCAAATGCAGGTTTTGAAGTCGATTTTGTATCAAAGTTTACGCAGCTGAAAAATAAGGTGGAAGACAATAAAGTGGTAATCAAAAATGTGTTGACTGATTTCATTGTAAAGGGTTTGAAACCAAAAGGTATGAAATTTTCGAAGCAAATTTCCTCCGAAAATCAACTATTTAACTCCACCCTAAAAAAGAAAAGCCACCCCCACACTAAACAAGTCGGTAATATTTCTGAATCGATCGTTTTGAATCGGAACGGTTTGAACTTTGTTAATAGTAGTAAGTTCTGTGAAAAAATGTTGCATAGCCACTTTAATGCCCACTTTATGATTGATTTTATAACGTAAATAGAATTCTGAGTTTAATGTGCCACGGTCATTATTGCCCACCAATAATACGTTCATGCTGGTTGGTTCTGCTGTGGTAACGTCTAGGGTTCCATTTCCGCTGAATAGCTTGATTCTTGATGGTCCAAAAGAAAATCCAAATACATCAATATTAAAGCCCAAATCTAGCTTGGGAGTAATATGATAGCCCAAATTAATCATGGCATTCAATGCATATATACTGGATTTGCCGCCATATAAGCTATCTACATTTGCTTTATCTTTTGCTAAACTAGCAGGGGCAGAGGTGAAAATTTTTCCTTCGCTAAATGCACCACTTAATCTTATTCCAGCGCCAATAAAGAATCGCTGCTTTTTACCCAAATTCCAGTTATTACTATAACCTGTAGCAAGGGTTGTTTGCGAAGATCCAAAACCAAAGGTAAAGTCTACTATTTGTTCGGTTTTAGACTTTTGTTGGGCATGAAGGGAAAAAGTGCTGGCTACAAAAAGAATGAATAAGCTTAAATTTTTCATTTGATTTGTTTTGATTGGTTAGTTTTTTAAAGCAGTAATATCTAGTTCCACTTTTAAGTTATCAGAAAGAGGTAAGCTGCTGCCACCCACTTTAAAATCACGACGATTGATGGTAAATGCCCCTTTAAACTGATAGCCCTTATTTGTAGGGTTTGCTGTAAAATCAAATTCGATAGCTTTTGTAGTTCCTTTAATAGTAAGGTTCCCAGCTACTTTGTATTGACCTACTGTTGCGCGTTGCGTTATTTTGGAACTCACAAAACTGATCAAAGGAAATTGCTCTACATGAAAGTAGTCGGCCTTTTTTAAATGTTTGTCTCTAGCCGTATTATCGGTATTGATGGTATTGGCATTTACCGATACATTGAAGTTGCTGTTGTTGAGTTCGGATGGTTCAAAACTGATGGATCCTTTAATCCCCTTTAATTGCCCATCTACTTTTATCCCAAAGTTTTTAATCACAAATTGAAC
>JBMLPQ010000266.1:1780-5555 GCA_049242025.1 Sediminibacterium sp.
ATTCAGCTGCTTCGCTTTCATTTTTCATTTTTCTTAATGCCCATTTATTGGTTTGCGTTGAGTCAGGTGCCTGCTATTCATTGGTTGAACGCGATACTTGTATTTATTATTCTGCATGTATTGGTCTATCCCGCAAGCAATGGATACAATTCGTACATGGACAGAGATGAAACAGCTATTGGGGGATTAGAGAAGCCGCTAAAGCCAACTCGCCAATTGTTTCAAGTGACGGTGCTAATGGACGCAACGGCAGTATTGTTAGGTTTTTTCATCAGCAGGTATTTTGTTATTGGGGTGCTCTTGTATATTTTGGTCTCCAGGGCATACAGTTATAGAGGCATCCGATTGAAGCAATATCCGATTATTGGATTTTTAACTGTTGTAGTATTTCAAGGAGCCGTCACCTTCTGGTTGGTTTATCATGGTGCTAGTTCAGACCTTACTTTTGAAGCTCCATGGCCAGCTATGACAGCGGCCAGTTTATTAATCGGCGGGTTTTATCCACTCACACAAATATACCAGCACCAAGCCGACAAAGCCGACGGAGTAACTACGATTAGTTATCTATTGGGCTATAGAGGAACATTTATTTTTACCGCAGTGGTATATATTTTATCCTTTGGAATATTAGCATTTTGGTTTTTAAGTAGTTTGCAAATCACAGGCTTTATGTTGTTGCAATTATTTTTTATACCCACATTAATTTACTTTTTTTATTGGGCCAATCAAGTTTGGAAAGATGCAGCGGCGGCTAATTTTAAACATACCATGCAAATGAATTTGATAGCATCAGTTTGTACTAACTTGGCATTTATCACTATTTTAATATTAAATCTTTTTGAGTAAAATTATTTCCATAGGAACCGCAGTACCCGCATTTAAACATGAGCAACATCGTATTTTGACGTTCATGCAAGAAGTGTATGGGTTAGATGCAGTAGAAGCTAGAAAATTAAAATTCCTTTATCGGCAAAGTGGGATTGATTATCGTTATTCAGCCATTTCCGATTTTAGCAATGATGCAGCAGACTGGAAATTTTTTCCACCAGTAGGCTCGGCCGATAAAATTCCCTCCATTGAAAAAAGAATGAATTTATATGGGGAAACTGCTGCTCCTATGGCAAAGCAAGCCATTGAAAACTGTTTGGCAAATTACATGGATGCGAATGCTATCTCGCATTTAATCACAGTGAGTTGCACCGGTATGAGCGCCCCAGGATTGGATTTAGAGCTGATTGAATTATTGGATTTGCCTAAAAATATCTACCGAAGTAGTATCAATTTTATGGGTTGCTATGCAGCCATACATGCACTCAAAATGGCTAACGCTATTTGCCAATCTGAATCGAATGCAAGGGTGATGATTGTTTGCACCGAATTGTGTACGCTCCATTTTCAGGATGTAGCCAATGCAGATAATATTGCTTCTAGTTTATTATTTGGAGATGGAGCAGCAGCGGTATTAGTAGTGTCTGATGATGTAGCAATGCAGGGGTTATTCCTTAAAAGTTTTTATTCAGAGATTGTTCCGAAAGGGAAAGACGATATGAGTTGGGTGATTGCATCCACTGGATTTTTGATGACCTTGAGCGGATATGTTCCTGATTTAATTCAAGCAGATTTTGAAAGCTTGATGCATAAAGCGATGCATAAAGCAGGTATTTCAAAAGAAGATATTCAATATTGGTGCATACATCCTGGCGGAAAAAGAATACTTGATGCGATTGCCAAAAGCCTTGATTTCAATGAGTCAGAGCTGGAACAAAGTTTGGCTATTCTAAAAGAATACGGCAATATGTCATCGCCAACCGTACTATTTGTTTTGAAAAAAATTATGGAACAAATGCAAGCTGGTGAAACAGCTCATATTTTTGGGGCAGCATTTGGCCCTGGATTAACCATGGAAACTTTTATTGCATCAACCCATGCCTAATTTTAACGAAAGATCATATCAAAAAGAATTACTAGATCGGGATGATATTCCGTTTGAAGCCATTCAGCAAAATATGAAAGAGCTGGATCGCATCAATACATTGTTGGGCGGGCATGATATTACCATTTCAGGATTAAAATATGTATTGGATTATGCCAATACTCGAATGCCTGTTCGCATATGCGAAATCGGATGTGGGGGAGGAGACAATCTTAGAGTAATACGCGATTGGTGTAGGATGCATCAAATTGAAGTGGAGTTGATGGGGGTAGATATAAACCAACATTGTATTGATTTTGCGCGAAGTAGAAAAGAGAATAAGGGGATGGAGTTTATTTGTTCTGATTATGCTTTAGCAACTTTTAAACAACCACCGCATATTGTTTTTTCTTCTTTATTTGGTCATCATTTAGACAAGGAACAATTTGTACAAATGTTACAGTGGTGTAATGCAAATGCATTGGTAGGTCATTTTATCAACGATTTACAAAGACATTATTTTGCATATCATTCCATTAAATTATTAACTACCGCTTTCTCCAATAGTTATTTAGTAAAGAACGATGCGCCGCTTTCGGTGTTGCGCGGATTTAGTAAAGAAGAATTAGAAAATATGTTTGTAGAAGCGGGTATTACGCATTATGAAATACAATGGAAATGGGCGTTTAGGTGGTTAATTTGTGCCATTACTAAAAAGGAAAATCATGGATCGTAATAGCTTGTATGATCTTGCAATAGTAGGAGGCGGTCTTGCAGGATTGGCATTAGCGATTCAATCAGCAAAAGCAGGTTTTAAAGTAATTTTATTTGAGAAGGAACAATATCCTTTTCATAAAGTTTGTGGTGAATACATCAGTTTAGAAAGTTGGGATTTTATAGAAAGTTTAGGTGTTCCATTGAGTAAGATGCAATTACCCATTGTAAACAAATTAATGGTAACTGCACCCAATGGAAACAGTATTAAGCAGCCCTTAGATTTAGGTGGATTTGGTATCAGTCGATATACGCTAGATCATACATTGTATGAAATAGCAGTGCGTTATGGGGTTAACATTGAAACCGGAGTTAAAGTAGATGATATTCATTTTGAAGCCAATCAGTTTGTCATTCATTCCTCTTTGGGTATTGTGCAGTCGCGAGTGGCTGTGGGTAGTTTTGGGAAGCGCAGTAATTTAGATGTGAAGTGGAAGCGACCCTTTATTTTAGGGAAGCAAAAGCAATTGGATAATTTTATTGGCGTGAAGTATCATATCGATATTGATTGGCCTAAAGACTTGATAGCGTTGCATAATTTTAAAGATGGCTACTGTGGTATCTCCGCCATAGAAGATGGTAAAACCTGTTTGTGTTATTTAACCACTGCGCATCATTTAAAAACCCATGGGGGGTCTATAGCGTTCATGGAAGAAGCAGTGTTGAAAGCCAATCCATACTTGAAAAGCATTTTAGAGAAAGCGGTTCATTTATATGAAGCGCCCGTTACGATTGCGCAGATTTCGTTTGAACGAAAATCGTTGATTGAAAATCATGTACTCTTAGTGGGCGATGCAGGAGGCATGATTACTCCACTCTGTGGCAATGGAATGAGTATGGCATTACATGGATCTAAGCTGGCTTTTGAAGCCATTGCGCCGTTTTTGCGCAATGAACTTAGTAGGGTAGCCATGGAACAGCATTATATGCAAGTTTGGAATAAAACATTCTCACAGCGCCTAACAGTGGGAAGGTGGGTGCAGCGGTTCTTTGGTAAAACTTGGATGACGAATGCATTTATTGCTGCACTAAAACCATTTCCTTTTTTAGTGCGTGCTATTGTGAAGCAGACGCATGGGGAGCGGTATT
>JBMLPQ010000267.1:0-15082 GCA_049242025.1 Sediminibacterium sp.
GTATTGCGCATATTTCAAAGCACTTACAAGCAAACAAACACGATCATTCTACACAGCGTGGTTTAATGATGATGGTAGGTCAGCGTAAACGTTTATTGGCTTATATGCAAAAGCATAACTTAAGCGGTTACCGTGCATTAATTGAAAAGCTAGGTCTGAGAAAATAATTCTTCAGTCATGTTATAAATACCATTCCCAACTTACATTTTATTGTAGTTGGGAATAGTTGTTTTAACATATATCTTTCAATTATACTTTCAAACCAGTGACTGGTGCATGTTTGTGCTTTTCACTACATCTAATCTTAACTATGTTATCACAACCAATAAGTGTTCAATTTAACCTCGACGAAAAACGTCAGGTAACCTTAGGAACAGGCAAATTAGCTCGTCAAGCGGATGGAGCCATTACCGTTCAACAAGGCAACTGCATTATTATGGCTACAGTAGTAGCTAATAAAGATCCAAAAGAAGGGCAAGACTTTTTTCCATTAAGTGTAGACTATCAAGAAAAGTTTGCTTCAGCTGGAAGGGTTCCTGGATCATTTTTCAAAAGAGAAGCTCGTTTAAACGATTATGAAATCTTAACAAGTCGATTAATTGATAGGGCATTAAGACCTTTATTTCCTGAAGATTATTTCTGTGACGTTCAGGTATTAGTTACTTTAATTTCAAGTGATGCAGAAATTATGCCTGATTCTTTGGCTTGTTTAGCTGCATCAGCTGCTTTAGCGGTATCTGATATACCAGTAAAAGAGATCATTTCTGAGGTAAGAATTGCTAAAATAAACGGAAATATTATCATTAACCCTACTCGCTCTGAATTAGCAAATGCTGAATACGAATTCATTATTGCAGCAACAGAGAAGAATTTGATGATGGTAGAAGGAGAAGCAAAAGAGTGTTCAGAGGAAGATTTAGTAGAAGCCTTAGAAATTGCACACAATGCTATCCGTATTCAAATTAAAGCACAAGCAGATTTAAGAGAAAAAGCTGGTGTAACTAGCAAACGTGATTATAAAAAGCCCGAACAAGACGAACAAATTAAAGAATTGGTATACAGTTTTGCAAAAGATCGTGTTTATCAAATTTCTAAAAATGGTTCAGCTAAACACGAGCGTTCAGATGCTTATAGTTTGTTGAAGGATGAATTGATGGCTTCTTTACCAGCAGATGTAACAGACTTACAAAAAAAACTTGCCAAAAAATACTACGAAGACCTTAAGTGGGAAGTAGTGAGAAATATGATTTTAGACGACCGTATTCGTTTAGATGGTCGTAAACTAGACGAAGTAAGACCATTGGCAATGGAAGTTGAACCACTTCCAACTCCACACGGATCTGCTTTGTTTACTCGTGGAGAAACACAATCACTCACTACGGTTACTTTCGGAACTAAATTGGATGAATTATTAGCAGAAACAGCAGCTAAATCAGAATATTCTAAATTCTTCTTGCATTATAATTTCCCTCCATTCTCAACAGGGGAAGTGAAAATGATGCGTGGAGTAGGAAGAAGAGAAGTAGGTCATGGTAACTTGGCACAACGTTCTCTAAAGCAAATGATGCCGTCTTCTACAGAGTTCGCATACACAGTTAGAATTGTAAGTGATATCTTAGAAAGCAATGGTTCATCTTCAATGGCAACTGTATGTGCAGGGTCATTAGCTTTGATGGATGCTGGTGTTCCAGTTCCTAAACACGTAAGTGGTGTTGCAATGGGGTTAATTACACGCGAAGATGGTAAATATGCAGTTTTAACAGATATCCTTGGTGATGAAGATCATTTAGGCGATATGGACTTTAAAGTAACTGGAACCAAAGATGGCATCTGTGGTGTTCAAATGGATATTAAAGTAGACGGCCTAAGCATGGAAGTAATGAGAGCGGCTTTAGCTCAGGCAAGAAACGGAAGATTGCACATTCTGGATGCGATGTACGAGTGTATTCCTGCTCATAGGGCTGAGGTGAAACCACATGCTCCAAGAATGATTAAGTTAATCATAGACAAGGAATTCATTGGTGCTGTAATAGGACCAGGTGGAAAAGTTATTCAAGAAATTCAACGTGAAACAGGAGCAACAGTAAATATTGAAGAAGTTGGGAATATGGGTGAAGTAAGCATATTCTCTGCATCAAAAGATAGCTTAGATAAGGCAGTAAGATGGATTAAAGGTATCACTGCTATCCCTGAAGTTGGAGATGTTTACGAAGGCCCCGTTAAAGGCATTAAAGAATTTGGTGCTTTTGTAGAATTCATGCCCGGAAAACAAGGATTATTGCATATCAGCGAAATTAGTTGGAGTCGTTTAGAATCAATGGACGGATTGTTCAAGGAAGGTGATATGGTTAAAGTGAAGTTGGTTGGATTAGATCCTAAAACCGGTAAGTTTAAGTTAAGTCGCAAGGCCTTAATGCCAAGACCTGAACAAAAACCAAGAGAAAATAATCCTCAAAACGAAGGATAAATTCTTAAATATAATTTGAGTATTCAATGGCCCGTAATTGGGCCATTGATATTTTAAAAATGTTTCTATGACAGATCAGTACCAAGAGGTAAATATTTCTTTAGTTAATCAATCTGCTGAAATAGCAGAAATTTTAATTGCACAATTGGCTGAATTGGGATATGATGGTTTTTTGGAAGAAGCTGATTGCTTAAAAGCATATATACCTACAAGCTTGTTTAGTAGTATGCCCCTTACCAATATATTAGCTAATTTTCAATTAGAAGCAACGATAACCAGTATAGATAAGCAAAATTGGAATATTCTTTGGGAGTCTAATTTTAGTCCAATGCAAGTAGATGAATTTGTAGGAGTAAGAGCTGCTTTTCATGAACCTATTCCAAATGTGTTACATGAATTAATCATCACTCCAAAAATGAGTTTTGGAACGGGGCATCATGGAACTACTTATTCTGTGATGAAATTAATGGAGGCAATTGATTTCAAAAATAAAAAAGTGTTCGACTTTGGAACAGGAACAGGTATACTAGCAATCTTAGCAGAAAAATTAGGAGCTACTTATATTGTAGGGGTTGATAATGATTCATGGTGCATTGAAAATGCGAATGAAAATATTGTCGTGAATGCTTGCAGCCATATACAAATTCAATTGTCAGATACCATCGCCACAAATCAACAATATGATGTAGTGATTGCAAATATTAACAGACATATTTTAGAATCCAATATGTTATTGTTTCCACAAATAATTGCACCCAATGGGATATTGATTTTAAGTGGCCTTTTGCTAAGCGATGAATCAGATATGATTGAATTGTGTAAGAGTTATGGGTTTAAACATGAACAAACATTAGCACAATCAGGTTGGGTAGCCATACAATTTTCAATAAATTAAGTTCGTTTTTAGGTTAAGAAATTATTAACTTAGTAAATTGATTATCTTTATCCCCCAATTATTACCTACATGAACGAAGTTTTATTGATTTTGTTGGCTTATTTAATAGGTTCTGTGCCAACAGCTGTTTGGATTAGCAAGTATTATTTTAAGATTGATATTAGAGATTATGGTAGTGGTAATGCAGGTGCTACCAATACATTTAGAGTACTCGGCTCTAAGTGGGGAACTTTTGTCATGTTAGTGGATGTTTTAAAAGGAATTATTGCCACTTCATTATATATTTTACTTCCTTATTATTTAACGGATGAATGGGATAGAACCAATTTTATGATTGGATTAGGACTGGCTGCTGTATTGGGTCATATCTTTCCAATTTGGGCTAGTTTCAGGGGCGGAAAAGGGGTTGCTACTCTTTTAGGGATGGCAGTTGCCATTCAACCATTGGTAGCTTTATGTTGTGTTGGGGTATTTTTAATTGTTTTATACTTAACCCGATTTGTTTCGTTAAGCTCCATATTAGCGGGCGTTTCATTTATGGTTTTTATCTTATTTATTTTTAATGAAAAAGAAACACTGTATCGCATTTTTGCGGTATTGGTTGCTTTAATGGTGATTTTAACCCACCAAAAAAATATAGGGCGAATTTTAAAAGGTACAGAGAGTAAAATCCCTTTGTTTAGATCCAGGGATAAGAATAGGGGAAGAAAGTAATTGTTGTACTTAAATTTTCACATGAAATACATCATTCAATCAATAATGCTAACGGCTATATTTTTAATAGCTGTGTCTTGTCAACGGAATGCCATAACAGGAAGAAAGCAATTAGCCTTAGTGCCAGAATCCGAAGCACAATCCTTAGCAGCAGGTCAGTATCAAAATTTTTTGAATACCAATAAAGTAGTTACAGGCAATGCAGATGCCCAAATGGTCAAAAGGGTTGGAGATAGAATTGTGTCGGCTATAAAAACCTATTATCAACAAAAGGGTTTAAGCAATGAATTGAGTGGCTATTCTTGGGAAATTAATTTAGTGAACGATAAACAAATGAATGCTTGGTGTATGCCAGGAGGTAGAATTGTTGTTTATACTGGGATATTGCCAGTTACTAAAAATGAGGCAGGCTTGGCGGTTGTAATGGGGCACGAAATTGCACACGCACTTGCAAGACATGGAAGTGAACGAATGAGTCAAGCACTCTTGCAGCAAGGTTTAGGGGCAGGTATTTCTATTGCTATGTCTAGCAAACCTCAATTAACACAAGACATTTTTAATGCTTCTTATGGAATTGTATCTGGAACGGCTATGCCAGCTTTTAGTAGAAGTAACGAATTAGAAGCTGACCGCTTTGGTTTGATGTTTTCGGCCTTAGCTGGTTATGATCCTAGAGAAGCCATACCTTTTTGGACAAGAATGTCTGCTGCTGCTGGCAACAATGCCAATACCCCTTCCATTTTGAGCACACACCCAAGTGATGCAGAACGGATTGCTGCTTTACAAAAAATCATGGCCAGTACAATTCAGAATTACTACAAAAAGTCATAACATTTTTTTAACTTTGCACTTTTAATTGCAATTATAAATTCCTTTAAGGCATGTCGAATCAAACGCTCCTCGAAAAACTTCAATTAAAGGACGAGAAAAATCTACTTATACAAGGGTTGCCTTCATCAGTAGAAAAACAGTTTGCTAAACTTACTTATGCTAAAAATATTACTCCATTGTTAAGGAGTAAAAAAGTAGATTTTGCGTTGGTTTTTGCGTTGAGTGAGCTACAGTTGAAAAACTTATTAAAAGAAGTAATTCCTGCTTTGCATAATGAAAGCAAATTGTGGATTGCATACCCCAAAAAGACCAGTAAAATTGCGAGCGACTTAAATAGAGATTGTAGTTGGGAGTGTTTAACTGCGCAGAATTTTGAGTGTGTTCGTCAAGTTGCTTTAGACCATGTATGGAGTGCAATGCGTTTCAAGAAGACCGACCAAATACCTAATAAAGAAAGAAATTTCTCAGAAGCAAAGTTAGCCGTGAACGGAGTTGATTTTGAGAAGAGATTGGTAAAAGCACCAGTTGAATTAGATCGCTTATTTACTACCCATGAGGAAGCAAAAGAATTTTTCACTTCCCTTTCTTTTACCAACCAAAAAGAATACGTTACCTGGATTGAAGGTGCAAAAAAAGAGGAAACCCGTAAAAGAAGATTAGAAACTGCCTTAGAAAAATTACTTGCCGGTAAGAGCAATCCTACCGAAAAATAACCTAGCTGGTTTTTGTTTCTAGCTCAATAATTTGTTCAAATACCATCTCATATTCTTTGTTGAGTGTATTAATTTGATCTTTTATTGACTTATATGCATTCTCCAATTGTGCAAATTGCTGTTTGTTAGTATAAGTATCAGGCTTACCCATTTCTAATTCAATCTGTTTTTGTTCTTCTTGGGCCTTACTTAATGATGCTTCAATTTGACTTAATTTCTTTTGCTGCTTTTGAAGCTCTTTTTGTAATTCTTTATTAATAGGTTGCGTATTTTTTACAACTGGCTCTACTACTTTAATAGGCTCTTTTTTGTTGACGGGTTTTTCCAATTCTTTTGTTTCTGAGCCATTGGCTTTTCTCTGTTTCTCCATGCGCTCGTTCCATTCAACCCACTCTTCGTAACTACCCTTAAATTCTTTTATTTGATGATCTACAATCTCCCATATTTTATTAGCTGTTTTTGAAATAAAATAACGGTCGTGACTTACTAATATATATGAGCCTTCGTATTTATTTAATGCTTCTGCCAACAACTCCACAGAGTGCATGTCTAAGTGGTTAGTAGGTTCATCTAAAATCAAAAAATTACCTCTACTAACAATGGTTTTTGCTAATGCAACCCTTGCCTTTTCTCCACCACTTAACACCCTAATTTTTTTATCAACGTCTTCGCCACTAAATAAGAAAGAACCTAATAAACTCCTTAACTCTACATCATTTTTTTTGCTACCACAACTTTGTAGTTCTTCTAAGATATTATTAGTCATAGTAAGCGCTTCCAACTGATGTTGTGCATAAAAACTTTCTTCAACATTATGCCCCCATACTCTTTCTCCACTAAACTCCTCGGTACCTGCAATCATTCTTAGTAGGGTAGACTTACCCTTTCCGTTTGCTCCAATTAAAGCAATTTTATCGCCTCTCTCAATTTCAGCAGATGCGTTTTCTACAATGGTTAGATTGCCAAAACTCTTGGTCACTTCTTTTAAGGTTACTAGTATTTTACCAGGTACTTTTTCTAATTGAAAATTGATGCGCATATTAGGTCTTTCCAATTGCACATCTTCAATCTTGTCTAATTTGTCCAATCTTTTTTGAACACTTTGTGCTTGAGCAGCTTTACTAGCTTTAGCTTTAAAACGTTCAATAAATCTTTCCTGCTGACGAATGTAATCTTGTTGATTTTCGAATGCCTTTTGTTGCATTTCAATTCTTACTTCCTTCTCAGTTTCGAAGAACTCGTAATTCCCAGAATATATATGAAGTTGTTGCTGGTACAATTCCACAATTTTATTGACCATTCTATTTAAGAAGAATTTATCGTGACTTACAATCACCACACTTCCCTTATAATGGATTAAGTATTTTTCTAACCATTCAATAGAAGGAAGATCTAAGTGGTTGGTAGGTTCGTCCATCAATAATACATCAGGCTGTTGTAAAATCATTTTAGCCAACAAAACCCTCATTCTCCATCCTCCACTAAATTGCTTATATGGTTTTAGCAAGTCTTCATTCGAAAAACCAAGTCCATGTAAAACTTCTTCAGCTTTATGGTGAATATTGTAACCATCAAGCACATCTAATTCATGCAAACTATCTGTGTACTTGATTAATAAGTCTTCGTCTTCAGGATTTTTTTCAAGTTCGATTCCTAAATGTTCTATTTCCTTTTCAAGTGCACGAACCCTTTCGAATGCGCCTAATGCTACTTCAGTAATATTTTCATTGGTGTCAAAACTTAATAGGTCTTGGTGTAAATAGCCAATGGTTGTTTCCCTACTTTTTTCTACGGTACCTTTTGATGGGGTATATTCGCCTACCAATACCTTTAATAAGGTAGACTTACCAGTACCATTATAACCCACTAATCCAATTCTATCACCCGGTTGAATATGCCAGGTTGCATCTGCAACGATTACTCTAGCACCAAATTCGAATGTCACGTTTTGAAAACCAATCAGCATTAAATTATCTATTTTGGCTGCAAAGGTAATTGGAATGGGCTCCCAAATGAAATTGCTTTAATTTTGTTTTAAATTAAGTTTCAATGAAAAACATCCTATTTGTTTCCTTACTTGGTCTATTGGTTGCTTGTAGCCCTAATCCCCCTAAAGCAGAAAAACAAGCTGATTTGCAAATAACGAAAGGAGTAAGTATCAATTCAGATCAATTTAATAGTCAGTTCAAACTATTCCTATACAGATATTATGATTTAAAAGATGCTTTTATAAAGGAAGAATTGATTGCAATAGATGCCAATGCAGATAGTTTAGCAAAGCAAATCAATCAGATTCCCGTAAAAGAATTAAAATTGGATAGTACACAAAAAGCTGCCCAAATCCTTATTGAATCCATTCAAGCAGAACTAAAAGGATTAAAAGGTGAAACAGATATAGAAGAAAAGCGCAAAGCCTTTCAAATGATAGGAGAGCAATTATTGGTACTGATTCAAACAGTTCAATACGATTATGAAATCATTTATAACCAGTATTGCCCTATGGCAATGAATGATAATGGTGCCACTTGGTTAAGCAATTCTGCTGATATTAAAAATCCTTACTTACCCAAAACAATGCTCGAATGCGGAGAAGTAAAAGATACTTTGAATAACCTCGTTAAATAATCTTGGTACGAACTTTTCTCCCATCTTTATGTTAATTGTTTCATGAAAAGACTGATCTTTTTATTTTTCTTATTACAAAGTTTTTTGTGCGTTGTTGGGCAGGAAAAGTTTACGCTAAATGGATATATTAAGGATTCTCTTTCTGGAGAAACCTTAATTGGTGCAAATATTGTTATTCGAAATCTTGGTAAAACGGTTGTAACCAATAGTTATGGTTTTTTCTCCATTACTTTACCCAAAGGGAAATACCAATTAAATGCAAGTTTTATTGGGTACCAAGCAAAAGAAATAACGTTCACACTTTCCAATAATGTGCAGCAAGATATTCAGTTGCTTCCAAACTCTGCTATCGTACTACAAGATGTTACAGTGAGCGCAAGAAGAAGAGACAACAATGTAAAGACAGCCCAAATGGGCAAAATGGAATTGTCGGTGAATACTGCAAAAGCATTACCTGCTTTTTTTGGAGAAGTAGATATTTTAAAGACACTCCAACTCATGCCAGGTGTTAGAAATGCAGGTGAGGGGAATGCAGGATTTTATGTGCGAGGCGGTGGCCCAGATCAAAACCTAATACTGTTAGATGATGCAGTAGTATACAATACAGGACACCTGTTTGGGTTCTTTTCTGTATTCAATGCAGACGCCATCAAGAATGTTAGTTTAATAAAAGGGGGGATGCCTGCCCAATATGGCGGTCGTTTATCTTCTGTAGTAGATATTGCGATGAAAGAAGGTAATGACAACAAAACTCAAATTGATGCTGGTATTGGATTGATTGCCTCTCGATTCTCCATCCAAGGCCCAATCAAAAAAAAGAAGTCTTCCTATATTGTTTCAGCAAGAAGAACCTATATAGATGCCATTACTAAACCGCTAATTAGTAAAACCAGTGACTTCTATGGTTCCGGGTATTATTTTTATGACTTGAATGCTAAGATGAATTTTCAACTTTCAGATAAAGATCATCTGTATATAAGTGGCTATTTTGGTCGAGATAAATTTAATTTTAATAATGCAGCAAGGTCTTTTAAAACTTTAATTGATTGGGGTAATGCAACATCCACTGTAAGATGGAATCATATTTTCAATAAAAAATTATTCTCAAATACCACATTGGTCTACAACGACTATCACTTTAATTTGAACGGATCTCAAAATGATTTCAATATTAATTTGTCTTCTGGTATAAGAGATTTAACTGCAAAAACAGACTTTGATTATTATGCTAGTCCAGAGCATAAACTAAAATTTGGCGTCCAATTTACGCATCATACTTTTTTGCCCAATATTGTTAGTGGAAATCAGGATAGTGTTGTTTTTACGCCTAATAATGCAAGTAGAAAATTTGCAAGAGAATGGGCCGTTTATTTACAAGATGATTGGGAAATCAATAGCAAACTCAAATTAAATGTAGGACTCCGTTACAGTCTATTTCAACAAACAGGTAAATACACTAATTATATCAGAGACAATAACGGAAATAAATTGGATAGTACGGTTTATGGTGCAGGACAGTTAGTGCAGCAGTATGGGGGATTAGAGCCGCGAGCCACTTTACGATACACTTTAGATGAAACCAGTTCCATTAAAGCAGGCATTACTCGAAACCTTCAATATATCCATTTGGTCACCAATGCAGGTTCTTCTTTACCAACCGATTTATGGGTGCCAAGTACTTTAAGAGTTAGGCCTCAATTAAGTTGGCAATATGCAGCTGGGTATTTCAAAAATTTCAATAACGGCATGTTCGAAACCTCTTTGGAAGTATATTATAAGACCATGGAGAATCAAATTGAATACCGAGAAGGGTATACTCCATCATTAAAAGATCCAGAAGAAGAATTTGTATTTGGGAGGGGATGGAGCTATGGAGCGGAAATGTTTATCAATAAAGTAAAAGGCAGATTAACAGGGTGGATTGGTTATACTTTAGGATGGACATGGAGAAGATTTCCCGACTTAAATCAAGGTCAAAAATTTCCAAGTCGGTACGACAGAAGGCATGATTTGTCTGTTGTAGCAAACTATACTATCAATGAAAAATGGAAAATTTCTGGGGTATTTGTTTATGGTACTGGAAATGCCATTTCTGTTCCTGAACGATTTTATTTTATAGGAGGTGTTTTGTCGCAACAGTTTAGTAGCATTAATTCTTACAGAATGAATGCGTATCATCGGATGGATTTTGCAGCAACCTATACACCAAAGCCAAAGAAAGAAAGAAAGTATTCTACTAATTGGGTATTTAGTTTGTACAATGCATACAGTAGAGCAAATCCTTATTTCTTATATTTTGATCAAGAAGGCTCTGCAGCCAATGGAACATTAAATGTTGGAGCTAAACAGGTTTCTTTATTCCCGGTACTGCCCTCAGTTACATGGAATTTGAAACTTTAATGTTTGGGAATATACTCAATCACTACTTTCGCATTTCTGTTTTCTGTAGAAGTTAAAAATACTTCATATCTTTTTTTACCAGCTGTAATTACCATCAATGCAGTATTAGGTGGTATCTCACCTAGGTTTTCAGCTACTACTACCAATTCATGCAATTTGTCTTCTGCGCTACACTTTATTTTTAATGAAATAGGATTGAAGGCTAACCTTCCGTTTTTGATAACTTGTTTGTTGTTATGGTATACGCTAATTGTATCATTATCAATTGTGCCATTATCAAATAAATCAACTTGGATATTTTCTTCGTCAACGATGATGGTTTTAACTAGTTTGTTTTCTCGTTCTACCAAAACCTTGGGAACAGCAACGGCTTTTCTTTCTCTAGTTTGAGTTTCAACATGTTCTCTTTTTGAGTATGGTTTTTCGGATAATTCCTCAATTTTACTAGGTTGTTCTGGTTTTTTAATTATTTCAACTTGTTTATTGGGTTCAATTTTTTTGGATGGTTCTAATTTTTTAGGCTGAACAGGTACAGGCTTCTTTTCAGTTGCAGAGGGCTGAATTGCTTTTTGATTAGGCTTTGGTTGATTATTGCTAGGTAAAAGGTTTTGTTTTTGTAGATTATTATTTGGAGAAACTGATTTATTGGATGGTGCGGTTGTTTTAGGTGTCGATTTTTTTATTAAAAAAGATTCTTTCTCAAAATCAGTATCAGGAACCCTTTCAAGGTAAACTTTTCCATTTCCGCAGTCTCCTTTGTCTTTTGCATTTATTGAAATAAAAGTGCCTTGTAATACTTCTAACTTACCCATTTTAGCATAATCTAAGTAACAAGTCATTAAGCAGGGTTCACTTTTATCTCCAATTTTTAGATCTATTAAACTGGTTTCTTTTAAGATAATTGTTTTAGATTTTACATTATAAATACCTTGAAAAGAGGCTTTGCCATAAAAAACAGTACTCTTGTATGAATAAGTAACCCCTTTAATTCCATTATTGGGTTGTTGGTCAATTTGGATTTCGTATTTGTACATTTCTTCTTGAATGCCTTCTCTGTACAATCCATTGGTAGAACTAAAATAGCCTCTCCAGATGCCCGTAATTTTTTGAGCAGAAGAGTTTACAGAAAATAAAAGAAAAGCAGATAATGCAAAAACCAGCTTCATCATACAAAATTACATCCTATACGTGATAAAAAACAGTTAAGGTTTTGTTCAATACGGCTGCCTATTTGCTACCTTTGTAGATAGAAATTAAAGAATAGGATAATTTATGATTAATATTCGTTTTCCAGATGGAGCAATACGCCAATACGAGCAAGGAGTTTCAGCTATGGATATTGCAAAGTCAATTAGTGAAGGGTTGGCCAGAAAAGTTTTAGTGGCAAGTGTTAACGACAAAGTGGTAGATGCCAACCTTCCTATAACGGAAGACGCTTCAGTTAAATTTTTAACTTGGGAGGATGATGCAGGTAAAAATACATTTTGGCATTCCTCTGCTCACTTAATGGCAGAAGCTGTAGAAGCTATTTTTCCAGGGGTAAAATTTTGGGTAGGTCCAGCTTTAGACAAGGGTTTTTACTACGATATGGACTTGGCTGATAAAAAAATAACTGAAGACGATTTATTAGCCATTGAGAAAAAGATGATTGAACTGGCTAAAAAAAATAGTCAATACATTAGAGAACAGAAGGCAAAGGCAGAAGCAATTGCATATTTTACTGAAAAAGGAGATGAGTATAAGTTAGATCTATTAGCTAACTTAAAAGATGGAGAAATTAGTTTTTATACCCAAGGACAATTCACCGATTTGTGTAGAGGCCCTCATATTCCACATACTGGCTTTATAAAATCTATCAAATTAACCAGTATTGCAGGAGCATATTGGAAGGGAGATGAAAAGAATAAAATGCTCACCAGGGTTTATGGAGTTACATTCCCTAACCAAAAAGAAATGGATGAGTATTTGCTCATGTTAGAAGAGGCAAAGAAAAGAGACCATCGGAAGTTAGGCAAAGAGCTGAGTATTTTCACAATGGATGACGATGTTGGCCCAGGCTTGCCTTTATGGATGCCAAATGGAACAGTGATTATTGAAGAATTGGAAAAATTAGCAAAAGAAACAGAAGAAGCGGCAGGATATAAGCGTGTGGTAACTCCACATATTGCTAAAGAAAGCATGTATTTAACTAGCGGACATTTGCCCTATTATGCGGATAGTATGTTCCCTCCAATGGAATTAGATGGAACTAAGTACTATTTAAAAGCAATGAACTGCCCACATCACCATAAAATCTTTGGAGCTGAGCCTAAAAGTTATAAAGACTTACCCTATAGAATTGCTGAATATGGAACTTGTTACAGATATGAGCAGAGCGGAGAGTTATTTGGTTTAATGCGCGTAAGGTGTTTGCATATGAATGATGCGCATATTTACTGTAATAAAGAGCAGTTTGCGCAAGAGTTCAAGTCTGTGAATGAAATGTACTTAAAATATTTTGGCATTTTTGGCATAGACAAGTATGTTATGCGTTTGAGTTTGCATGATCCAGCCAAATTAGGTCAGAAATATGTAAATGAACCAGCGCTTTGGAAAGAAACAGAAGACATGGTTCGCAAAGTGTTGATTGAAACCAATACCCCATTTGTTGAAGTGCAAGATGAAGCTGCATTTTATGGGCCTAAAATTGATGTTCAAATATGGAGTGCTATCGGAAGAGAATTCACATTGGCAACCAATCAGGTAGATTTTAATTCTGGCAGAAAATTCAAATTAGAATATACCAATCCCCATAATGAATCAGAGATTCCATTAATCATTCACCGCGCCCCACTAGGCACACATGAGCGATTTATCGGATTTTTATTAGAGCATTATGCAGGCAAGTTCCCCGTTTGGTTGGCTCCACTTCAAGTCAAGATTCTACCTATAAGCGATAAGTTTATGGAGTATGCGCAGCAAGTATTTACAACTTTAAAGAAAGCAGGTGTTAGGGTAGAAGTGGATGATCGAAGTGAAAAAATTGGAAAGAAAATCCGTGATACTGAATTGATGAAAGTACCTTACATGCTTGTAATTGGAGAAAAAGAAATGAATGAAGGTCAGTTATCCGTTAGAAGACAAGGGAAGGGCGATTTAGGCGCTGTTTCGTTAAATTCTTTTGTAGAAAGTATCAAAGAAGAAATCCTTGAACGTAAATCCGCAGAATAGTCGGAATATGGTATATCTTTATCAAAATTTTAAACCAAACAAGTTTTAATGGCATTAGCACCAAGAGGAAGATTCAATCCCAGGTTCAACAGGCAACCAGAGCCTGAACATCGTATCAACGAGAGAATCCGCGCCCTCCAGATTAGACTGGTAGGAGACAATGTAACGGTAGGAATATATTCTACCCAAGAAGCACTTAAAATTGCGCAGGAACAAGAATTAGATCTTGTGGAAATTTCACCCACAGCTGATCCTCCAGTTTGTAAAATAATCGATTACAAGAAATTCTTGTACGAGAAAAAGAAGAAGGAGAAGGAAATGAAGGCCAACTCCAAGCAAAGTGAAATTAAAGAAATACGATTTACACCTAGCACCGATGACCACGATTTCAACTTCAAAGCAAAACATGCGGAAGGCTTCTTGAAAGATGGAAACAAGGTTAAAGCATATGTACAATTTAAAGGTAGGGCGATTATGTTTCAAGACAGAGGGCAATTGCTACTTTTAAAATTTGCAGAAAGACTAGCAGAAGTAGGTACTTTAGAAAGTATGCCTAAATTAGAAGGTAAGCGTATGTTTGCTATTTTTACCCCAAAAACAGGTAAAAAGAAGTAAATACTTGTACAATTCATCAATAATTGCTACTTTTGCAATCCAAAATTTTCCCGTAAGGCCAAAACAAGTTTCCACCCTGTGGTGGAACGCCAGCAGGGTGTAATCTTTAGAGATTATTTATATGCCAAAAGTTAAAACAAACTCCAGCGCTAAGAAGCGTTTTAAAGTGACCGGTACCGGAGAAATCAGTTTCCAAAAAGCGTTCAAGCGTCACATCCTAACCAAGAAATCTAAAAAGCGTAAGCGTGCTTTAAGACAAAAAGGTATTGTTGGTTCTACCAATAAGGATTTCGTTTTACGTTTATTACGTTTGAAAGGCTAATTAGCCCGCTAAAAAAACAGATTATTAACCGTTAGCTCCGCTAACTTCAAAACATTTATTATGCCACGTTCAAAAAATGCAGTTGCATCAAGAGCAAGGAGAAAGAAAATTCTTGACCAAGCAAAAGGTTACTATGGTAAACGTAAAAACGTTTATACCGTTGCCAAAAATATTGTAGAAAAAGGTCTTACTTACAGCTATGTAGGTCGCAAATTAAAGAAGCGCGAATATCGCCAACTTTGGATTGCACGTATTAATGCTGCAGTAAGAGAAGAAGGAATGACTTACAG
>JBMLPQ010000268.1:0-7269 GCA_049242025.1 Sediminibacterium sp.
TACTGAGACAGCAACTCAGCAATTTCAATGCTTCTGCCGAACTAGAAGAAGTAGGAACCGTATTGCAGGTGGGTGATGGTATTGCCCGTGTGTACGGCCTTAACGGTGTACGAAGCGGTGAACTGGTAGTATTCGAAAACGGTGTTAAAGCAATTGCCCTTAACCTTGAAGAAGACAATGTGGGTGTGGTATTGATGGGAGACAGTGGAAGTATCAAGGAAGGCGCTAAAGTAAAAAGAACAGGACAGATTGCTTCTATCAAAGTAGGTGAGGGAGTAGTTGGTCGTGTTATCAATACTTTAGGTGAGCCTATTGATGGTAAAGGTCCTATCAAAGGTGAATTATATGAAATGCCATTGGAGCGTAAAGCGCCAGGGGTTATATATCGTGAGCCAGTTAAAGAACCACTACAAACAGGTATTAAAGCGATTGACGCGATGATTCCGGTAGGTCGTGGTCAACGTGAATTGGTTATTGGTGACCGTCAAACAGGTAAAACTGCTATTTGTGTTGATACCATTATTAACCAAAAAGAATTTTTTGACGCAGGTAAGCCAGTATATTGTATTTATGTTGCAATTGGTCAAAAAGCATCTACTGTTGCAGGGGTTATGAAAACCTTAGAAGACAATGGTGCAATGGCATATACAACCATCGTTGCTGCATCTGCATCAGATCCTGCTCCTTTACAATTCTACGCTCCATTCTCGGGTGCAGCAATTGGTGAATTCTTTAGAGATACCGGTAGACCAGCGTTAATTGTATTTGATGATTTATCTAAGCAAGCTGTTGCATACCGTGAAGTATCATTGTTGTTAAGAAGACCTCCAGGTCGTGAAGCATATCCAGGTGACGTATTCTATTTGCATAGCCGTTTATTAGAAAGAGCTGCGAAAGTTATTGCTAATGACGATGTTGCAAAAAATATGAATGACCTTCCAGAGTCAATCAAACATTTAGTAAAAGGTGGTGGTTCTTTAACTGCTTTACCAATTATTGAAACACAAGCTGGTGACGTTTCTGCTTATATCCCAACCAACGTAATTTCAATTACAGACGGACAGATTTTCTTAGAAGGTAACTTGTTTAATGCTGGTATTCGTCCGGCTATTAACGTAGGTATTTCTGTAAGCCGTGTAGGTGGTAATGCGCAAATTAAGTCTATGAAAAAAGTGGCTGGTACACTTAAGTTAGACCAAGCTCTTTACCGTGAGCTAGAAGCATTCTCTAAATTTGGTGGAGACTTAGATGCTGCAACAAAATCAGTAATTGACAAAGGTGCTAGAAACGTAGAGATATTAAAGCAAGCACAGTACTCTCCATTTACTGTAGAAAAGCAAGTTGCAATCATTTACTTAGGTACATTGGGTCTTTTACGTGAAGTAGCTGTTAAGAAGGTAAAAGAATTTGAAGCTCATTTCTTATTGGAAATGGAGAATAAATTACCTGATGTATTAGCTGAATTCAAAAAAGGTAACTTACCAGAAGATGGTCTAAAGAAAATGACCGAATTAGCTAAAGGAATAGGTGAGCAATATAAATAAGCTATAATTCAAACTGATATGCAGAGGTTGTCTTTATAGGCAACCTCTTTTTTTATACTTTAAAAAAACTGGGTTTACGAATCGTAACAGCAGAACCCTTTGCTAACATTACGCTTTCAGGATTTGCAGTTAAATAAGGAACAAATTCTGATCCGTATAAGCTAGCAATATCAGCGTTTAGTTCATGGTAAGTAACCGGATAAATTTCCCAACGTGGGTGTTCTACTCCATATTCAATTAGGGTGTTCTTATTGAGTTGATTGTACCCCCAATAGTGTTCAAAAATAAATTCTTCTTGGGTTTCAGGTGCAATAGGTTGTGGACGGTTAAGGGCTTTCACTTTTAAACTATTCCAGTGTTGTTTGTTTTGCCATTCATAGTTGAGTTGTAAAAAATTATTTTCTAAATGGGTTTGATGCTGCATGGGCATTCTGCTATAGTGTTCATTATATAATCCATTGGCAATCCATGCAATCATATGCTTAGGAACAATTTCACTAATAAATGCGACTCCTCTTTTCCATTTTACACCATCAAATCTTTTTACATAAAACCGCAGATTTACTTCTTCAAAATTGGTGTGGAATGGCCATTTTATGCCAAATACTTTGGTGTTATTAAATAGAAATCCAACTACACTTGCTAAAGCTTTTCCTTCAAATAAGTCTAATTCGGTCCCTTTCGGTAGGTATGGTAGCAATATTTCAGGAGGAATTTGATAATTCAGCATCACCAAGTATTCCCATTGAGCAGTCAGAAAAACGGCTTTCTCTTTCATAAATTGTTCATTATCAATACTTAAACAATATTCTGACCCTAAAAGTTGCCTTGTAAAAAAAATATTTATAAAATAATTTGGTTTATAAAATAAACTAGTCTACGTTTGTCTTGTCAAAAGAACAAAATGAAAGCATTTTTAATTTTTATAGCGGGAATGATGTTGGCTTGCTTATTAAGAGCTCAAGTTCTTGTAAAAGGAACGGTGAGAGATAATAAGGGTCGCATTTTAGCAGGCGCAAATATTTCTATCAAAGACAGCTACGATGGAACGATGTCTGATTCCACTGGGTCTTTCTCTTTTAAAACAATTGAAAAAGGGAATGCACTATTGGTGGCTAGTAATATGGGGTATAAATCAATGGAGCTTCCTATTGTTTTAGGAACAGATTCAGTGGTAATCAGCTTTATCTTAAAGGAAGAAATTAATGAACTAAAGGCAGTTATCATTACTGCAGGATCATATGAAGCGAGTGATAAGAAAAAAGGTACCGTTTTAAAAGCTTTGGATATTGCAACTACGGCAGGTGCTAATGCAGATATTTCTGCTACCATACAAACCTTACCAGGTGCACAAAAAGTAGGAGAGCAAGAAGGTTTATTCATTCGTGGAGGTTCTGCTGAAGAAGCAAAAATCATTATTGATGGAACTGTTGTCAATAATTTCTTTTACAGTAGTGTTCCCGGAATTGCTCAAAGGGGAAGATTCTCTCCTTTCTTATTTAGTGGAACAGTATTTAGTAGCGGAGGATATTCTGCTTTATATGGACAGGCTTTAAGTAGTGTATTAAGTTTAGAGAGTTTAGATATTCCAGAAAAATCAGAAATACAATTAGGGCTTTCTCCTTTGTTTGCATCAGTTGGTTTACAGCAAGTAGCAAATAATAAAAAATCGAGTTATGGATTTAGTTACAATTGGACCAATTTATCGATTTATCAAAAATTAGTACCTCAAGCGCCAGACTTTTTTAAAGTACCCGATTTTCATACAGCAGATATTAACTATCGTTTTAAAACAAAAAAGAATGGTGTCTTTAAATTGTATGCATATTATAACTCTGGTACTTTAGGTGTAAGAAATCCTTCTTTAGATAGTATTGGATTATGGAATGCATTTAGCTTAAAGAATCAAAATTTATTCACTAATATAAGCTTTAGACAATTTTTAGGCAATGGTTGGAAAATAAATATTGCCGCCAGTGTGAGTTACAATAAAGACGAAATTCTAACGCAGGTTCAAAATCAACAATACAAAGCAGTTCCAATTACGAATATCCCTGTAATTGATCAAACTGGATTTTCTTTAAACGCACACCAATGGATGCTTCAAGGAAGAGTAGTAGTCGACAAAAAATTTGGTGCAATTAATACTATACGTTTTGGTACAGAGGTATGGAATAATTCGGACAGCAGTCGTTTCCAAAATATCAATGGATTTTTCCCTTCAAAAGTGAATGATTTTTATACTGCAGGTTTTGCAGAAGCAGATTTATATATAACGAATGAATTGGCTTTTAGACCGGGCATACGAATAGAGCACAGTAGCTTATTAAATAAAATGAATGTAGCCCCAAGAATGGCATTGTCATACAAGCTTGGAAAGAACAGTCAGATGTCTGCAGACTATGGTATTTTTTATCAAACACCTGAAAGAAGATTTTTAATTAATCAATCTGGAGTTGATTTTTTAAGAGCAGATCACTATATTCTAACCTATCAACATATTTCAAGCAGTTATACATTTCGTGCCCAAGCATTTTATAAAGACTATGTGAGTTTGTTAAAAACTTCCAATAGTTTTCCTACAACAGTTAGCAATGCTGGGTTAGGTTATGCACAAGGGATTGAGCTTTTCTGGAGAGATAGAAAAACATTCAAAAACTTTGATTACTGGATCAGTTATTCCTATTTAGATACCAAGCGTGATTACAATAATTATACTGCATTAGTGCAACCAACATTTGCTGCAACACATAGCGGAAGTGTGGTTTTGAAGAAGTTCTGGGTTAAAAATATGTTCGGCGTAAACTGGAGTTATAATTGGAGTACAGGCAGACCTTATTTTAATCCAAACAGATCTCCTAAAGACTTTTTAGCAGATAGAACCATTGCATATAGTTCCAATAATTTTAGCTTGAATTGGTTGCCTAAAATTGGGAAAGCCAATGCAGTAGTAGTGCTAGGTGTAAACAATGTTTTTAATGAAAGACAAATTTTTGGTTACAATTACAGTGGTCGGTTAAGAGATACTAATGGACAGTTGATTCGCTCAGAAATTAACCCTCCGGCAGATAGAAGTTTTTTCTTAGGTATTTTTCTTAGCTGGGGTGTAGATCGTTCTCAACAAAATATCAATAATAATCTTTAATACATTTTAAAACTAAACAACATGAACAACACAAACATCAACGAACCAAAAGACGAAACGCTATGGCAAATTGCCAAAGAAAGGGTTGGCTTTAAATGGAGTTTAGCTAGCTATATCATTGTCAATAGCTTCTTAGTGGGTATATGGTCTCTCTCTAGTAATCACTATAAATATTTCTGGCCCATTTGGCCAATGCTGGGTTGGGGAATTGGTATTGCATTTCAATATGCCAGAGCATATCATGGGAATAGTATCAATTCTGTTGAAAATGAATACCAAAAATTAAAAAACAAATAAATTAAATCAATACTTAAACTTTAAATCATGAAAAAACTATTAATGGCTGTTGCACTTTTTGTAACTCTTGGATTAAATGCACAAACCAAATATGAATCTGCAATGCAGAATGGATTAGCTAAAATGAAAGAAAGCAAAACTGCTGATGAAATGAATGCAACCGCATCCTTTTTTGAAAGAGTTGCAGATGCAGAGAAAACCCAGTGGTTACCATATTATTACGCTGCAAGAAATTATACGATTGCTGCATTCATGAACCCATCAGCAGATAAAGATAAAACAGCTGAAAAAGTAAATGCGTTGATTGCAAAAGCAGAAGCAATCGAAAAGTCAAATGCCGAAATATTTTGCTTAAAGCAACAAGTTGCAGTAATGCAATTAACGGTGGATCCAATGTCTAGGTGGCAGTCGTATGGTGCAATTGCTTCTGAAGCTATTGCAAAGGCAAAAGCCATTGAACCTAATAATCCTAGACCCTATTTGTTAGAAGGTCAGTATTTAATGAATGTACCTGAAGCTTTTGGTGGTGGTAAAGCAGTTGCCAAAAAATTGTTTGAAAAATCGGTAGAGTTATTCGGTAATTATAAGCCTGCATCTGCGCTTCATCCAAGTTGGGGAAAGGAACAAGCTGGTCAACTTTTAGCTGCTTGTCAGTAAGTTGTGCATGTAATTTGCTAATGCCCCGCTTTGCGGGGCTATCTTTATACTTAAATGTTTATTATGGAACAGAATGAAGAACAGCTTTCAGCCCATTCTAGTTTGGCATTGATTGAGAGCATGATTAACAAAGCTCAAAACCGTTTCTCCGAAAATGGTACACTTTATTTGGTTTGGGGATGGGTAGTAGCCATTTGTGCGCTCAGTCATTATATCATGTTAACCTTTACGGATATTGGTCCTAAATCGGGTATGGTATGGATACTAACCTGGGGTGCAGTTGTTTTTCAGATTTATTATTCATTTAAACATAAAAAACAAGAGACGGTAAAAACCTATACGGATGAAATCATTAATTATGTATGGGTAACTTTTGGAATATCTATGGCGCTTGTTTCTTTTATCATGGCTAAGTTAGGAACCTGGACAATGCTCTATGCCTTTATACTTCTTTTCTACGGAATACCTACTTTTTTGTCTGGAATCATTATGCGATTTAAACCATTGAAAATTGGTGGTATTACTTGCTGGATTTTATCAGCCATTTCAGTTTATGTTCAATCTCGAGAAATAATTTTATTATTGGTTCCAGCAGTGGTAATCGCATGGATTATTCCGGGCTATTCTTTCAGAGCAAGAATTAAAAAAGCATAACATGTCAGAAGAAAAACAACTAACGGAGCAGGAAAGTCTGCAACTCATTGCCAATATGATCAAAAAAGCAAAAGGCAGTTACCACGACACTGGTATTGGTTCTTTGCTATGGGGGTCGGTGGTTTCTATAGCATCGTTTGTTAGCTACCTTCAAAGAGAATATGATTTTACACTAGCAATTGATATCTGGTGGTTGGTTTTTGCTGCCATTGCACCTCAAGTATATCTATCCATTAAAGAGAAGAAAAATTTGAAAGCAAAGCAATACGACGATGACGTGATAAATGCAGTATGGTTGGTTTTTGGCATCAGTATTTTTGCATTGAGTTTTTACCAAAATATCGTTCCTGTTCAAACGGAAAAATTATTTTCACAAGATGGGGTTACCTTGATGAAGCATTATGCAGACGGTCGTCCCGACGAAATAATAAAACCATTTACCCCCTCGCTCTATTCTGTATATATTTTGATTTATGCTTTTCCAACCATGGTTACGGGAATGGTTAAAAAGTTTACGCCTATGAAAGTAGGTGCGCTTATGACTTATGGGTTTTTTATGTTAAGCTTATTTACCGAAAGTAAATATGATATGTTACTAGGATCTGCATCGGCATTGGTTTGCTGGTTTATTCCTGGCATCATTTTAAGAAAAAAATACTTAGCTCAGACTAGATCCAATGTTTAAAGAACTTGATCCCATATTGCATTCGCAGCTTAGGTTGGCCATAATGAGTTTACTCATTAGCGTTAAAGAAGCTGAATTCACCTTTATAAGGGAGAAAACAAATGCTACTGCGGGTAACTTAAGTGTACAGGTTCAAAAACTAAAAGATGCTGGCTATATAGAAGTGGTAAAGCAATTCAAAGATAATTACCCTCAAACAACCTGTAAAGTTACCCCAGAAGGCATTAAAGCTTTTGAAGATTATGTGAAAGCGCTTCAAGAATACCTAAAAGTTTAAACATCTTAAC
>JBMLPQ010000269.1:0-4452 GCA_049242025.1 Sediminibacterium sp.
ATAATACCTCCAGGAAGCTCCTGGGAATGAAGGAGTACGGAAGACACGTACAGAAGATGGTAGATTACCTCCTCACAATTGAAGACAGGGCTAAAAGACAACAACAAACGCAGGCTGTAATTGAGCTAATGGGCTTTTTGAACCCACACCTGAAAAATGTAGAAGACTTTAGGCACAAACTATGGGATCATCTTTTTTTCATCAGCAATTTTACGCTAGATGTAGACAGCCCTTATCCGATCCCTCAAAAGGAAACTTATAAGTTAAAACCTGAACCACTTCCTTATCCAAAGCGCAATCCAAAATATGCGCACTTAGGAAAGAATTTAGAAGTGGTGATAGATAAGGCATTGAAAGAAGAAGACCCAGAAAAGAAAGTAGGATTTGCTAACGCCATTGCATACTACATGAAATTGTCTTATAGCAACTGGCATAAAGAATTGGTTCACGATGATGCGATTCGTTCTGAGTTAGACCAAATCACCGGTGGTCAACTAGAATTCAGCAACACCCCATATATCAAGCACCGCAATCAACCGTTTGAGCGCGATGATTATCCTGCTCGCAGTGGCGGTAGA
Source organism: Sediminibacterium sp. (assembly GCA_049242025.1). GTDB lineage: Bacteria > Bacteroidota > Bacteroidia > Chitinophagales > Chitinophagaceae > Sediminibacterium. Next base: position 579 of record JBMLPQ010000269.1, read on the forward strand.
TGGAAACAGAACTTTGGCGGAAGAAATAATAGAAGCCAAGGTGGTGGCCAACAACGTAACGATCCAAGAAATGGGGGCGGACAACGCAATGATAGAAATCAAGGTGGCGGTCAGCGTAACGACCCAAGAAATGGTGGCGGCAGTAATCGCAACGACAGAAACCCCGGAGGATTTAAGAAACGCTATTAATTTTCATGAGTAGTTTTGAAGTCATAGGAGGCAAGCAGTTAAAGGGATTGATTACCCCGCAGGGTGCAAAGAACGAAGCTTTGCAAATACTCTCTGCAGTAGTATTAACGAAGCAATCTGTTACCATTTCAAATATTCCAGATATTCTCGATGTTAATTTACTCATTGAGTTATTGAAAGAAATGGGCGTACAAGTGAATCGCATTAATCAAGATACTTATCAGTTTCAAGCAAATGATATTGATGTTGCCTATTTGGCTTCTGAAAAATTCAGACAAAAAAGTGGAAGACTTAGAGGAAGTGTAATGCTGGCGGGTCCTTTATTGGCTCGTTTTAAAAAAGCATATATACCCAAACCAGGTGGCGATAAAATTGGAAGAAGAAGATTAGACACTCATATTATTGGGTTTCAAAAATTAGGCGCCACTTATGCTTATGATGAAAGTGTAGGTTGCTTCACATTAACCACCGATGCTTTGCAAGGTTGTTATATGTTACTCGATGAGCCATCCGTAACAGGTACTGCAAACATTGTCATGGCAGCTGTTTTAGCGGAGGGTACTACTACTATTTATAATGCAGCTTGCGAACCATATTTACAACAGTTGTGCAGCATGCTCAACAGAATGGGCGCAAAAATTAGCGGTATCGGTAGTAATTTATTAGTTATTGAGGGAGTAGAAAAGCTGGGAGGAACAGACCACCGATTACTCCCAGACATGATTGAAATAGGCAGCTTCATTGGTTTAGCTGCGATGACTAAAAGTGAAATCACTATTAAAAATGCAGGGGTTCAACATTTAGGAATCATTCCAGAAAAATTTCAACAACTAGGTATTCAATTTGATATACAAGGCGACGATATTTATATTCCTTCACAGGAATCTTATACCATACAAACTTTTATGGATGGAGGAATACTAACCATTTCAGATCATCCATGGCCTGGTTTTACACCCGACTTGTTGAGCATTGTATTGGTAGTGGCTACACAAGCTATTGGATCAGTTTTAATCCACCAGAAAATGTTTGAAAGCCGTTTATTTTTTACAGACAAACTCATAGACATGGGCGCACAAATTATTTTGTGCGATCCACATAGAGCAACCGTAATTGGACTAGGAAGAAAAAATACACTTCGCGGAATCACCATGAGCAGCCCCGATATTAGAGCAGGACAAGCACTCTTGATTGCCGCACTTAGCGCAGAAGGAAAAAGCACTATTCAAAATATTGAACAAATCGATAGAGGCTATCAATTTATTGATCAACGCTTGCAAAGTTTGGGGGCGGAAATAATTAGAAAAGCATGAGATACTTGATCTTAACCATCAGTTTTCTTTGCGCAATTAATACAGCGCATGCTGATAGTTTAGATATTCAATTAAAAGCTTCGCAAATTCTGCACGGAGAATCAATCAATTTTGAATGCACGTATTCCCCCAATTTAAATAAGCCCAAAAGTATTTCGACACTTCATTTATGGGTTAAAGATTTAAATCGTTTAAAGACTTGGAAGTTTAGGTATCCAATAGCAGGAGGTAAAGCGATAGGTTCAATCAAAATAGACAGTAGCATGAAAGAAGGTGCATATGCATTGCACTTTTTAGTTCAACAATCACCACTTTCAATTTATGGCAGCATAAATAATTTCATAAAAAAAGACTCAGTAATAAGCATGATTCTTTCATCAGGAAAGGACATCATCATGGATGATATTAAAACTGATGATGTAGGAAATTTTATAATCAACAAATATGTATTTGAAGGGAGTGTAAATTTCAAATTTACTCCTAAACAAAAAAAGAAAGGAAAGGGAGATGTTTTAAATATTAGTTTGACTACCCCTGTTGATTCTGCTTTTACAGCTGAAGCCTCAAAAACAATGGTGGTAAAAATTGGACAGAAAAATATTGAACTACCAAAAGCTACTGATATTGTATTCGACCCATTTAACTTTAGTAATGATAATACCATTCCAGAATTAGTGGTGTCTGGGAATAGAAAAAGTAAGGGAGATTTGTTTAATGAAAAATATTCATCTGATTTATACAAAAGAGATGATGAAATAATTATTTCTGGTTTTGAAAACTATACAATGACCGGTTATTCAACTGTTTTACATTATTTACATGATCGAATTCCAGGTTTAATGATTCAAGAGTCAAATGTTAAGCCTAGCAGAAACTTATTCTCAATGGGAGAATCCAGAACTGACAATACGGAAAGTGTAAAAACATACTGGTCATTTGCTTATAGATCTTCCAATGAAGCCAATTTATTTATTGATGAAATCTTAGTAGATAATGACCAATTCGTCAGCTTCCCAATGTCTGACATTGCCATCATCAAAATTATTCCGCCCCCCTTTATCGGCGGTTGGGGCAGTAACCCATTTGCGATTTTGATTTATTCAAACAGAAAAGAATTTAAAAACGCTAGCAATAATCAGAGTTTCAGTGTTAAAGGATATACTCCAGCTCGCTGGATTCTCAAAAACTAAAAGGCCCCGAAAATTTCGAGGCCTTTTGTAGTACTTCATATATCCGTATTTCGTGTTGTTCAGGAAATACACTTACTTAATCGTCTTCATCAATTCCTTCACCGCTACTTCTAGTTGTTGGTCTACTCCTTTCTTCACTACTTCATATTCGTTGAATACTAAGAAGTCTGGGTCAGTAGCTGCATTTTCTAAATACTTGCCTGCATTGGTTTTAACACCCACTGTTGGTGCACCCCAACGGATACCTGAATCCATTAAGCTTTCCCATGCTGCAAAGGAACAAGTTCCTGGAACCTGAGTTCCTACCAACTTGTTTACATTTAATTCTTGCACCATAAATGCATAACAATGTCCATCACTGTAGTTGGCTTCATTAGCCAATGAAATACTTGGCTTGGTCCAACGGAAATTAGGCTCGTAACCATTGCTTCTTACATCATTGGTATAGTTCATGAATTGTTTGCCACTCAAGAATACAGCTAAGTCTGCTACCAAGTCTCCGCCTCCATTGTTTCTGGTATCTACCACTACCCCTTTCTTTAAGAAATGTTTACCCATGATGTCTTCATATGTAGATCTAAATGTACCATCACTCATACCAGGGATATGCACGTAACCCAATGCACCACCACTTAAACGTTCTACTTCATCGGAGTTTCTTTTTACCCAACGTCTGTACAATAATCCATTCTCTTCACCAGTACTAATGGCTTTAACGGTGATTTCTCTTTTAACGCCATTTTCATTTAAAGAAAGCAACACTGTTTTACCTGATTTTCTATTGAGGTATTGCGCTAAGTCTTTATCTGCTGTAACCATTTCCCCATCAATCATTTCGATGATGGCTCCTGCTTTTACATTGAGGCCTGCTCTATCTAAAGGCCCCCCTAACACAACTTCTTCAATCTTAACACCATTGCCAGTATAGGCCGCATCATAAAACGCACCCAATGATGCTGTTGCGTCTCCATTGGCATTAAAGCTACCAAATGCAGCTCCACTATGGCTCACATTTAATTCGCCCAATAGCTCACTCAGCATTTCACTGAATTCATAATTGTTACCAATTGATGGAAGGTATTTTTCGTAATCGGTTTTATAACTATCCCAATTAATGCCGTGAAAAGTTTTATTATAAAAAGTTTTCTTGGTTCTTCTCCATACATGCTCAAACATGGCTTC
>JBMLPQ010000270.1:0-7374 GCA_049242025.1 Sediminibacterium sp.
GCAACCAAAGCTACTTTGTTTGCCGTATTGGTAATTTGCTTGTACATCTTTATTCGTTTCCGCGATTGGAGATATTCATTGGGATCAATCGTTGCATTGATGCACGACGTATTTGTAACATTGATTGTATTCAGTTTCTTAAAGGATTTTGTTCCATTCCCATTAGAAATTGATCAGCATTTTATTGCGGCAATTCTTACCGTTATTGGTTTCTCAATGAACGATACCGTTATTGTTTATGACCGTATTAGAGAAGACAGTGCATTGATGAAGGGTACGCCAACAGCTACCATCATTAACAGAGCTATCAACGAAACATTGAGCAGAACCATTATGACTTCTGTTACGGTATTCTTAACCATCTTAATCTTATTCATTTTTGGTGGTGAAGTAACTAGAGGATTCGCCTTTGCAATGTTGATTGGTGTGGCTACTGGTACTTATTCTTCAATATTTGTTGCTGCTCCTTTCTTAGTAGATTTTGGAAAAGGCAGAGCATTAGGATCAAAAGCTAAATAAGCAAATTGCTATATAACAAAAATGCCTCGATGTAAATCGGGGCATTTTTATTTTAATTCAATGTTGGATAGATGATAACCGTTGAATCATTTGTAGCGGTTAATCTTGACTTATACAGCAAACGAAGTGCCGCAACCGCAGGTTTTGCTAGCATTGGGATTACTAAATGTAAATCCTCTACTATTGAGCCCTCCTTGCCAATCTACTTCCATACCATACAGGTATAATCCATGGCTTTTGTTCATGATACATGGTATTCCTTCAATTTCAAAAAGATCATCTTCTTTTTCTGTTTGATCAAACCCTAAAACATAAGTCATTCCGCTGCATCCGCCCCCTTTTACACCCACTCTTAAACGTTGCGTAGTATCAAAGCTGGGCTCAGCCATTAATCGCTTAATTTCTACAATAGCTCCTTCTGTTAAGGTTATTGGAATTTGAGTTGTAATTGCTGTTTCCATAAATAATATTTAGACTACAAAGTTACCAATTTGCCTGAACCCATCACTGTTTGTGTTTACGATAGAAGGAATTCCTTATTGATCCCCTACCTTTGCACAAAGCATTTTTAGAATGGATAATTCGGTGTTAATTACGGTAATTGTGGCTGTTTTTATTGCTTCCATGGCAGGTTATTTGATTTATCTGCAGCGGCGGTTGGTCTTATTTGAGAAACAACAGAGCAAAGTGGCGAGTTCGCTCCCCCTACAAGCCTATGAACGCCTTCTTTTATTGACCGATAGAATTGCTTTGCCCAACTTAATCAATAGAAATGCTGCAAGTGCTATTTCTGCTGCTGAATTACAATTGATGTACACTAAAATAATTCGTGAAGAATTTGATTTTAATGTTACGCAACAAATGTATATCAGTCCTGCCTCTTGGAAGGCTGTTAAAAATTTGAAAGAAAAAAACTTGCAAATCATCAACCAAATTGGCCAACAGTTGCCTTCTGATGCTTCAGGATTAGATTTGCAGAAAGCTATTATGCAATTTCTAGTTGCTAATCCAGCATCAGCCTTGCATGACCTAGTATCCGAAGCTTTGAGTTACGAAGCCAAGCAATTGTTATAATTTAAAACGAACAACATGCCAGAAAAAAAAATGACCGATAGTGAAATTGAAATTAAAGCTTGTTATACGGCAGAAGATATTGTTGCATTAGACTTGAATAATGATATGCCCGGACAGTTTCCATATACAAGGGGTGTTCAAGCAGATATGTATAGGGGGAAGTTATGGACAATGCGTCAATATGCTGGTTTTTCAACTGCAGAAGAAAGTAATAAACGTTATCATTATTTGTTAAGTCAAGGTGTAATGGGGCTTAGTGTAGCTTTTGATTTGCCTACTCAAATTGGATATGATAGTGATCATGCATTATCAGAAGGAGAAGTAGGTAAAGTTGGGGTTGCTATTGATAGCTTAGAAGACATGGAATTGTTGTTTAAGGATATTGAGCTTGAAAAAGTGAGTACTTCCATGACTATTAATGCTACTGGTTTTATTTTATTAGCTATGTATGTTGCTTTGGCAAAAAGACAGGGAGCCGATTTAAAAAAGATTACAGGAACTATACAAAATGATATTTTAAAAGAATACGCTGCAAGAGGGACTTATATATATCCACCTAAACCTTCTATGCGAATTATTACAGATATTTTTGAATGGTGTAGTACTTCATTACCTAAATGGAATACAATTTCTATTTCTGGTTATCATATCCGCGAAGCAGGAAGTACTGCAGTGCAGGAGATTGCTTTTACATTAAGCAATGGCAAAGCTTATGTAGAAGCCGCTCTAGCAAAGGGTTTAGACATCAATGTATTTGGAAAACGATTGTCTTTCTTTTTTAATGCGCACAATAATTTATTTGAAGAAGTAGCTAAGTTTCGTGCTGCCCGAAAAATGTGGGCACGCATTATGAAAGACCTAGGTGCAACAGATGAAAAAGCAATGATGTTGCGTTTTCATACTCAAACAGGTGGAGCCACATTAACTGCTCAGCAACCATTAAATAATATTAGTAGGGTTACTATTCAAACACTTGCTGCAGTGTTAGGTGGCACACAAAGTTTGCATACCAATGGATATGATGAAGCATTGAGTTTGCCAACAGAAGAAGCTGCTCGAATTGCTTTAAGGACCCAACAAATAGTAGCTTTTGAAAGTGGAGCACCTGATACTGTTGATCCTTTAGCAGGAAGTTATTTTGTTGAATCGCTTACTGCCGAAGTAGAAAACAAAGCTTGGGAATTGCTGAATAAAATTACTGCAATGGGTGGAAGTGTAAGTGCTATTGAAGAAGGCTTTATGCAAGAAGAAATTGCCCGCAGTGCATTTGAATATCAGCGTAATATAGAAAGTGGTGAAAAGATTATTGTTGGGGTAAACAAATTTACTATTGATAAAGAAAATCCTGTACCTGGATTTAAAATAGACGATAGTATTCGTCAGCTGCAAACTGCTAAATTAGCTGCGTTAAAAAGTAAGAGAGATCAAACAAAAGTTGATCATTGCTTAAGCGCAATTAAAACCGCTGCTGCTGGTTCAAGCAACTTGATGCCATTGGTAGTAGAAGCTGTTGAAACCTATTGTACACTTGGCGAAATTGCAGATACACTTCGCCAAGTATACGGTGAGCATAGGTAATTACAGAACGGTAATTAGTGCATAAATAACACCTGGTATCCAAAACAACAAGGTTAAAAGAACGCTGATCCAAAAAGTAGTATTTGTTGTTCCTTCATGCAAATAAACGGCCAATGGAGGCAGCAAAATAGCTAGAATGGCCAGTAATACTTTGTCATTTGATGGAGTTGCTGTTGCCTTATTGGCTTTGTACTCTTTCATCAATGATTTAACCTCTTTTAATTTTGCTTTTCTATCAACTCTAGATAAACTTTTAAACTGACTCATTGCGTCGGTTACTACTGCGTCATCCATTGAGATCGTTGTTGAAGATGATTTAGTTGTTTCGCTTGTTGTAACAGTAGTTTCAACAGCAGAACCGCTAGCAGTTGATATGTTCAACACAATTGCAATTGCAGCTAAATAAGTTATTTTTTTCATAAGTGAATGGGTTTAGAGTAAGTTACCAATTCTTCAGCAGAATCTAAAATTTATATTAGGAATTCACATTGAATGAATAGAGTCTATTCAGTATCTTAGGATTCAATAACAATCTGCTCAATATGAAAAATATTTTTGCCCTCCTATTATTAATATCAGGATTTGCTGATGCACAGCCTACTGCTGCAACACTCGAACAATTGTTTAATGCCGAAAATGCCAAAATAATTAATTGGCGTAGGTATTTTCATGAATTTCCTGAACTAGGAAATAGAGAATTCAATACTTGTAAAAAAGTTGATGAAGCTTTAAAGAGTTTTGGAATTAGCACTCGTATTGTAGCTAAAACAGGTGTGGTAGGAATTTTAAAAGGAGGTAAACCAGGACCAGTTGTTGCATTGAGGGCAGATATGGATGGATTACCTGTAGAAGAAAGAAACAGCTTACCTTTTGCTTCTAAAGCAAAGGGAGAATATAATGGAGCAACTGTTCCAGTAATGCATGCTTGTGGACATGATTCACATGTAGCTATGCTATTAGGTGCTGCAGAAGTACTAAGCAAAATAAAAAATGATATTAGTGGTACTGTTGTATTCTTATTTCAGCCTGCTGAAGAAGGCCCACCTGCAAATGAAGAAGGTGGTGCACCATTAATGATTAAAGAAGGGGCAATGGATAATCCTAAAGTGGATGCTGTATTTGGTATTCATATCAATTCAAAATACGATTTAGGTAAAATTTACTATAAGCCTGGATCTACTATGGCATCATCAGATTGGTTTACCATTAAAGTAAAGGGTAAACAAAGTCATGGAGCATATCCTTGGAACTCCATTGATCCAATTGTTGTGAGTGCAGAAATAATACAAGCATTGCAGACTATAGTAAGTAGAAATATAGACATAACTAAATCGCCTGTTGTTGTTTCTGTTGGTAAAATTCTGTCTGGTGTAAGAGCCAATATTATTCCTGAAGAAGCTATCATGGAAGGAACCATCAGAACCTTAGATGATCAAGTTCAAAAAGAGGTGCATGAAAAAATAAAATTGATTGCAAAAAATATTGCTGAAGCAAATGGGACAACAGCAGAAGTGATAATTGATACTAAAACATTGGTTACTTATAGTGACCCTGAATTAGTAGCAAGAACCCTACCCTCTTTGCAAACTGCAGCTGGTGGTGCAGCTAATGTAAAGCTAACAAATTGGGTAACGGGTGCAGAAGATTTCTCCTACTTTGGCACTAAAGCCCCCGCATTTTATTTTTTCTTAGGAGCAAGAGACCCTCAGTTTGCTAGTTTTGAAACCGCGCCAGATCACCACACGCCAGGTTTTATGATTAATGATTCTAAACTAGATATAGGAATGAAGGCATTTGTTCATCTAGTATTAGATTATGCTAAAACAAGTAAAAAATAATTGATGAAAAAATTACTCTTCATTGCTATGTTAGGTTGCATGCACTATGCATTTGCACAAGAAAATTTGACCCCAGAAAAACTATGGCAAATACAACGGGTTTCTGCATTAGGTATCAGTAAAGACAAGCAGCATATTATTTATTCTGTTTCTACTCCTGATGTTGCGGCCAATAAAAATAACCGTAAGAAATTTAAAGTATCAATATCTGGTGGGCCAGCAATTGAATTAACAAACAGTGAAGATTTGGTTATTAATGATAGAATTTCTTCTGATGGTAGGTATATATTGTATTCAGATGAAGTGAAAATTAATAAAGTAGCAGGAAAGGAATTGTATCCAGATTTGCCCAAATCAGATGCATATGTTTACACTTCTTTAAATTATCGACATTGGGATACTTGGGAAGATGGTTCTTATAGCCATGTATTTGTGGCCCCTTATTCGAAAGGTAAATCTTTACCAGGAAAGGATATCATGCCCAATGAGCCTTATGATGCACCAACTAAACCTTTTGGAGGAGATGAAGATTTTGTTTGGCATCCTGATAGCAAGCATATTGTTTATGTTGCAAAGAAAAAATATGGTACTGATTACGCTGTTAGCACCAATACAGACCTTTATCAATACAATATTGAAACTGGTCTTACAGTTAATTTAACAGCAGCTAACAAAGGTTATGATTTAGCACCACAGTACAATCAAAATGGAGTACTTGCTTGGATGCAAATGAAAAGAGATGGATTTGAAGCCGATAAACAAGACCTTATTGTATTGGTGAATGACAAGTTCCCCGTTAACCTTACTGCACATAGAGATGATATTCATGTAGAAGGATTTAAATGGAGTGAAGACGGTCGTTCCTTGTTTTTTTGGGCTCCTATCAATGGTACACTTCAATTATTCCAAGTGAATAATCCTGGACTAACTAAAATGTTACCTGTAATCAAGCAACTAACTTCAGGAGATTTTGATATCACTGGAATAGTGGCACAGAATGGGAATAGCTTAGTTCTTTCTAGAACAGATATGAATACCGCTGCAGAATTATACACGTTGAATTTGCAGAATAATCAAATGGTGCAACTCTCCCATGTGAATGATGCATTTTATAGCACTATTGCAAAATGTAAAACTGAAAGAAGATGGGTTCCAACAACAGATGGGAAAAAAATGTTGGTCTGGGTAATTTATCCTCCAGGTTTTGATGCAACTAAGCAATATCCAACATTATTGTATTGCCAAGGTGGGCCACAAAGTCCGCTCACTCAATTTTATTCTTTTAGATGGAATTTTCAGTTAATGGCATCCCAAGGATATATAGTAGTTGCCCCAAATCGTAGAGGAATGCCTGGTCATGGAACTCAATGGAATGAATCAATTAGTAAGGACCATGGAGGTCAGGTTATGAATGATTATTTATCAGCAATTGATGCTATAAGTAAGGAGCCATTTGTAGATAAGAATAGATTGGGTTGTGTGGGTGCGAGTTATGGAGGTTATTCTGTTTTTATGTTAGCTGGAATTCATAACAATCGTTTCAAAACATTTATCTCTCATGATGGCATATTCGATACCAAGAGCATGTATGGAACCACCGAAGAATTGTGGTTTGTGAATTTTGATTATGGGGGTGCGTACTGGGATAAAAACCCTGCAGCACAAAAAACGTATGGAGTTCAAAATCCAATTAATCATGTTGCTAAATGGAATACACCCATCATGATTGTACAAGGCGGAATTGACTTTAGGGTGCCAATAGAGCAAGGATTACAAGCATTTCAAGCGGCACAGTTGCGTGGAATAAAAAGCAAGCTTCTGTATTTACCTGGCGAAAATCACTGGGTCTCCACTGCACAAAATGGGTTAGTTTGGCAGCGTGAATTTTTTAAATGGCTAAAGGAAACTTTATAGAAGTAGTAAAAAGCGAATCAGTTGGTTCGCTTTTTTATTGAGCATAATTTCTTGCCCCAAATAATAAACTGCCAATTCTTACTAAAGTACTTCCCTCTTCTATAGCCATTGGATAATCTCCGCTCATACCCATTGATAAGATGGGTTCATTACTTGAATGTTTGATGAACCAAGATTTATGTTTAATGAATAAGTTATTTAAATAGTTGAATTCATTGCGAACTTTATGTTGATCCTCACTAAAAGAGGCCATTCCCATTAAGCCGCAGATCCTCACATTGGGTAATTGGTCAATTTGGGCAATTATTTGCTCCAACTCTGTTTCGTCTAATCCAAATTTGGTTTCTTCTTGTGCAATATGAATTTGTAACAAACACTCAATGGTACGATTGTTTTTGATTGCTTGTTTGTTGATTTCTTGTAACAATTTTAAACTATCAACACCATGAAT
>JBMLPQ010000271.1:0-10090 GCA_049242025.1 Sediminibacterium sp.
CGCTCATATAGAAGACGTAACCAGAAGGACCGCAAAAGCAGGCTACCTTGCAATTGCACCAAATATACTTTCCCCTTTAGGTGAGTTACCTAAAAACGACGACGAACTAAGAGCAAAATTTGCCACACTTAAAGCAGAAGAGAGTTTGCAAAATTTCATTCGTGCTTTTACCTATTTGAGTACCCGAAAAGATTGCAATGGCCAAATGGGTTGTGTAGGTTTTTGTTGGGGTGGAGCAATGGCTAATAATTTAGCAGTAAATGTCCCCAATTTAAAAGCGGCAGTAGCTTATTACGGCAGACAACCAGAAGCAACCAAAGTAGCCCAAATTAAATCGGCAGTGATGTTGCATTATGGTGGATTAGACACCCGAGTAAATGAGGGTATCCCAGCTTATGAAGCAGCACTAAAGGAGAACAAAATCAATTACGAACTTTTTATTTATGAAAATGTGAACCACGCATTTCATAATGACACAGCTGGTGCCAGATACAATGAAGCAGCAGCAAAGCTCTCATGGGAAAGAACCCTTGGTTTTTTTGCAAAATATTTGAAGTAATAGAATTAAGCTCCAATTGGTGCAACCGTTATAAATACAATGTCTCCTGCATTAAACATAAATGTGGTGGTTCTTACTTTTAAGATAAACTCATCCACCCACACTTCAATGGTATAATATGCCCCAAAGAACAATACTTTTTGAACCACCCCTTCTACAAAATGGGGTTGTATAGGTTTGGTAACAGATATAGCCAATTGTTCCGGTCTAATTAAGGCACGCTTTCCCCGAACTCCTTCTCCTAACAGTTGAAGAAAAACTTCATGGGTTTTGGTATTAATTAAATTATACTCCCCCATCAATGCAGCCACATATTCGTTAACAGGATGATGATATAGTTGCTTAGGTGTTCCTTGTTGTACCAGCTGACCATCTTGCATGATGATAATTCGATCGGCCCAGGACAATAAATCGGTAGCATCATGTGAAACCAATAAACAAGTTACTTTTAGTGTATTACAAATATCATCTATTACTGATCGAATCAATTCTTTATGTACCCGATCTAAATTAGAGAAAGGCTCGTCTAGTAATAATAACTTAGGGAAAGAAGTGAGTTGTTTAGCCAATGCAATTCGCTGCTTTTCTCCACCCGATAATTCATCAGACTTACGCATCATTAAATGACTGATTCTACAAACATCAAATATTTGTTGAGCCGATCTTGCATCTAATTGATTGGTCATTTCGAGTAACTCATGTACTTTATAATTATTCCTCAATTCAAAATGCTGAGACAAGTAAGCAATTTTTGGATGCCCAGGCAATAACTGTTCATCAGGACCTAATACTCGAATTCCTTCAAAATAAACATTCCCTTGATCGGGCTGCAATAAGCCTGCAATCAATTTTAGGAAGGTAGATTTACCCGAACCAGTCTCCCCAGCAATAGCAACTTTTTCTCCTTCTTGCATGGTAAAATGCATAGGATGAAGCACTGTATTGCCTCTTTCAAATTTAGTAACCGCTTGTAAATCCAGAAAAACCATAACACAATTTACAAAATTGTACCTTCAATCACTAAACAATCTAATGGAAGGCTATGATTACCGAACAATTAAGAAATGAATTTTTAGTAAGAAAAGACCTAACCTTTTTAAACTTTGGATCTTTTGGCGCATGCCCCAAACCCATTTTTGAAAGGTATCAACAATATCAATTAGAACTTGAACAAGAGCCTGTATTATTTATTGTAAAAACAGGGTTAGATTATTTACAACAGTCTAGAGAAGAATTGGGTAAATATTTACATTGTTCAGCAGACGATTTGGTTTACCTAGTAAATCCATCGCATGCAGTAAACCTTGTTGCTAAGAGTTTTCCATTGAAAGCCGGAGATGAAGTACTCACCACCAATCTAGAATATGGCGCTTGCGACAGAACTTGGGAATATTATTGTGCACAGGCTGGCGCACATTATAAAAAGCAACCCATTAGCTTGCCATTAACCACCAAAGAAACTTTTGTAGAAGAATTTTTTAAAGGAGCAAATAATAGAACAAGACTAATTTTCATCAGTCATATCACCAGCTCAACAGGATTAAGATTTCCTATAGAAGAAATATGCGCTAAAGCAAAGCAGATGGGCATTCCCATATTTATAGATGGGGCGCACGGACCAGCACAAGCCCCTATTGATTTAAGTAGTTTAGGCGCAGATATTTTTACAGGTGCCTGTCATAAATGGATGATGACCCCAAAGGGAAGTACTTTTTTGTACGTAAACAAAGCCTATCAACGCATGTTAGATCCCTTAGTAATTAGTTGGGGATTCAACAGTACTACTCCTTCTCACTCTTCCTTTTTAGATTATCATCAAACACAAGGAACCAGAGATTTTTCTGCTTTCTTATGCATTCCAGAAGCAATTCAATTTATGAACCAATACAATTGGACTGCAGTTTCAAAAGAATGTAGAGACTTGGTTAAATTGAATGCAATGAAGTTTTGCGAGTTGGTTAACAGCCAACCATTGGCTCCACTCACGGATGATTTTATTTTACAACTATTCAGTATTCCTATAAAAACGAAAGATCCAATTCAATTAAAGAATCTTTTGTTTGATCAATACAAAATAGAAATACCCGTAATGCCTCATGGAGATCGAGTGTTTTTAAGGTATTCCATTCAGGCTTTCAATACCCAAGGAGATTTAGATACCCTATACAATGCAGTTTCAGATATCATCAAAACAACCAACTTAATTGAAATAGATTAGAGGGTACTAATATAAAGATCTTCCACTTTTTTGCGAGCCCATGGAGTCTTTCGCAAAAAGGTTAGCGACGATTTAATACTAGGGTTGTTTTTAAAACAATTGATATTGATCATTCTGGCAAGGTCTTCCCAACCAAAATGCTTTACTAAATAAGTAAGAATCCACTCCAAGGTTTTACCATGGAGTGGATCATTGGATACAAAGTTTTCAGACATGCTGCAATTTAATCATTGTTCCTTGATGTGCTAGTACGTTTTCACTTTCGGCCCTATTATAAACAGATTTGGCTTAAAAACTAAAGACAGAAGGGAATTCAAAAAAATTGGCATTTATTTGCGTTTCATGAGTTTACAAATTGCTTCTTTAAATTCTGGGTCTAACGGCAACTGCTATTACATAGGGAATAGTACTGACGCGGTTTTGGTAGACATTGGCCTTTCCTTAAGAGAAACAGAAATCAGGATGAAACAGCTGAATTTGTCGGCAGAAAAACTAAGGGCCATTTTTATTTCACACGAACATACCGACCATATTAAAGGGCTTTCCACTTTTGCTAATAAATACAAACTGCCAATTTATATAACTCCTGAAACAGCTAAAGGAGGACCTAAATTAATCAGACATTTATCTCATTCTTTTGAAGCAAACCAACCCATTTTTGTTGGTAAAGAAAAAAGCCAAACAACGGAAAATTCGTTAATGGTTACACCCTTTAGTAAGGAACACGATGCAGCAGATCCGCATAGTTTCATAGTAAGCTATCAAGGCATTCATGTGGGAGTGATTACTGATATTGGAATTGCATGCAATAACGTTACCCATTATTTTCAACAATGCCATGCTGCTTTTCTAGAATCAAACTATGATGAAGTATTACTTAAAAACGGACGTTATTCACAACCGTTAAAAGATAGAATTAGTAACGGCAAAGGACATATCTCTAATAGACAAGCACTTGATTTGTTTAAGCATTATCGACCAAAAAATATGAGCCATTTATTGCTCTCCCATTTATCAAAAGAGAACAATAGTCCTGAGTTGGCATTACAAACTTTTCTACCGCATGCAAACCAAACAACGGTGCTGGTTGCTTCTAGGTTCGAGCCGAGCCCAATGATTGAAATAGCTCCAAGTAACAGACACGAATTAACGCTACTTCAAAAACCAAAAACCATTTTGAAAGCGACTCAAGGAATTTTATTTAGTTAGATATTAGGTATATTTGATTAAACAGCCCTCCATGAAAAAGCTACTGATTATCGGTTTGTTTGTGTCATTTGCCACAATATTAAACGCTCAACAAAAAAGCCCTTATACTTTATTTGACGCAAAAGGCAAAAAAGTATCATATGCAAAAATGATTCGTCTACTAAAAGAAAAAGACATCGTTTTATTTGGCGAATTTCATAATAATGCGATAGCACATTGGCTGCAATTAGCGGTTACTAAAGATTTACATGCGAATAGACAAATGGTGCTTGGTGCAGAGATGTTTGAAGCAGACAATCAAGATGCACTCAACAATTATTTATCAGGGAAATTGAGCGCGAAAGGCTTAGACTCAAATGCAAGATTATGGAAAAATTATCCAACCGATTATGCTCCATTGGTGAACTATGCTAAAGCAAATAATATCCCATTCATTGCTACCAATATTCCTAGAAAATATGCTGCTTTAGTAAACAAGGGCGGGTTTGGAAAATTAGATAGTTTAACCAGCGAAGAAAAAAAGTGGATGGCACCTTTACCAATGGCATATGATGCATCATTACCAGGTTATGTGAACATGATGAAAATGATGGGTGTACACGCCACCGAAAATATGCCTAAAGCACAAGCGAGTAAAGATGCTAGTATGGCTCATTTTATATTAACCAATCATGCCAACGGCTCATTGTTTTTGCATTACAATGGGGCTTATCATTCCGACAATTATGATGGCATCAATTGGTATTTAAAGCAACAGAAACCAAGCCTAAAAATTGGAACAATTTCTACCGTAAGTCAGTCTAATATAAAAAGTCTGCTTGCCGAAAATTTAGGCAAAGCAGACTTTATTATTTGTGTTGATACCGATATGACAAATACTTACTAAGGATAGAGTAAATATTTCTTTCGCATAGTTTTGTATTCAGACAATCCGGGTTCCCAAGAAGCATAAATTTCTTCTACCGATTTTCCCTCTGCAACTTGCTTGCGAAATATATCGTTCCCTATCAATTTATTGATATCTCCTATTTGATTACTCTGAGAGCGATCAAAGAATTGTTCTTTAACAGGGAACTTATTATAAAGGTCAATCATCCATTGAATTTGAATGCGGTTTTTCTTTTTCAATTCTGCAATATTTACATTGCGAAGATCTAATCCGTAGCATTCTTTATTCATATGCAAAGGCGTTTCTGCCATGCCTTTGATACTAGTTGGTGTAAACGTAAAATCATATATGCCTTTATACAATGGACTTCCAAAAATGGTAAAAGGGAACATAGTTCCTCTTCCATGATTCAATACTGTACCCTCAAACAAACAGGTAGTTGGATACAATAGAATACTTTGCTGTGTATTCAAATTAGGTGAAGGCTTAACGGGTAAAGTGTAGTCCATATCATGTGCATAATTGGCCACTTTAATGATTTTCAATTTGGCCTGCATTTTATTGGGCAACCAACCTTCTCCATTAATCATTTGAGCAAACTCTGCAATAGTCATACCATGTGCAATTGGTATAGGAAACATTCCAATACCCGACTTAAATTTCATATCTAAAATTGGGCCATCCACCAAGTATCCGTTGGGATTGGGCCTGTCTAGAATCAATAGCTCTTTCCCATTTTCTGCACAGGCTTCCATAATATGACTCAACACATTGATATAGGTGTAGAATCTACATCCTACGTCTTGAATATCAAATATCATTAAATCTACATCGGCCATGTCTTCTTTAGAAGGCTTACGTTTAGATCCATATAAAGACACTACTTTCACACCACTCGTAGGATCTACTTCGTCTGCTACTTTAATACCAGCGCTTGCATTTCCTCTAAATCCATGTTCAGGACCAAATACTTTTACAATATTCACTCCCAGCTTTAACATGCTGTCTACAAAATGCTTGTCTCCTACAATAGTGGTTGGATTAGCTAATAAAGCCACTCGCTTACCTTTTAAATAAGACAGGTATTTATCCGTTTGATCTGCTCCCGTTTTAATGGGTTTGTCCTTTATTGGTGTTCCTGCAAAAGCAACAGTTGTAATCAACCCAACAAATAAAAAAGACAATATTATTTTTCTCATAAATAGGAAATGGAGTTTAAAACTTAATTATCATAACCACCTGCACGCTTGGCTTTACTTTGTGTTGGCCATGTTTGTGGGCCTCGAGGACCTGCAGGTAATTCGGCTTTATCGGTTGGCATTTTCTCAGGATCTTCACAAGCCATGTACACTAAAATAGCCGTTAAAATGGCGTTGTTGCGAACGTCGTCAAATACAATTTTATCGTAGGTATCTCTATTGGTATGCCAAGTGTAATTTCCATAAGACCAACCCAAAGCACCCAAAGAAAATGCAGGTGCACCAACTGCAATAAAGGAAGCATTATCAGAGCCACCTCCAGCTGGTGAGCCAGGGAAACTAGTTCTTACTGTATCTCTAATATAAGAAGGTGCTGCTGCTAACCAACGGGTAATAAAATCTTTCGCATATTTAAATCCAGCTCCACCTAAGTTCACCACACGACCAGTTCCGTTGTCTTGATTAAATAATGCTTGTAAATTTTTAACTACTTCAGGATGGTCTTCTACAAATGCACGTGAACCATTTAATCCTTGTTCTTCAGAACCCCAATGACCTACTAGAATGGTTCTTTTTGGATTAGGATACACTGCTTTTAAAATACGCATTGCTTCCATCATCACTAAAGTTCCTGTTCCATTATCAGTTGCACCTGTACCGCCATCCCATGAATCAAAATGTGCAGACAACATCACATATTCATTAGGCTTTTCGGTGCCTTTCATTTCTGCCAATGTATTGAATGTTGGAACTACGCCTAATTCTTTAGACTGAGCAAACACCGAAATTTTAGGTGCTTGACCAGATTCTGTTAAACGAAACAATAAAGCATAATCTTCTAAAGCAATATCAATCGTTGGAACTTTTTTGGTGTTGGCTGCAAAAATTTTATTTACGCCAAAACCATTGCTCCATAAGCTTCCTACCACTCCAACGGCTCCCGCATTTTCTAAAGCTTGCGCTAATTTAGCAGCACTCAAACCTGTTTTGCTGATGCGCTTGCGCCAAGCATCGGTAGCTTCCGCACGCTCTTTCTTCATTTTTTCAATTGATGCTTTGGTACCAAACTCCGCCCAATTATAATCTGGACGTCCGGTTGGTTGAGGCATTGAAATCAATACAAATTTTCCTTTAACACTGGGCAACCATGCTTGAAATGCCAATGAGTCTGCTACATCAGCCAACACGATGGTTTCTGCGGTTACTGGCTTTTTAGTGGCTGGGCTAAATGCCAACTGAGTACCTTCTAAAGACTTTGTCCAGGGTGCAACCATATCAATATGCGTAACGCCTCTATCCCATCCTCTCCAAGTTCCATAGTTTTCTCTTTTTGCTTCTATTCCCCAATTTTTATATTGCGCAATTGCCCAATCACTTGCTTGAACCATTTTAGAAGAACCCACTAAGCGTGGTCCTACTCCATCCATTAACTCATGTCCTAATCTTTGTAATTGAGAATTAGTGTTGGCTTCTTTAATGATAGCTTCAACAGTAGGATTTAATTTCTCTTGTGCCACTACTGGCAAAGCAATTAATCCCAGCCCCACTACTAGTAGGCTGAAAGATTTGTTTAGTTTTTGCGTCATATTTTTCATAAGGTAATAATACAAAACTTCTGTAAGAGTACCGTATGATTTAGCTGGATTATGATGGATGGATGAATCTTAAAGCCCCAAATTAAATTGAGCTGCAGTGGCTTTGGCAATTTCATATCCCGCGTCTGCATGTCTAATAACGCCCATTCCAGGATCATTGCGTAAAACCCTTGCTAGTCTTGCAGCAGCATCATCTGTGCCATCTGCAACAATCACCATTCCTGCATGAATAGAATAACCCATTCCTACACCACCACCATGGTGCAAAGAAACCCAACTAGCCCCACCAGCCGTATTTACCAATGCATTTAATACTGGCCAATCTGCTACTGCGTCTGATCCATCTAACATGGCTTCTGTTTCTCTATTAGGAGAAGCAACAGAGCCTGTATCTAAATGATCTCTTCCAATGACAATAGGCGCTTTTACTTTACCTGTTTTTACCAATTCATTAAAAGCCAATCCGGCTATTTCTCTTTCTCCTTGTCCTAACCAACATATTCGTGCAGGCAATCCTTGAAACGCAATTTTTTCTTTGGCCATTTTCATCCAACGTTGCATGCTTTTATTTTCAGGAAAAAGTGATTTTATTAATTCATCCGTTACTGCAATATCTGCAGGATCCCCACTTAAAGCAGCCCATCTAAATGGACCTTTTCCTTCACAAAATAGTGGGCGTATATAAGCTGGTACAAAGCCGGGGAAATCAAAAGTTCTCTCTAAAGCGTAAGCCAACAAAACACCTTTGGATACTTGTTGCTCTTCATATTCTTTGGCCCTTGCTCTAATATTGTTTCCGTAATCAAACGTAATAGAACCTTTGTCCATTAATTGCAACATCAATTGCACATGCAAATACATGCTTTCATAACTTTTAGCAATATATCCTTCAGGATCAGACGCTCTCATTGAATTAGCTTGCTCATTACTCAACAGATGCGGTATATAACCAATCAAAGGATCATGTGCAGAGGTTTGATCCGTTAAGGTGTCGGGTATACAATTTCGATTTAATAATGCTTGTAATAAATCAATCGCATTGCATAAAACACCAATACTTTTTGCTTCTCCCGCTGCTTTGTATTTTAATGCTTGGTCAATGGCAGCATCAATATCAACAAATTTTTCGTCGAGGTATTTGGTTTCAACTCGTTTGTCTATTCGCCATTCTTCCACTTCTGCAATTAATGCAACCCCTTCGTTCATGGTAATCGCCAGCGGCTGTGCTCCACCCATACCCCCTAACCCGGCTGTTACATTTAATGTTCCTTTTAATGTTCCGCCAAAATGTTTATCGGCAATGGCCGCATAGGTTTCAAAAGTTCCTTGCACAATCCCCTGCGAACCTATATAAATCCAACTACCCGCAGTCATTTGACCATACATCATTAATCCCTTCTGTTCCAATTCAGAAAAATGTTTCCAATTAGCCCAATTGGGTACCAATTGAGAATTACTCAATAAAACTCGGGGAGAATCTTTATGGGTTTTTAAAATACCTACTGGTTTACCACTTTGTATCAACAATGTTTCATCTTCTTCCAATGATTTTAAGGAAGCAATGATTTTATCTAATGCTTCAAAATTGCGCGCAGCTTTACCCCTACCCCCATATACAATCAGGTCTTCTGGTCTTTCTGCTACCGCAGGATCAAGGTTGTTTAACAACATTCTCAACGCTGCTTCTTGCACCCACCCTTTGCAAGTCAATTGGGTTCCGGTAGGTGTTTTGTATTTTTGGTATTCGTAAGACATAATCGGCAATTTTAATGATTTCTTTAGTAAGCTAAGTCTTCGTAAGCAGATTGCAATTCATTATAAGAATGTTGATCTTTTGCAGCTTTGGCAGCTTCCATCCCTTTTTCGTACCATTGAATGGCTGCATTAGTATCTCCTATTCGTTCTAGTAATTTGGCCAAATGATAATAAGAGCCAATATAGTTAGGGTCATCCGTTAAAATGGCTTCAAATAACACCTTGGCTTCTGCATCATTCCCAAGCTTAATCCATTCTAATGCCAATGCATGGCGCAAAAACTGGTCCGCAGGATTTGATTGTAACATTTCTTGAATTCTGGCAATTCGATTCATCTGGCTAAAGTATGAAATTCCGTACTTTTACAAGGTGGAAAAAGACAGTCAACATAATATGAACCAAGACGAGGAAAAGGAATTAGACAAAGCCCTCTCCAATGAAGCTTTATTGAAGATTGAAAATCGTTTAACCAAAGCAGAATTAGACAAATTAGCTGCGTTCTTTGCTAAAGAAATGTTGAATAATCCTAGTCAGGAAAAGCCTAATACCTAAAGCTGGAAACTTTTTGGTTATTTTTTGGTTAAATACAAACAGTTATTAGTTTGACTCAGTATATTTGCAATAGTTGCATAAACAACTATTTAATAGATAAACCATAACCATATG
>JBMLPQ010000272.1:0-2071 GCA_049242025.1 Sediminibacterium sp.
AAGCCGACAATCCCAGCGGAGAAAAATCTTAAGGCACCATCCAACGATGGTTTCCACTTTTATAATCAAAGTATGCCCTTCGATGGCCTGCATGATTCAACCACAACCAATCTATTGATTCTACTTGTATGGCAACAATACCAAAATGTTGTTGCCCATATTCACTTTCTTCTAAAGTAAAATTCTCCTGCTCAATATTTTCTGACAATCCACTCGTAGGGATATCAGAAAAACTAGAAGGTGGACATGGCGTCAAATAACATCGCCTACTAGACAACGAAGTCTTTTGCCATGCTTCTAAAGTTATATCATCATTAAAATGCAATATTGCTTTCCCTTTAACTCTAAGTTGAATACGGGCTGAAGCATCATAAAATAAGACACTAATGGAATGATTCAACGCCAATTCTTTCCACTTGTTACTTCTAATATCAGTATGGAAACGCAATATTTTTTGGATGGGCAAAGCTTTTCGTAGAACTACCGTTCGCATACTTACTTCACCATTAACAATTGTACCAACGCAAGGAGTATGAAAAGCATCCCGACTTTTTATTGCGCCATTTACCAATCGGCTCCAACAATCTTTTTCTAGCTCATCTAAATTGAAGCTGACATGATTGATCACTACAGTATCTTTCAATTCCATCATATCATATCAACAAATTTTATTGTTGAAAGTTGACTATACTTTTACTTTACCCAACTCCTTTAGATATGGTTGATTATATAATCGCTTACCAGTTGCTTTATACAAGGCGTTGGCCAATGCAGCAAATACTGGTGGGAAAGGTGGCTCACCTAAACCAGTTGGATCAATATTATTGTTAACAAAATGCACGTCAATTTTCTTGGGTGCTTCTCTATGTCTAATAATTCTATACTGATTTAAATTCTTTTGTTGAGAAGTTCCCTTATCAAAAATCAACTCTCCATACAATGCATTGCCAATTCCATCAACCACTGATCCTTCCACCATATTCTTAGCCCCTTCTGGATTCACTACAAAACCGCAATCCAATGCAGATACTACTTTCTCTACAACAGGCTGACCATTCTTCATAGTAACATCCACTACATGCGCAGCATAAGATGCATGACAAAAATAAGCAGCTACCCCACGCTTTGCATTTTTAGTAGCAGGAGAACCCCAATTTGATTTTTCTTTTAATAATTCCAGCACACCAATATATCTGTCTGCATCGTAATCATTGCTTTTACCAACCGGATTTGCTTTAGCTTTTTTCAACAATTCAATTCGAAATTCTAAAGGATCTTTCCCAACAGTTTCAGCTAACTCATCTAAAAAAGATTGTTCTGCACTTGCATTAAAATTTGAACGAGGTGCTCGATATGCACCAATGGTAATATTTGAAGGCAATTCCCAACTCTCCGCCAAATAGTTGGCAAAAACCCCAGCAGGAAAACGATTTTCGTGCAATGGACTTTCAGGGAAACCCCCTCCAATTACATTTAATGCAGTTATGTTATTGTTTTCGTCAATGGCAGCTTTATAGGTCATGATATAAGTAGGACGATAAATACCATTGGTTAAATCGTCTTCTCTTGTGTAAATTAATTTTACAGGTGCTTTTACTTTTCTTGATATATGCCCGGCTTCTACAATATAGTGCCCATATGCTCTGCGCCCGAAACCGCCACCCATCCTAGCTAATTTCATTTCAATTTGTTCTGGCTTAAGATCCAAATTGGCCAGAATATTTTGTTTCATCATTTCAGGAATCTGAATAGGCGCTACAAAAAATGCTTTATCATCGGTAACATGGGCTACACAACTAATTGGCTCCATAGGATTGTGCGCTAAAAAAGGAGCAGTATAGGTTCTTTCTAATACTTTTTTTGCGTTCTTAAATGCAGTTTCAGGGTCTCCATCTTTTCTTGCTACACGGGTTGGTTTTTTCTGCATTTCATGCATCTGACGCAAATGCGATTCAGTACTTTCTAAACCAGCTGGAATATTTTCTTCTTTTTTAATCCCACCCCTGGTCATTACCATATCTTTTTGAGATTGAAAAGGTTCCCATTGAGCAACCACTTTCTTTCTGGCATT
>JBMLPQ010000273.1:0-7032 GCA_049242025.1 Sediminibacterium sp.
ATGCTTGGTATATGTTAATATACTCTGTAATGGTAATTGGATTTACTTTCCTTTATACAGCACTTATTTTCAACCCTAAGCAAATTGCTGAAGATTTAAAACGCAATAATGGATTTGTACCTGGTGTTAAACCTGGTCAGCCAACTGCTGATTATATTGGAGCAATTATGGATAAGATCACTTTACCTGGAGCTATTTTCTTAGCATTGGTTGGTATCCTTCCTGGCTTTGCTCAAAGATTAGGCGTTACCCAAGGATTCAGTACTTTCTTTGGTGGTACTTCACTATTAATTATGGTGGGTGTTGTATTAGATACTTTACAACAAATTGAAACCTATTTATTAATGCGTCAATATGATGGCTTAATGAATAGCGGTAGAGTTCAAGGTAGACAAGGTGTAACTAGTACTACTATCTAATATCAAATAAATCAACGAACTTTGTAAACCTGTTTGGCCTTGCTAAACAGGTTTACTTTTTTATAATAAATGACTAGAAGAAATAAAGAAATGATTATCTATAAAACGGAATCGGAAGTTGCGCTAATGAAAGATGCTGCAATGTTAGTGAGTAAAACACTTACTGAAGTTGCCAAAGTGCTTAAGCCTGGGATGACTACTTTGCAAATAGATAAACTATGTGCAGACTTTATTAAAAAACAAAACGCCATTTCCTCTTTTTTAAATTACAGAGGTTATCCATTTACTATTTGTGCATCTGTGAATGATGTGGTAGTGCATGGGTTTCCAAATGATGTTCCATTAAAAAATGGAGATATTGTTTCAATTGATATGGGGGTAATATTGAATGGTTGGCACGGTGATCACGCATATACTTTTATTATGGGAGATGCTGATGCTGCGGCTATCAATTTAGTGAAAGTCACTAAAGAGTCTTTGTACAAAGGAATTGAGAAGGCAATTGTTAATAATCGCATAGGAGATATCGCCTATGCCATTCAAGAACATACTGAAATTAAAAATGGATATGGTGTTGTAAGAGAGTTGGTAGGACATGGGCTTGGAAGAAGTTTACATGAAGATCCTCAAATGCCTAATTATGGTAAAAGAGGGTCGGGGCCAAAGCTGAAAGAAAATTTAGTATTAGCTATTGAACCAATGATAAATTTAGGTTCACGTGAAGTGTTTACAGATGAAGATGGATGGACTGTTAGAACAAGGGATGGTAAACCATCTGTTCACTTTGAACACGATGTGTGTGTGAAGCGCAATAAAGCACTTATTTTATCTGATTACAGTATTATTGAAGAAGCTGAGAAAGCCAATTTTAATTTGAATACAAGTTATTATTCTTAGCGAATGAAAAACCTTATTGTAATTGGTGGAGGTGCTGCAGGTTTTTTTTGTGCAGTGAATGCTGCAAGACTAAATCCTAATCTTAAAGTCACTATTTTAGAAAAATCAAATAAGCTACTATCTAAAGTTAAAATAAGTGGGGGAGGAAGATGTAATACAACACATCAACTTTTTGAAATACCTGCACTAGTAAAAAAATATCCTAGAGGCGAGCAGTTTCTAAAAAAAGCTTTTCATCAATTTAATACGCAGCATACTGTTGAGTGGTTTGCTGAGCGTGGTGTTGATTTACATGCAGAAGCAGATGGTAGAATGTTCCCAGTTAGTAATCATTCAGAAACGATTATTGCGTGTTTACTAAAAGAAGCAGATCAATTTAAAGTGAAAATTGAAATGCAAACTGAAGTAAAAAAAATCAATCAAAAAGAGACCAAATTTCAAATTGAAACGAATCAATTAGGCCTTATTGAAGCAGACTATATATGCATTGCTTCAGGTGGATTACCAAAGATCGAAATGTTTAATTGGATTAGTCAATTAGGACATACTATACAAACACCAGTGCCATCCCTTTTTACTTTTAATATGCCCAAACATCCCATTACTGCTTTAATGGGATTGTCCGTTCATCATGCTGTAATTAAAATTAGTGGGACTAAATTAAAAGAGCAAGGTGCTTTGTTGATTACTCACTGGGGTTTAAGTGGTCCTGTGGTATTAAAACTATCTGCATGGGGCGCAAGACAATTGGCTGATTTAGGGTATCAATTTTCAATTCAAGTGAATTGGCTAGGTGATACCACCGATGCTATATTAAGAACAGATTGGTCATTTTATCGAGAACAATTTTCTGCAAATAAAATCGGTTCCAAGTATCCATTTGCTTTGCCTTCCCGATTATGGCATTTTCTATTAGATGAAGCGAGCATTTCTGCAGATACTAAGTGGGGTGAAATTAAAGCTGCTAATCAAAACAAATTGATTCAACTACTTACGAGCCATGTTTTCCATATCAATGGTAAAACCACATTTAAGGAGGAATTTGTTACTGCAGGGGGAGTTCAGCTTTCGACTATACATCCACAAACCATGGAAAGTAAGTTGGTGCCAGGCTTATATTTTGCAGGAGAAGTAATGGATGTAGATGGAATTACTGGTGGATTTAATTTTCAGCACGCATGGACTAGCGGGTACAATGCAGCCAGCGCAATTGCGCAATCAGCTCTGTAATTGTCATATAAATTCATTTTTTTGGAGTAAGTATTGCATTTTATTTTAAAAAGTCTTAACTTATTGCTAGAAAATTACCCTATGAGTAAAGTAAGTAATATCCTTGCAAGAAAAGGCAATGCTGTTGCCATTGTTCATCCAGACACTTCTGTAATTGATGCATTGCGCATGATGGCAGAGAAAAATATTGGTTCTGTAGTTGTTGCAGAGAATGATCAATTTTTAGGTATTCTTACAGAAAGAGACTATTCTAGAAAAGTCATTTTAATGGGGAGGAATTCTACCAAAACGCCCGTAAGTGAAATCATGAGTGCAGACTTCCCAGCTGTTGCAATGACTGATTCTATTGAATATTGCATGCAGTTAATGAGTGCTAAACATATTCGGTATTTACCTGTCATGGTAGACAATAAGTTGGCAGGAATTGTTAGTATGAACGATGTGGTTACTGAGACCATTTTAAGTCAAAAAGAGACCATTACTCAATTGGAGAATTACCTTCAATCATAAGCAGCCCATTGGTCCCTGTTAATTCACTTCAACTAAGTATATTTTACCAATTATAAAACAATCTGTTAATTCATTCTCATTTATTGATAGAATGCATATTTTGTATTTCCTAAACTAATTATATGAAAAGATACTTCTTAGGCACTGCATTGCTTTTAGTAGGAGTTACTACAATGGTTCATGCACAACAACCGCCAACCCCAGCTGCAAAACCTGTTGCTGATACTACCAAACCTGCTGCTCCTAAAAAACCAACAGTAGCAGATAAAACAAAAGGAAATAAAAAAATCGAAGGCCTGTTTACTGTTTACCAAGATACAGTTACCGGAAGCCTGCAAATGTATATTCGTAAAGACCAATTAGACAAAGAGTTTATTTATCAGAGCTTTTCTATCAGTGGACCTACTACTTTATTTTTAAATCAAAGTATGCATAGAAATACTGCGGTTTATAAGATTAAACGAGCTTTTGACAAACTTGAGTTTTCTGAAGTAAATACCAACTTTTACTATGATCAAAATAATCCCGTTAGTAAATCTGCTAATGTAGATAAACCAGAAGCGGTATTCTTTAATGATAAGTTTAGCATTGAAGACGATAATGGATATTTGGTAAGTGTAGATCAACTTTTCCTTACTGAGAAAATGGATCCTGTTAAACCCCAAATGCCACCAAGTCCAATGGCTATGTTTATGTTTAATTTAGGAGGATTAAATCCGACCAAATCTAAATATGTAGACATTCGTTCTTATCCTAATAATACAGATATAGTTGTAGATCTGTCTTATGATAATCCTTCTACAATGGCATCAGGTGGTCCTGATGTAGTAGATCCTAGATACGTTCGTGTTAGAATGCAGCATAGCTTTTTAGAAATGCCTAAAAACGATTTTAGGGCAAGAAGAGATGATCCTAGAGTAGGTTATTTTATGCAACAACGTACTGATATGACCAGTATTGGTGTTACTCCTTATAAAGACATGATTAACCGTTGGTTTTTGAAAAAGAAAGATCCAACTGCTGCAATGAGTGAGCCTGTAGAGCCCATTGTTTTTTGGGTAGAGAATACTACACCATTAGAATACCGTCAAACAATTGTTGATGCCGGCTTAAAGTGGAATGAAGCATTTGAAAAAGCAGGGTTTAAAAACGCCGTGCAAATGAAAATCATGCCCGATGATGCTAAGTGGGACCCTGCTGATATTCGTTATAATGTAATCAGGTGGGTGTCTTCTGCTCAACCTTCTTATGGAGCAATCGGACCAAGTTTTGTGAATCCAAGAACAGGTCAAATTTTAGGTGCTGATATTACTGTTGAGTGGTTCTCAGGTAGTTCAACCCCTATTAGTGATGAATTGTTTAATGGCCCTTCTATGCCTCAATTGGTTTTTCCTGGAATGGAGCACCAACATCAATTCAATTGTAATATAGGTTCTGAGTTAAAAATGCAATACACTGCTGGCTTAACCACATTAGAAACCATGGATGCAAGTCCTGCAGAAATAAAAGAAATGCACCAGCAATTTCTTATTTATTTAATCATGCACGAAATGGGTCATACCCTTGGATTGAACCACAATATGAAGAGTAGCCAAATGTTGTCTCCTGCTGAAGTACACAACACTTCTATTACTCGTAAAATTGGTTTGATTGGTTCAGTAATGGATTATCCTGCAATCAACGTTTCATTAGACCGATCTAAGCAAGGAGACTATTATACCACTAAAGCTGGTCCTTATGATATTTGGGCAATTGAATTTGGTTATACTCCATTTAATGAAGCAGATGAAGAAGCAATGCTCACTAAAATCTTAGCTCGCAGTACTGATCCTAAATTGGCATTTGGTAATGATGGAGACGATATGCGTTCGCCAGGAAAAGCAATTGATCCTCGTATCAATGTAAATGATATGAGTAATGATGCAGTTGCTTATGCAGAAGAAAGATTTAAGTTGGTGAATAATATCATGGGTAAGTTGATTCAGAAATATACCAAGCCTGGTCAGTCTTATGCAGAGCTTAGATCTAGATATGGTATGTTACAAGGTCAAAGAAGTGGTCAAATCAATGCGGTGAGCCGTTATATTGGCGGTGTATATATTGATAGAAGTTTCCCTGAGCAAAATTCACCCAATAAGCCTTACACACCAACACCGCTTGCTACACAGAAAAAGGCAATGGAGGTATTGAATAAATATGTATTTGCACCAAATGCATTTGATGCAGATATGCAAGTGTTTCCTTACCTACAAATGCAACGTAGAGGCTTTAATCAACCTGGAAACGGAGAAGATTTTAAAGTGACTAATAATTTCTTAGGATTACAAATAAATGGTGCAATAGCACATATTTTAAATCCAATCACATTGCAAAGAGTGAATAATACTCGCTTGTACGGGAATGAATATGGTGTAGTAGAAATCATGAGTGATTTGGTAAAAGGAATCTTTGACGCCGATATCAATACCAATGTAAATCTATATCGCAGATATATTCAAATTACATTTGTAAAAGGTGCTGCAAGTTTATTGGCTCCAACCGCGCCTTTAGACGATGTATCTAAGTCTGCTACATTGTATACATTGAAAAAATTAAGAACCAAATTAGCAACTGCTGTGTCACCTAATGAAGACACCAAAGCACATAGAGCACATTTATTGTTCTTGATAGATAAAGCATTAAAGGCAGATTAGTTTATCATATATGCTACTTAATAAATCCCGTTCCACTGAATAAGTTGGACGGGATTTTTTTATGCGAATATTTTGAGTGTGAATTATAACGAAGACACTAATCTTAAGATCGCTTTGGCTTGGTAGATGGTTTAAGTACTTGCTTGTTTTCCTTGTAACGCATATCAGGGGATCCATCTGCTTTTCTGGGTCCTGGTGCTGTAGCTTTAAATTTTTCTTGATTAGATTTATAACGCATGTCCATTGTGCCATCCGATTTTGTAGGATGAACTACTGAAGCATTTTTTCCATTGGGTTTGATGCCTTTTTGCATCGATTGAATTTTCTCAACCTGTTCTGGTTGGTATTTTTTTTGTTGTGCTCCTAACTGTGTTAATACCAATAATCCGGTCACTAGGAATGTAAAGTACTTTCTCATTTTTAATATCTTTTAGGATAGGTTCGCACTATCCTTGCTTCTTTTCTTACTAAATTATTTGTTGGACTCTTGTAGCCAGGTGATCCAATTCTTTCTGCGGCTCCGCCAGGTCCTGCTTTGTATTTTGCTTCTGGATTTGAGTTGCCAGCATGATTTTCAAGGAATTTCATTCTTCTACGAATGCGGTCCATATTCTCTTTATTCTTTGCAGCTTTTTCAGCTTCTGTAAGATAGGGACTGGTTTTCTTTTCTTTAATTCCCATTGATTTTGCTTTCGCTCTTTCCGCTCTATTGGCCATCATTTGAGCATCCATGGCCTTTTTTTGGGCTCGCATGGCTTTTTCTATCCTAGGGTCATAAGATTGTGCATTAGAAAGGACACCGATTATGCATCCTAACATTAGGGATAAAAGGTTTATTTTCATAAGAAAACGGTTATTGGATTACTAAAATAGCGAAAAATTGATAGAAATACGATTTCTGCCAAGTATTTTCAGCCTTTTATTCTGTTAAATTTCACAAGATTGATTAGCTTTGCACCCCGATTAAAACCATCGGGTTATTGTATGATTTTATTTAACAAACAACTAAACGCAGATGCTCAGGAGAACGTTGCCGCTTCAGAAGAAGCCGTTACTGTTCCTACTGCGACAACAAATGCACCTGAAGTAGTTACTGCTCACGATGACTTTGATTGGAGTATTGACAAAAGAAATGTTAGTCATTATGCAGAATCAGAGCGTGTAAAGTATGACAAAGTGTACGACAACACGTTTATTCAAATTGAAGATGGCGAAATCATCAACGGTAGCGTTGTTGCTTTAACTAAAACTGATGTTGTTGTAAACATTGGATTTAAGAGCGA
>JBMLPQ010000274.1:0-35330 GCA_049242025.1 Sediminibacterium sp.
ATGGCAAGCAATCGTTAGAAGCCGCTCCGTTTCCACGGAGGGGCTTATTTTTTTATAGGAGTCTGTGAAAACTAACTAATCTTAGTTTAATATTTATCAAATAATTTTTTTGCTTTCCAATCAATTCATATATTTGAAATATCATGCAAACGGCAATTAACAACTGGTTTTATTCTTTTTATTATTTCTTCTTTATGAAAAGGAGCCGGGTCCAGTTTGCAAAAGCATAAAAGTTTTCAATAACATATAGGTCCCGGCAAATAGCCGGGATTTTTTTTATCTATACCACAATGAATAAAGTAAAAGAATCAAAACCCATTCAAAAAAATAGCACGATAGCACCTACTGGTATTTGTATTCAAGGATATGAAGGGAGTTTTCACCAAGTAGCTGCCAGACATTTTTTTGGTAAAAATGTGGAAGTGATTCCTTGTGCTTCTTTTAGGCAGTTGATTAAGCTAACATTAGATTCAACTGTTTCCGCAGGTGCAGTAATGGCCATCGAAAACTCTATTGCTGGCAGCATTCTACCTAACTATAATTTATTGCAAAAAGCAAATTTGAAAGTAGTAGGGGAAGTTTATTTATCCATTAGCCAAAATTTATTGGCTAATAAAGGAGTAGGGCTTTCAGAAATTAAAGAAGTGCATAGTCATCCAATGGCTATTTTACAATGTCTTGATTTTTTAGAATCGCATCCATATAAATTAATAGAAACAGAAGATACTGCCTTAAGTGCTAAATATGTTCATCAGCATAAGAGTAAACATATTGCCGCCATAGCAAGTAAACTGGCTGCTGAGTTATTTGATTTGGAAATTTTAGCGCCAGATATACAAACACAAAAAAACAATATCACTCGTTTTTTAGTATTGCAAAGAACCAAAGAAGCAAAGCCTATTGTTGGAGCTAATAAAGCATCCATTTATTTTCAAACCAATCATTCTAAAGGAATTTTAGCTAAAGTGCTAACCGAAGTAGCAAAAACAGGACTGAATTTAAGCAAGCTTCAAAGTATGCCAATTCCTGGTAGTCATTTTAAATACGGATTTTATGCAGATATGGAATTTGATCAACTAAAACAATTTGAAAATATGATGAGGAAAATTGAATCGCTCACAAATAATGTAAAGTTGTTTGGAATTTATAAAAAAGGAAAACTGGTAAAAGGATAAATATGCAAATTGCAAAATCAAAGAGATTAGAAGGGATTGGAGAGTACTATTTTTCGCAGAAACTAAGAGAAATAGAACAACTCAATAAAGCCGGAAAAAATATTATCAATTTAGGAATTGGGAGTCCTGATCTTCCTCCGCATCCTTCTGTAATTAAAGTGTTACAAGATCAAGCTGGCTTATCAAATACACATGCCTATCAATCCTATAAAGGAGTTCCAGCATTAAGAAATGCCATTGCAGAATGGTATCAAACCCAATATCTTGTTGGCTTAAATCCTGATACAGAAATCTTGCCTTTATTAGGAAGTAAAGAAGGTATTATGCATGTCTGCATGACTTATTTAAACGAAGGCGATCAGGTATTGATTCCCAATCCAGGTTACCCAACTTATACTAGTGCAGTAAAGTTGGCTGGTGGTACCCCTATTTATTTTGAGTTAACAGAACAAAATAATTGGGAACCCGATTTTGCGGCATTAGAACTAAGTGATTTAAGTAAAGTGAAATTGATGTGGGTGAATTACCCTCAAATGCCTACAGGAAAAAAACCAAGTATTGAGCTATTTGAAAAGTTGATTGCATTTGGTAAGCAGCATCAAATTTTAATATGTCATGACAATCCATATAGTTTTATTTTAAATGATGCACCCATGAGTTTGTTAAGTGTTCCGGGTGCTATGGATACTGCTATAGAATTGAATTCATTAAGTAAAAGCCAAAACATGGCTGGGTGGAGAGTAGGCATGCTATGTGGAGCAGAAGATAGGATTAATGAAGTACTTACTTTTAAAAGTAATATGGATAGTGGCATGTTCTTACCTGTTCAACATGCCGCTGTTGCTGCATTAAGTTTAGGCAATGATTGGTATGATTCTGTAAATGAAATTTATGGCAAACGAAGAGAAAAAGTATTTGAATTATTAGATACCCTTCAATGTAAATACAGTACCAATCAAGTTGGCATGTTTGTTTGGGCTAAAATACCTGAAGGAGTTAAAGATGGATATGAATTGAGTGATCAAGTTTTGTACAATAGCAATGTGTTTATTACGCCTGGTGGAATTTTTGGGTCGGCAGGGAATCAATTTATAAGAGTCAGTTTATGCGGAAGCATAACCAAATTTGAAGAAGCCATTCAAAGAATAAATGCGCAAAAGAAAAATTAAAAAACGAGTATGGTTATTACAATTGTTGGGATAGGGTTAATAGGAGGGTCGCTATCTATTGCTTTACAAGAAAATGGTTTTGCAACTCATGTCATTGGAGTAGAGAATAATCCTGCCCATGCGGCAAAAGCGATTGAATTAGGGTTGATTCATGAGAATTTGCCATTAGCACTTGCAATTGAAAAATCTGCTTTGATTATTATTGCAACACCCATTAATGCGGCAGAAAAATTGTTGCCGATTATTTTAGATAAAGTAGGCAATCAAGTGGTGTTTGATGTAGGTTCTACAAAATCTAAAATTGTAGAAGCTGCTAAAGATCATCCTAATAGGGGCAGATTTGTTGCAACACATCCCATGTGGGGAACGGAGAATAGTGGACCAACTGCAGCTATTAAAGGGGCTTTCAGTAAAAAGGCGACCGTTATTTGTGATAAAGTACATTCTGATCAAGACGCTTTAGAAATTGTTGAGAAAATATATGCCTTACTTGAAATGCATATTTTATATATGGAATCAACTGCGCACGATATGCATGTGGCTTACATTAGTCATATATCGCATATTACTTCTTTTGCCTTGGCGAATACTGTTTTAGAGAAAGAACGCGAAGAAGATGCCATTTTTGAACTAGCAAGTGGTGGATTTGAGAGTACAGTAAGGCTTGCAAAGAGTAATGCTGCTATGTGGGTGCCCATATTTATGCAGAATAGAGACAATATTTTGGACGTATTAAACGAGCATATTAGTCAATTAAGGAAATTCAAGTCTTGTTTAGAAAAAGAGAACTATGAATATTTACAAGAATTGATTGAAAATGCCAATGGAATAAGGAGAATACTTAAGTAAAACAACGCAAAGCAGGCTATATAGAGTACCTTTGCACAAATTTTAGAATACATGATTACATTTGAAGGGTTGGGAATTGACGAGCGTTTAATTCAAGCAACCACAGAGTTGGGGTATGTGAACCCAACGGCAATTCAGGAACAGGCGATACCGGTCTTATTGAGCGGAACGACTGATTTTATCGGTTTGGCGCAAACCGGCACGGGAAAAACAGCAGCATTTGGATTACCCTTGTTACACATTATAGACGCAGCAGCTAAGTACCCACAAGCATTAGTGGTTTGTCCAACACGCGAATTGTGTTTGCAAATTGTGAAAGAAATTGAGCTGTTTAAGAAGTATATGACCGGCATTTCGGTTGTTGCAGTTTATGGAGGAGCTTCTATCGGATTACAAATCCGTGATCTTAAAAGAGGCGTACAAATTGTTGTAGCTACTCCGGGTAGACTAATTGATTTGATTGAGCGTAAAGCAATCAATCTAGAACAAATCAGTTATGTAGTATTAGATGAAGCCGATGAAATGTTGAATATGGGCTTTCAAGATGATATTGAGTTTATCTTAAAAAACACTCCTCAGCGAAATAGTACTTGGTTATTTAGTGCAACCATGCCACCTGAAATTAGAAAAGTGAGCAAGCGTTACATGAAAGATCCTAAAGAAGTAACAGTTGGTAAGGTTAATACAGCAAACAAAAGTATTGATCACCAATATTATGTTACTACAGCGCATCATCGTTATGAAACACTTAAGCGCATCATCGATTTTAATCCGGGTATTTATGGAATTATTTTTACCAGGACTAAAATTGATGCACAAGAAATTTCAGAGCGTTTAACCAGAGAAGGGTACGATATTGATGCATTACACGGAGATCTTACACAAGGTCAGCGTGATAAAGTAATGGGCCAGTTCAGGGATAAAAGCCTCCAATTGTTAATTGCAACAGATGTTGCAGCAAGAGGGATTGATGTGCAAGGGATAACCCATGTTATCAATTTTGAATTACCAGATGACGTAGAAATTTATACGCACAGAAGTGGTCGTACCGGTAGAGCTGGTAACCATGGAATATGTATTTCTATTGTGCATGCAAAAGAAACCTATAAGCTTAAGCAAATTGAAAGAATCAATAATTGTCATTTCAGTAAGCTAGATATTCCTTCAGGAAAAGATGTTTGTAGAAAGCAATTCTTCTCTT
Source organism: Sediminibacterium sp. (assembly GCA_049242025.1). GTDB lineage: Bacteria > Bacteroidota > Bacteroidia > Chitinophagales > Chitinophagaceae > Sediminibacterium. The sequence continues at coordinate 4,395 of JBMLPQ010000274.1, forward strand.
TTATGGATAAGCTTTTGTCTGCAGATATTAGTCATGGAGATTACGAAACCTATGTGCCTATGTTAGCAGAAAAATTTGCAGACGTAAGTAAAGAGGACGTGTTAAAGCGAGTAGCTGCAATGGAATTTGATCGATTCTTAAAATACTATGAAAACTCCGAAGATTTAAATATTAGGGAGCGAGATAGAAGTGCAAAGAGAGATCCTAATGATAGAGGAGACAATAGATCTGCACGCAGAGAAAGCGGAAGAGATGCAGGAAGAGATACTGGTCGCGGAGATAGTAGAAAAGAATATAAATCAGGCGGAGGGTACAGTAGGTTATTTGTTAACCTTGGAACCAAAGATGGTTTTTATAAAGCAAGTTTCTTACAGTTTGTTTTAGACATGAGCGATTTAAAGAAAGACGTGTTAGGACGAATTGATATGAAAGACATGAATAGTTGGATTGAAATTGAAAAGTCTTCAGCACAGCAAATGATTCGTTCTTTGGATGGTAAGAAATACAAAGGAAGAAGTATTCGAATGAATGATGCAGATAGTGGAGGAGGACGCAGATAATTTTATTTATAAGCAATTGAAACATATATGGAACAGACTTTACAGCAAGAAGCTAATATTAATACCATTCTTGCAAAAAGGCCATTGATTATTTCTGGGCCTTGCAGTGCAGAAACAGAAGAGCAAGTGTTGGCTACAGCCACTCAACTTGCCGCAACAGGAAAAGTAGATATCCTACGTGCAGGTATTTGGAAACCTAGAACAAGACCTGGTAGTTTTGAAGGGGTTGGCACAAAGGGTTTACCTTGGTTGCAAAAGGCAAAAGAGTTAACTGGATTGCCAGTAGCAGTTGAAGTAGCAACAGGCAAGCAAGTGGAAGATGCTTTGCATTTTGGTGTAGATGTTTTATGGATCGGAGCCAGAACAACGGTGAATCCATTTAGCGTTCAGGATGTTGCTGATGCTTTAAAAGGAGTGGATGTTCCAGTTTTGATTAAAAACCCAATTAATCCAGATTTAGAATTATGGATTGGGGCTGCAGAACGTGTTGCGAAAGCAGGTATTAAACATATTGGATTAATTCATCGAGGATTTAGTTCTTATGGCAATACAGAATATCGCAACGCACCCATGTGGCACTTAGCCATTGAAATGAAGCGCAGGTTCCCTGAAATGCTGATGATTAACGATCCTTCCCATATTTGTGGAAGAAGAGATATTCTACAAGAAGTTGCACAAAAAGCAATTGACTTAGATTTTGATGGATTAATTATAGAAAGTCATATAGATCCAGATAATGCATGGAGTGATGCTAAACAGCAAATCACTCCTGCAGTATTAGGGTCTATGATAGACACGATGATTTGGCGTAAAGAAGATATTATTTCTGAAGAGTTGCATATTCAAATGGATAAAATGCGCGCGCAAATTAACCAGTTAGACGATGAACTTTTACAACTTTTAGGTCAACGCATGAAAGTTGCCGATAAGATTGGACAGTATAAAAAGGATAATAATATTACCATATTGCAAACCAATCGTTGGAATGCCATTTTAGAGCGTGCTTTTGTAAAAGGAGGGCAGCTTGGTCTTAGTCAAGAATTTATCACTAAGTATTTTGATGCGGTACATATGGAAAGTATCAACCATCAAAATAAGATCATGAATTCATAGTATGCAAAAGAAGCGTTTTTTATTCTCTGGAAAAGAGACCCTTTTTTATTTTGATGCAGCATTTAACCTGTTAGAAAAAATTGTTTCAAAAGAGAAAGCGATTATTATAACAGATGAAAACTTATTTCAAGCGTATAAAAGAAAGCTAAAGGGATTTAATACCATTGTTTTAAAGCCAGGAGAGCAATTTAAAGTTCAACAAACGGTTGATGTAATTATTGACCAACTAATTTTATTAGGTGCCGATAGGCAAACCACTTTAATTGGTTTTGGCGGAGGAGTCATCACAGATATTACAGGATATGTGGCAGGAATTTATATGCGAGGGATTGAAGTAGGGTATATACCTACTTCTTTACTGGCGATGGTAGATGCTGCAATTGGCGGAAAAAATGGTATTGATGTAGGGGTGTATAAAAATATGGTTGGATTAATTAGACAGCCCTCTTTTCTGATTTATGATTATAGTTTATTAAAAACATTGCCTTTGGCAGAATGGAAAAATGGTTTTGCAGAAATCATTAAACATGCTTGCATTAAGGATTCAAAAATGTTTATTGAATTAGAGCAAAATAGTATTTCTAAGTACAAAAAGAATCCTGAATTACTTGCAAGCTTGATTACGCGTAATGCGTTAATTAAAATAAAAGTTGTTCAACAGGACGAATTTGAAAAGGGAGACAGAAAGCTTCTGAATTTTGGACATACGCTAGGTCATGCAATTGAGAATATGTATCAATTAAGTCATGGAGAAGCTATTAGCATTGGGATGACATATGCTGCATTAATGTCTCAGCAATTAAAATTTTATAAAGAAGCAGAAAGGGTTATCAATTTGTTACATCAGTATGGCTTGCCTACTGTAGCTGAGTTTGATGCTAAAAAAGCATTCAATATTCTATTGAAAGACAAGAAAAGGCAAGAGGATTCTATTAACTATATTCTTTTGCAAAAAACAGGAAAAGCAGTTGTACAACCTTTATTATTGGTTCAACTACAGGAAATTTTTAAACAGTTTTAATTTTTCAATTTCTTCTGATGATTGCTACTATTCAACCATCCAATATACAAGGTATTTTACATGCTAATGCAAGTAAGAGTTGTATGCAAAGAGCATGCGCAGCTGCGTTGTTGCATCATGGAGAGTCGCATATTTTAAATCCAGGAAATAGTTTTGATGATTTGGCTGCAATAGAAATGATTAAAAAACTGGGTGCAATTGTAATCAACAATGAAGACGGAAGTTTAACCATTCAATCTAAGGGTGTTAAACCCATTGATCATCAACTACATTGTGGTGAAAGTGGATTAGGAATTAGAATGTTTACGCCAATTGCTGCATTAAGCAATACAAGCTTACAAATTAATGGTACAGGAAGTTTATTAAAACGACCCATGCATTTTTTTGATGAAGTGTTCCCGCAGTTGAGTGTTCAAGTTAACTCAACCAATGGTTATTTACCAATCACTATACAAGGTCCATTAAAGCCAAATAATATTACCATTGATGGCTCTTTGAGCTCTCAGTTTTTAACTGGACTATTAATGGCTTTTGGTGCTGCAGACGCAGATGCTGTTACCATTACAGTGAATGATTTAAAAAGTAAGCCATATATAGACCTCACTTTACAAGTAATGGAAGCATTTGGAACAATAGTTCGCAATCATAATTATGCTTCCTTTAGTTTTTTAAAATCCGATCAAAGAGGAAAAAAAGCAACTGTTGAATACCAAGTAGAAGGGGATTGGAGCGGAGCCGCATTTTTATTAGTAGCGGGTGCAATTGCAGGTAGTATTACGGTGAAAGGTTTGGATGTGTTTTCTTCCCAAGCAGATAAAGCTATATTACAAGCTTTATCTGATGCAGGAGCAGGTCTATCGGTTCAAGAAAATCAAATTGAAGTGAGGTCATTGCCTTTAAAAGCATTTCATTTTAATGCAACTGATTGCCCTGATTTATTTCCTCCATTGGTTGCGTTGGCTTCATTTTGTGAAGGTACTACGGTAATAGAAGGGGTTCATAGACTAACACATAAAGAGAGCAATAGGGGTGAGAGTTTACAAAAAGAATTTAGTAAATTAGGAGTTGAAATAAAGTTGCAAGACAATTTGATGCTAATTTCAGGATTAAGGAATGGATTGATGATGGGTTCAATTAAACAAGCAACAGTTCATTCTCATCACGATCATAGAATTGCAATGGCTACAGCTATTGCTGCATTAAATGCTGAAGCTGCTGTAACTATTGAAGCAGCGGAAGCAATCAATAAGTCTTATCCTGCTTTTTACAACCATTTGCAACAATTGGGTGTAATCTTAATGACTGAATCGTAGTAATATTCAAATTAAAAACAGAATCGTGAACGCATTTGGAAAACTATTTCGTGTACAAATTTTCGGCGAGTCTCATGGACCTTCCGTTGGATTAATCATTGATGGTTGTCCGGCAGGTCTTCCTTTATGCGTTGAAGATTTTATTGTTGATACAGAAAGAAGAAAAGGGGGCGTTCAAAAAGGAACTACACCAAGAAAAGAAGACGATTTACCCATTTTTAAAAGTGGGTTATTCAATGGTAAAACCACTGGTGCTCCAATCACCATATTATTCGAAAATAATAATACCAGAAGTCAAGATTACGAAAAGCATAGGGCTATTCCTAGACCGGGTCATGCAGATTTTACTGCTCACCAAAAATATGGGGGCTTCGAAGATTTTAGAGGTGGTGGACATTTTAGTGGAAGACTAACAGTTTGTTTGGTTGCAGCAGGGGTGGTTGCTAAAAAAATATTGGCCAAGTCTCAGATACAAATTCGATCAATCATTGATTCTATTGCCGGAGAAGTTGATTTAGATAAAGGCTTGCAAAAAGCAATTGATGCAAAAGACAGCGTAGGCGGTATTGTATCTTGTAGCGCATTGGGTTTGCCCATCGGATTAGGAGAACATTTTTTTGACTCCGTTGAGTCGCTCATCAGTCATGCTGTTTTTGCCATACCTGCTGTAAAAGGAATTGAATTTGGGGCAGGTTTTGCTGCAGCAAATATGTTTGGGTCTGAACACAATGATTCCATTATAAATGCCGAGGGCGCTACAACAACCAATCATGCGGGAGGGATAGTAGGAGGAATAACCAATGGAAATGAATTGCTATTTAGGGTGGCTATAAAACCCACATCCTCTACCCCTAAAGAACAGTTTTCTTATAACTGGGAAACCAATCAACAAGAAAACTTTTCAATTAAAGGTAGGCACGATTTATGCATAGCATTAAGAGTGCCAGTAATTTTAGAAGCAGTAACAGCTATGGTCTTAACCGATTTGATGTTATTGGAACAACAACTTAAAAGAATATATTAATATGGACGGAGCGTTAATTTATCATGTAACCACGCAAGCAAAATGGGAAGAAGCTTTGCAAAAAGGTTTTTATGAAGCAGACACTTTGGCTACAGAAGGTTTTATGCATTGTAGCACCGCCAATCAAGTGGATGGAGTATTAGATAGGTATTATAAGGGTCAAACTGGGTTAATTAAGTTGACAATACAGAAAGATAAAGTGGAGAGACCCCTTGTATTTGAATTAGCTGGTTCAATCAATGAAGTTTTTCCTCATATACATGGAACCCTCAATTTGGATGCAGTAATTGCGGTAACATTTTTAGATACTGTTATAACTTATTGATAATCAGTAAGTTTTTTATTCAAATGATAAAATTCTTCATTTGAATCGATTTTCGGCATATAATTTGGCTTAATGGGTCTAAACGAAGATACCTAAGTGCAGTATTTTGTATTTTATGGTAACTTCCATTATTCAATTAAAAATGCTGGATGCGTCATTCAATTAATTTAATACTAGGGTTGATTATAACGGTCTCTATAAATGCGCAGACCCAAAAAGACACTATTTTATACAACCCGGGTTTTCCCGATAGCTTATTATGGTCTGCAGATAGTGCCCTAAAGGCAGATGCAAGTCTAGTTTACACGGGCAAAGTGGTTTTGGGTACAGCCAGCTTTTATAGTGCCCGATTTGAGGGTATAAAAACAGCTTCTGGGGATCGATTTTCTAATAAATTATTCACAGGAGCAAGTAATAGTTTGCCATTGGGAACTTGGGTTAAAGTGACGAATGTAAAAAACGGGAAATTTGTGGTAGTCAGAATAAATGATAAAATGCATCCAAAAATGAAGAAAAAGGGTAGGGTGATCGATTTATCAAGATCTGCTGCCGAAAAATTACAATATTTACGTAAAGGGTTGGCAAAGGTCAAATTAGAAGTGATAGAACCCCCTGATGGTAAAAATAATTAAAAGATAAAGTTATCATAATTTTAGAAAACCGATTGCAACTTGTATTTTTGTTTTTAAACTAACAAAAACCTGTTTATGAAGAAATTTCTGTTTTCTTTGATAGTGATTGGTTTGGCAACTGCAACTTATGCCCAAACGCCTACTAGCTACAAGAAAAGATCAAGCTTAGGTCTAGCTGTTTTCTTGAATGATATGTATACTGCGGATAAGATTAGTAGAACTTCGTTATCACGCGTTTTAACTAAAGAGGGCATGACTCCAATGAAAGAAATGTCTCTTGGTATGAGCTTACAGTATTTTGAAGGATTAACTGAGCATGTAGACTTTATGGCTACTGTTTCAGGAAATTTCACTAAGTACCCTTTTTATTTTAAGTCTGGTAAAGCTCCTTCAACACAAGATTTATTCTTATTAGAAACTGATGCTAATATTAATTTGAAGTTGTTGACCGACAAATATTTTCTTGTTCCTTATATGACTTTTGGAGTAGGTGCTTCTATGTACAATGGTACTTATTTTGCGGCACAAGCCAATACTGGTTTAGGTTTGCAATTTAATTTAGGAAGCGAAACGTTCATTAATAGCCAAATACTATTCCGTCCTGCTATCTCAGGTTTAGCGGTTAATCATACTGCTTATACAATTGGTATTGCTTCTCCGTTAAAAGATAAGCCAGCCCCGGTTCTAGTTACACCACCACCTCCTCCAGCTGCACCAGTTGCACCTCCTGCGCCAGTTGATACCGACAAAGATGGCATCAATGACAAAGATGATAAGTGTCCTACCGTTGCAGGTGTTGTAAAATACAATGGGTGCCCTGTACCTGATACTGATAAAGATGGTATTAATGATGAAAATGATAAATGTCCTACTGTTGCAGGTATTGCTAAATACAGTGGATGTCCTATTCCTGATACAGATAAAGATGGTGTAAATGATGAAGAAGACAAGTGTCCTTCAGTGCCAGGTTTAGCTCGCTATCAAGGTTGTCCTATTCCTGATACAGATGGGGATGGTGTAAATGATGAAGAAGATAAGTGTCCAAGCATTAAAGGAGCTCGTGAAAATAATGGCTGTCCTGAGTTGAAAGCAACTTATAATTTCGATAACAAGAAAGTACAGTTTTTATCTGGTTCTGCTGTTCTTACTAAAGCATCTCAGGTTGAATTAAACAAAGTAGTTAAAGCGTTGAACGAAAACCCGTCTTTAAAATTATTTGTTGAAGGACATACTGATGCTTCTGGTAGCGACAAGATCAATCAGCCATTGTCTTTAAAGCGTGCATTCTCTGTTAAAGCTTACTTAGTAGCACAGAAAATTAATGCTGAAAGACTTACTGCAGAAGGATTTGGTAGTAGTCAGCCAATTTCTGATAATAAATCTGCAAAAGGTAAAGCATTGAATAGAAGAGTTGAATTTAAGGTTCAAGAATAATTAGTGAACTAATCATAGAAAAAGCCCCGAGTTTACTCGGGGCTTTTTTGTTTGCATTGTTTAATACTCAAAAAGTTGACTTCTTAATATTAATGAATACGATCTCCTCTGATTTCGAGCTGTTTCATGATTTCTATTTCATGCGCAAGCCATTCTTTCCATCTTGCTCTAACTTTAGTTTTTGGAATATATAGTTCGGCCAGAGTAATAAATAAAGTATAATGACCAGCTTCACTTTCCATAAATTTTCTATAGAATTTTCTAAGATATACATCTTCTAAACCTTCACTTAAACGCTTAAATCGCTCACAGCTTCTTGCTTCAATTAATGCCATTGTAAGCAATTGGTCTAATAATCTATCTTCGATATGTCCACCTTTTCGCTGAAAAATCAATAGCTGATTTACATATTCATCTTTGCGTTGTTTCCCTAATGAGAGTCCACGTTTATTTAATTCGGCAAGGACTGCCCTAAAATGCCCCCATTCTTCTGTAACAATAGGTGCAAGGGCTTCTACCAATTCCTTTCGATCAGAATAACGTTGAATATAAGAGATACAAGTTAAAGCCGCTTTCTGCTCGCAATAAGCGTGATCAGTTAAAATGGCTTCTAAAGATATGCTGGCCAAGTTGACCCATCTAGGGTCTGTTGGAAGTTGTAATCCAAGAATATTTTTGGTATGCTGTGATATAATTTCTGACATAATCGATTGAGTGTTATTTTTCAAAATAAGCTAAACTTCCACCTACCCAATCTTTATCTTGATTGTATCGTACACCAATCATTTTGCCTTTGCTTAAACGTGCTAAATTGTTAACTGGAATAGGTCTTGCATCGCCTTCTTTCCAAAAATAAAAAATTCTTAGTTCTGCTTTAGCTGGTTCATTCGGTGTTTCAACTACTGCTGCATATTTTACTTTTCTTTGCAAAATCCAATTCTCAGGATCTGCAACTGCTTCAATATCTGCAGCTGTAACATCAATAATGACCCCCTGTCCGGCAAAAGAAAAAAGTGGCTTAAGAACATAATTTTCTAAATCGGATGGAATTTGTTTCAGCTCATTTAAAAACCAAGTGGAAGGAACATAGGGATGTTGAATAAAAGGTATGGTGTATTTGCTGATTCTATAAAACCAATTAGGATGTGGAACCCATTCTACATTTAAGTCTTCAAAAAGTATTTTTCCTTTTTCTTGAATAGACTCGGCTTGTTGTTGTAGATCATCAAAAATGATTCTATTATAGATACGCTTGATTTGTATTTTCTTTTCGTCTTTGTAGTAAAATAAGTCTTTACCTTCTTTTATCAGGTCAGTTAAACAAACAATTGATATACCTGTATATTCTGCAGTAAAATAAAAATCAATTTTTGTTTTTTGTTGATGAGGCAATATTTCTAATAAGATAACTTCTTCCGGCAAATGATTGCCCACAATCATTTCTTTTAATAATTGGGTATAACTTGTTGCGTCTAAGTTGCTAAAATAAGTACTGTAATTATCTGGAATAGAGAAGCATTTTCGATTAATTTGATCGTGCCATATCTGATAAGCAAAAAGGGTTGGAAAGCCTTGCATCTCAATTAGCTGAGGTTCTAAATCACCTTCTTCATTCTCACAAATTCCAAAATCGAATGCAATGAAATGGGTGTGGCTATTTTCGTTAGGGACTTTTACGTTTTCAGGAATAGCTTGATTGGTTAATTCAATAAAATCTGGTTTTACAATTACGTCAACGATTGATTCGCAAGCAGAAAGAATTTTTTCTTTAAATGTTCTATCAATAAAAACGGGTGTTTCAGCTACTCTAAATTCGATTGCCCCTTTAAATTTTTCATTTAATGAAGCGAGGTATTCCTGATACTTCAGTTCAGTAAAAGAATCGTTGAATTGTTTTCTGATAGAAGGAACCATACAATCGTTTTTATATGTTTAATAAGGAGCCAATTGATTGGCTGCATGCGTAAGAAAGTTAGGAAGAATATGGCTATAGGTCCATAAGATTTTACCAGGATCCATTAGCTGTTCTACCATGCTTTGCCATTTTTCTTCTCCATGTGCTTCAATTACTACTTTCTTTTTGTCTTCCCTTTGTAAATACATGGCCATCCCAATTGCATCCGCTTCTGGATGAAATTGGGTCCCCATAAAGTATTCATTAAAGCGAACCGACATGATAGCTCTTTCAAAAGGGACATGTGGTCTATTTTTCTCAATGGCTAAAATAGCCCCTCCCATTTGTCTTATTTTCTCGTGATTGGGTTCAATCACTTGAAAATCTCGGCTGTCTACGCAGTAAAATGGGTCGTTAAGTCCTTCAAATGTTTTTTCATAATGACCATCTTCCATCATGTGAACTGGGAATACACCAAAAGAAGTTGATTTTCTTTTACATACATTCCCTATTTCATAGTATCTGCATAGTAATTGAAAACTGTGACAAATAAAGAAAGCATGTTTTTTAGGAAAATTTTCATTGTTATTATTCCATTCGCTGAGATTTTCAAGCCAAGTAAAATATGCTTTCTCCCAATCCGATCCAATTGTTTCAAGCGGAGATCCTGGCCCTCCACTAGAAATATATAGATCAAAATCTAATGATGGTACTTCATTGAGTTGACGAACATTAAATTCCTCTACAGTAATATCAAATTCATGGGCTTTACTCCACTCAGCTAAAATAGCTCTAATACAACGCATGCCTTCATTGGCTTGTCCTTCATACAAGTCTAAAATAGCTATCCTTAAATTGTTCTTATGCAATGTTACCATGCCTATAAATAGCTAAGATTAGTTTTTGGAGTTAATGTAAGCAAGGTCTCATACATCAGCTTAATGGTATCTTCAATGTCTTTTTTATGGATCATTTCTACTGTTGTATGCATATATCTTAAGGGGATCGAAATCAACACGGATGGACAGCCGTCGTTGGCATAGGCAAAACTATCAGTATCGGTACCAGTACTCCTGCTGAGCGTTCTCATTTGAACAGGGATTTTATTTTTTTCAGCAACTGTTTCTACCACTTCTAATAACTTATTATGTATAGCTGGAGCAAATGCAAGTGATGGGCCTTTCCCACATTGTATATCGCCTTCTATGATTTTACTAATCATGGGTGTGCTTGTATCGTGTGTAACATCTGTTATGATTGCTATATTTGGTTTGATTCTGCGCGCTATCATTTCTGCACCCCTTAATCCTATTTCTTCTTGAACCGCATTTACCACATATAGACCATAAGGCAATTGCTTTTTATTTTCTTTTAATAAGCGTGCTACTTCTGCAATCATGAAACCACCCACTCTATTATCAAAAGCACGGCCAATAATAAAATCATACGCTAATTCATCGTATCCTTCTTCATAAGTTACAACTGAACCTATTCGAATACCTAAAGCTTCTACTTCTTTTTTACTTCTGGCACCACAATCAAGACAGAGATTCTCGATTTTAGGAGCAGGCTCTTTTTGTTCTGGATTACTTAAACGAGTATGTATAGCTGGCCATCCAAAAACTGCTTTTACCGGCCCTTTTTTACCGTGTATAATTACTCTTTTAGCAGGTGCAATTTGATGATCAACCCCTCCATTCCTTTTTAAATAAATCAACCCTTGGTCGTTAATATAATTTACAAACCAACTTATTTCATCACAATGCGCTTCAATTACAATTTTAAAAGGCGCCGTAGGATTAATAACGCCCACTGCAGTTCCATAGGGGTCGGTAAAAATAGTATCTACATAAGGCTTTATATATTCCATCCATATTTTTTGCCCCCCACTTTCAAAGCCAACAGGAGATGGGGTATTGATGTATTTTTTAAGAAATTCCATCGACTTATCCGTGGTAACAGATTTAGTCTTGGTTGTTTTTGCTTTTGCCATAGTTGTATTTTTAAATTCATTACATGCCAATCATGCCACAAATTGCTTTTGCCAGCATTAATCCGTCAATAATTGCAAGATAATAGAGAATGCTTTTACGTTGGTACATTAATGCAGAAACAGTTATTAACAATACATAAGGGATACTGTTGAATAATATTCTATGCGCATTAAAAGGTTGATTTAAGGTAAATAACCAATATCCAGCCATACTTAAAATGCTCATAGGTAGAATAATCCAATACAAAGTTTTTCTTATTCCAAACTTAACTACCCATGTTTTTAATTGCTGATTGGCATCTCTCGCGTAGTCTTTAAAATCAAAGAGCATACATAAAATACTGATGAAGAGCCAGTTTTTTATAAGTAAAAGCCAGGTAAGGCTTTTTAGACTTTGATCTGTGCCTGGAAAGCTTAAGTCAAAAAAAATAACTGGAGCAAAGGAAACCATTCCTGCCCAAGTTGCTCCTATTATCAGCGGCTTAATTAAACCATGACTTCTAAGGCCCCAATTGCCCCATTTAGGGTAAAGACTTTTGTAATAACCAGCTCCAATTAACAGAAAAACAGCTAATGCGAGCCAGCTAATCGGACTGATTTTAGTAAAATGCGGTTGTAATCCATTCAGCATCAAAATAAGGAGTAAAAAAATGATACCAGTAAGCGTCAATTGAGATTTTTCTACCCATTTTTTATTCTTTAAATACCAAGTTGTCCGATCATTGATCTGAATAAGGAATCTCTTTGATTCAATATAATAGGCGTGGGTATAGTATAGGACTGTAATTGAAAACAGTAATAAATAAAATAAAATACTGTTAAGCGGCAAACTTAACTGAACAGAGCATTCAATTGCTAAAGCAACTGCACAAATGCCGTAAAAATAATTTCCGTAAAAAAAGCCTTTTATAAAGCGGGCAATTTGCATTATCTGATTAAGATAATATCAGGAGAGCTGATGGTGTCGCTGCGGTTATTTGCTTTGTCTTTTAGCCAAAACCTAAAAAAAGCAGTATCGTTTCTATTATTACAGCCTACAATTGAAGGTGTTCCGGGCACATTAGCATTATATACGAATGTGATTTCTAGTTTACCCTTCAAATTGGGAGTACCTGTAAAATCGGGAACTTTATTTCGACTAATGAATTGAACACCTGGTGTGGTTGGGCAGGTTCTAGAAATTTTTTGGACCCAGAGTGTATCTTGAATATCTCCCTCTTTGTCTGTAAAATTCAAAGTAAAAATGAGCAAATTACCCTGTCTGAGCTGAGTGGTATTAACGTCCCCAAAACTTAATGTAGGTTTAGTATTAAACTCCTCTTTTTTGCAACTAGAAAAAAAGAAGGTAATTGTCAGCAGGATTAATAATTTTGTTCTCATCAGTATACTTTCTATTCAAATTTAGTTAAAACAATACAAACTAGGTTGGTACTACCCTTTGATATTAACAATATTTTTTCAGTCAGTGAATTTTCACTGGATAATTACTGCGATGCCGTATTTAAATTACAATACGAACACAATAAAGTTTATCGGCAATGGGTCGATTTAATTTGCCCTAGTCATTCCAGCATTAAGATACCACAAAATATACCCGCGTTGCCTATTTCTTTTTTTAAAAGTCTGCCAGTTCTAACTGGAAGTAGTCAGGCCCAAAAGGTATTTGAAAGCAGTGGAACTACTGGAATGATTACCAGTAGACATTATGTTTCGGAACTCTCTCTTTACGAAAAAAGTTTTATCAATGGGTTTGAAATTGAGTACGGTGCAATAGAAGAATGGTGTGTACTTGCATTATTGCCTGCTTATTTAGAGAGAGAAAATTCCTCCTTGGTTTATATGGCTAACAAGATGATCCAAATGAGTAAATGCGCTCAAAGTGGCTTCTATTTGTATAATTATGCCGATTTAGCCAAAACCTTAGTTGAATTGGAAGAGAAAGGTCAAAAAACTTTATTGCTTGGGGTAACATTTGCTTTGTTAGATTTTTCTGCGCAATTCCCAATGCAATTAAACCATACTGTGGTTATGGAAACTGGTGGGATGAAAGGCAGGGGAAGAGAATTAACTCGATTGGAACTTCATGAAACATTGACCAGTCGGTTAGGAGTAAAAGCTATACATGCAGAATATGGAATGACGGAATTATTAAGTCAAGCTTATTCAAAAGGAAATGGAAGGTACCAATGTCCTCCTTGGATGAAAATATATGTGAGAAAAGAAGATGATCCTTTTGAAATATTTACAGAAGGTACAGGTCTTATACAAATCATTGATCTTGCTAATATTTATAGTTGCTCATTTATTGCCACTCAAGACATAGGTAAAGTATATCCAGATGGAAGTTTTGAAGTATTGGGTAGAATGGATCATTCAGATATGAGAGGGTGTAGTTTATTAGTGATTTAAATCAATCCCTTATACACTTCAAGCTGCTCTCTTGCAATTTTATTCCATGAACAAGCATTTATCACCATTTGGTGCGCATTCAGTTTTTTTCTATTCCAATGAACTGTTTCAATATCTTTCAGGCTTTCAGTAAACACTTGCATGAGTTCGTCAGAAGTATTTTTTGTTAGCGTGTATCCTGCATTTGCATTTTTAATAAGGTCAACTAAATAAGTATTTTCTGAAACAATGGAAGGTATTGACATAGCAGCCGATTCTAATACAACACTAGGAGCGTAGTCTAATCTGGCACACCTTACCATGATATCAATTTTACTCAATTGTTCAAATTTTAAAGCACCAAAAACAGCAGGTTTTAGGAATACATATTTATGTAGCCCCAATTTTTTAATCAATTTTAAAATTGCATTCCTATCTTTCCCGTTTCCCATTATCCATAAAATGGCATTGTTTGCTTGTTGTTTTTTAAACTTAGCAAATCCGTATAACAAAATGTCTATCCCCATTTCCGCAATATTTAATTCGCCATAAAAGCAATAAATTATTTCATCATGCTTCATGATTTTAGGGGCGATGTCTATATTATTGTTAATTAAACCAATAGGGATGATATAGGATTTTTGTAAGTCAAATTGACAATGTCGCATTAATTCATTTCGCTCGTACTCACTTCTAAAATGGATAGCTGTTGCCCATTGAATTATATTAGCGTCAAAATTGTCAAAATGTTTTCTCTTTAAATAACTGCCTTTTTCTAATGCATAGGAATTATACCTCCCATGTGGTGAAAGAATAAATGGAATTCCTTTGCTATTTAAATGAAATAGGATTGGATAATAAATCGGAAAAATGCCACCATGTACATGAACTATTGTTTGCTTGTTCAGTGAATCAATATGTTTAAGCATTTTTTGTACGGTATTCCATACAAACAAGTTCGTCCCAAAATATTTTAATTTATATGCTTTGTTGTTAAATAAATCTATTTGCTTTGAGCCAATATGCCAAACAGTTATATCGTACCCAATTTTGACTTGTTCCGTTGCCATTTGATGGATTATATCAACCAGCGGTGTCATTTTTGCCTTAGTATTTCTAGTAAATAAGAGGTGTATTATTTCCATAAGAAATTCAGCATTTTAATTTAGATAGAATGAAAATACAGTATATTTATTTTATTTAAACATTTAAGTATGCGGTGGAAAGAGTTAACTTCAAAATCAATTTTTGCTGCTTACTTTTTGATACTCTCTGGTCAATTTCTCTATTGGATGGGAAGGATATTTTCTATTCATAATATCAAATGGTTTATTCTAAAATTGGTCATTTATGCTTACCTGATATTATGGTTATATAATTATATTAAAACCTGGTTAGGAACATTTAAACAATTTGGTTGATTATTTTTAATCGTATAAAGATTAGCTTGAAATATGCAATATCCGTATAGCGTAGATAAAAATTTATTAGATCAAATTGCGTCAAATAATCATTTTGTTTTAACAACAGATTTAGAAGGCAATATCACTTTTTGTAATGAAGCATTTCAACAACTTTATCAGATTGTTGGCGAGTCGGTTCAAGGGGTAAATATTGATTCTCTATTCAATTCGGCTGATGCAGGTATCATTAAATCTACAATACACCAGACATTGCAAACCAGGTCTAATACCCCTGTTTTATTAAAACTAAAGAATCCCAGTGTTAGTATGTCTGGTTCGGTAATTCAATTTGAGTTTAGTGTTATTAATGATAGAAGGTCTCATCCATTGGCATTTTTGTTCTTAGGAAAATTATCTAACAGTGTTTCAGAAAATTCCAGTGCCTCTGGTTCATCAACTCCATCAGGAGGGTTATCTGGTCAAAATAGAGAATGGTTTAGAGAAATTGCTGATTTTATGAAAGAAATGGTTTGGATGAGTGATCATCAGCATCATTTAAATTTTGTAAACAAATCATGGTTAAAATTTCGAGGGGTATCATTAGATACTGAACTTGGTGAAGGCTGGATGGAAGCAATTTATACAGAAGATAAATACAATGTAAAGCAAGTACAACAAACTGCTGTCTCGTCTAAATTACCTTATACCATTCAATTTAGATATAAAAAATTTGATGGCCATTTTAAGTGGGTTGAAATGCAAGCAGATCCAATGTATACTAGTCTTGGAGATTTTGTTGGTTATACAGGAACATTGCAGGATATTACTACTGTTAAAGAGTTGCAATTACAACTCAATAGACAAAATGAAATGCTGGAAATTTCTAAAGTTGAATTTGCAAAATTTACAAAAATTGCTCAAAGGATTAATGTTGTCATTATTTTATGCGATCCGGCATATAGAATTACTTGGGTGAATGATAGCTTTGTGAAGCTTACAGGTTACCCTTTGCGTGAAGTTAATGGGAAGAATCCTCAAATATTTTTATCTGGTGAAGATACTTCAACTGAGGTTTTAGACAAATTGAATAAAGCAATTAACCAAGGTAAAAGTTTACGCACCGAAATTATTTTCTACGCTAAAAACGGAAATAAAATATGGCTTGATTTGAAAATGGAGACCTTGTTTGATAAACAAGGTAATGTAATTGGATACTTAACGATACAAAACGATATCACTAAAAAGAAGATGACAGAGAAAGATGTAGAAGAACAAATGTCACATTTAAAACAGATTTCTGATATCGCTTCTTTTGAACTACGTCATGAATTTTCTAAAATACTTCAGATACTTCAAACAGCTAAGTTTCAACAAAATACGCTGGAAGGATTACAGCAGATTCTTGTAGACATTGAATCTTCTGCAAATACAATGAATCAAGCGATTCTTAAAATTTCAGATGAAGTAAGTATTGCATCAACAACTAATATTGCACTCAATAAATTTTTGTTGAATCAGGCAATTGAAGAAATATTATTGGTAGATGATGACCATATGATCAACAAATTAAATACAGTGATTATTCGGAAAGTAATACCAAATATGAATGTGACTGTTTTTGATAATATTGACGAATCAATCGATTATTTAAAGGCAAACCCTACCTTAAAACGAAAAATATTTCTAGACTTGAATTTTATGGGTAGAAATGGTTGGGATTTTTTAGATGAATATGAAAAAATGAATCAACCATGGCCAATTATCATCTTAACATCTTCAATTGATCATAATGATTATGAAAAGTCTAAGAAGTATTCTAATGTTACCCACTTTATAACCAAGCCACTAACCGTACCTCAGTTTGAGGCTCTCAGTGAATTAGATGAAGCTTCTCCTGTTGGTAATTAAATAACTGTTTCATTAGAAGTCCATTTTGTGCTGTATTTGTTTGGTGTAATGATTTCAATATTAGTCTCAAATCAATTCCGTTGGTGTAATACCAAGCTTGCTGATTGGTAAGTTTTTGGTTATTGTAATCGGCATATGTTATAATTGGCAGTTGCATATACATTGCCTCTAGTAAATTGATTGAATCATTAGTATTATGATTTGCATCAATGTAAATAAAGCAGTTGCTTCTAAACATATTATATGTTCTCCATTCTATTTTTGAGTTAATCATTTGGATTAAATTGCAGTCTTCATATTTTTTGTACAATGCTTTTGCATATGGATTAGAATCCCATTCCCCAATAGCAATTAATGGAAAATAATTTGTTTTTTTAAAGCAGTCAAAAACAATATGAATATCATTTTCGGGTTCAGGTGCGGTGTTGATTAATGCGTATTTCCCGTATAAAAAAGGATATAGCAAATGATCTTTTGCTTGTATCATTTCATAAATACATCGATTTTGAATTTCTTTCAAAATATTTGCTGATACCATCACCTGTATTGCGCTTCAAATAAATTCACATGCATTTTTAATATCTTATTCCATTGAAATTTTTCAACGGCCATTCTGAACGAATTTCTTCGCATAGAAGACCACTGATTGTATTTTATTTCTTTCAATGTTTTTAAAAGCAGTTTAGCTAAATACTTGTAATTGTTTTCTTCCATTACATAGCCAGCATTATAAACTTTTATATGTTCACTAAGCATATTTTCAGCAGACACAATTGAAGGAACAGAGGCAGCGGCGGCTTCAATAATTGTTGTTGGGAAAAATTCAGATCTTGAAGGTCTTAAGAATAAATCTATCTGATTGAGCAGTTGTATTTTTTCTCTTCCCACTGGAAGCATTTTAAAATGAACGTATGCTTCAATGTTTAAATCTTTGGTTAAGGCGATTAATTCGTTTTTATCTTTTCCTTCCCCAATTAACCATAAACTTCCAGACTCAAGATATTTGTTTTTATAATCGGCAAATGCCAATAATATGGTATCTAAGCCGTAGATCTTTATGTTGAAATCTCCCATATAGGCAAATACGGGAACATCTTTGTTTCGGTTTTTCTGTTGATTGGTTGATGGATATTCACTGGTCATTTGGAATTATTTAAATTTTAATCAATTCAAATATTACCAAATGCATGCCGTAGCTATTATATGTTATTTATCATTGATTTTCAATGAGTTAGTAAAATTGTTGATTTGGGCGAATTCCAAAAATGGGAATGGTTTATTAATTTGGGACTTTTAATTGGGGGTATTCGGTATTGATTTGCTGAATAACCATCAGTAAAACACCCTTTAATAGTTCTATTTGATTCAATAAATCAAGCTTATTTGGACTTGTTTGTGCCATTTCTTCAATCAATTTGATTGGTTTGACAGCTTTTTCAATTCCCATTCCTCTAATAGCCGATTTCATTCTATGCGCTGTTTTTTCGACCATTTTCCAGTCTTGTTTGTTGGCTGCATTGTCTAGTAGTTCCATATCTGCAGGCATGGTCTTTAAAAATAGACCAATCATTTTTTCAACAAAAGCTGGCTTGTTTTTACCCATTCCCATGATTAATTCTTCGTTGAATAATTTGTCGTGGTTATTGGTAATATTTTCTATTGGATTGTTTTCAATTATAAAAGCTTCCTTCTTAAAACTGTTTATGATTGCATCCAATAATTGTATTTCTTGAAAAGGCTTGCTGATGTATCCATTCATGCCAGCATCTTTGTATTTTTTTTCATCTCCTTTTAAAGCATTTGCTGTAATGGCAATAATAGGAATACTATTAATGAGTGGGTCCTTCATGCTCCGAATAATAGAAGTAGCTTGTATCCCATCAATAAATGGCATTGAAATGTCCATCAGTACAATATCATATTTCTTAAGCTGAATCATTTCAATTACTTCTTTTCCATTCGATGCAATATCAATTTGTATATTCTTTTCTTCAAGGATGGAACGGGCAATAAATTGATTCATTTCAACATCTTCTGCTAGTAATACTTTACATCCTTTTAGTTTATCATAATTTTCAACCTTCTTAATTATATTCGAATGAGATGATTGTTTTTTAAATGGAATAATGCAGCTAAATGTTGATCCTTTGCCAATTGAACTATCAACTGCTATACGTCCTCCCATAAATTCAACAAGATTTTTACAGATGCTGAGCCCTAGTCCTGTGCCCCCATATTTTCTTGTTGTAGCGGATTCTGCTTGTTTATATGGTTCAAAGAGAGCCTCAATCATTTCAGGAGCTATGCCAATTCCTGTATCTATTATTTCAATTTTTACCCAAATTTCATTTGTTGATTCAGTGATGGTACTCAAATAAATTTTGATGCCACCTTGCTCGGTAAATTTTATGGCATTGCTTAATAGATTATTAATAATTTGACTTAGTCTATAAGGATCTCCAAATATTGTTGGATTGTTATTCATTTTGTTTTCAAAATCTAGCTTTAGGTTCTTTTCTTTTACCCTAAATTGAAAACTTTCAGATATTCCTAAAATCTTTTCTGCTAGCGAAAAAGGTAATTCTTCTAACTCCAATTTGCCAGATGTGATTTTTTCAAGGTGTAATATATCGTTAACAATGGTTAATAAGTTCGTTGCAGCTTCATTAATCATAGAAGTCATTTTGAGCTGCTTTTGATTAAGCTTTGTTTTAGCAAGTAAATTAACTACACCCAAAATCCCACTCATTGGTGTTCTGATTTCATGACTTACATTTGCTAGAAATAAGTCTTTTGCTTCAGATAATTCTTCTGTGATTTTTTTTGCTTTTTTTAATTCGTTTTCTATTCTTACTCTCTCGGTTATATCTGTATTGTATCCAATGAGCATTTCAATATTCTCAGACTCGTCTAAAATTGGATCTATACAGCGAAGCAGATATTGTACTTTCCCATTTTCATCTGTTTTCATTTCTTCTATCTGGCCGCTCGCTTTTTTGGTAATTACATCATTAAATAACGATTTATATGATGTAATGGTATCATTATTTGAACTTATATTGAAGTCGTTTTTATGAATTAGCCATTCAATTATCCACTGCCTTAAATCATTGTCTTTAATGGCTATTGGGTTTAAAAACAAATCTGAAAATGAAGGTTTTAAAACTGCAATATCTATTGGAAGATGACTTATAACTTTTTGATAAATTTCTTTCTGCTGTTCAATTTGTTTTCTTAATTCATTGATTATTGTAGTGTTGTTATAGAGCCATAAATGTCCTTTGTATAAGTCCCCATCAAATATTGGAATAAAGTCCCTTTCTATTATTGTTCCATCTTTTAGTTCATAAATTTCATTTCTTACTTCTTGCCTGTTATTTAGAATCTCATTTGTTCTTTTTTGGAAATAGGTTGGATTTAAAAACTGTGATTGATTAAAAAAATTATTACTAAGTAAATCTGTCCCTATTAAGTACTCAATTGGGATATTGATTTTTAGTAAATCAAGTAATGCATTATTGATCGTCATTACAAGACCAATTTCATTTTCAAATAAAATTCCAATTGGTAAATTATTAATTGTGTCTAGTATGATTGATTTCGAAGATTGCTCATGATTTGTTTGCTTTTCTTTTAGCTTATTTTTTAAATAGGCTATCTCGTTTTCCCTCTCTTGTAATTTCTTTTCAAGTGCAATTCTTGCCGCTTTTTCCATTTCGAGCTCAATGGAAATTAATGTATATGCTTGTAGATTGTTGCTTTTGATGGGCATTTAGTTTATTTTATTATTTCTCCATTTTGCATCATTCTATAAATAGTTGATTTGCCAATCCCTAATTTTTTTGCTACGAGAATAACATCTTGATTGTATTTATCAAGGAAATGCTGAATTATTTTATTTTCATATTCTTTCAAACTCAATTCAGTACTTAATAAATTCCCTAATTGTGAAATATTATCAATACTGATATCATCTGGTTGAATAATATGATTTTCCGACATCACAATAGCTAATTCAATGATCGACTTTAGTTCTCTAATATTGCCAGGGAAATTATATTGTTTTAATTTTTCTATTGCTAGAGGAGAAAGTGTTTTAATTGCAAGTCTATTTTCACTGCAAAAACTTTGAATAAAATATTTTGACAAAATTAAAAAGTCGTTCCCTCTTTCTCTTAATGGGGGTAGTTCTATGGGTAATCCTAGTAATCTATAGTATAAGTCTTCCCGAAATTGTTTGTTTTTAACTCCGTTTAATAAGTTTTTATTAGTAGCAACTATAATTCTAATATCTAATGGGATCACTTGGTTTCCTCCAACTCTTGTGATTTCTCTTTCTTGTAATACTCTTAAAATTTTAGTTTGTAAGTGAAGATCCATTTCACCTATTTCGTCTAAAAAAATGGTTCCTTTATGGGCTTCTTCAAATTTGCCTATTCGCTTATTATTTGCTCCAGTAAAAGCGCCTTTTTCATAACCAAATAATTCGCTTTCCAATAATTCAGAAGGGATGGCAGCAACATTTATTGCAACAAATGGGAATTTTTGTCTGGTAGAATTATAATGAATGGCTTTTGCAACCATTTCTTTACCAGTACCAGTTTCTCCGGTAATAGAAACGGTAATATTTGTTTTTGTAGCTTTTTCTATTAATTCATATACTTTCTGAATCGCAACACTTTGACCAATGATTACTTTTGAAAAATCGTAGGTTTTTTTTAGTTCATTTTTTAGATTTTCTACTTCTTGTTTTAATCCCTTTATTTCTTGTAAATGCTGAAGTGCATTCCAAAGTCTATCTTTTGTATCCTCATCCTTTACAATATAATCAAAGGCGCCTGATTTCAACAATTCAACTGCTGTAGTAATTTCCTCTTGTCCTGAAATGATGATAACTGCTGTTTCCGGGTATAAGTCTTTAATTTTTTTTAATACTTTGCTTCCATCGGCATCGCCTACTGCCAATGAATAATCAAGTGTGACTACATCTGGTTTTTCAGGTAATTTTTGAAAAAAGGATTTTTCTGTATCAAATCGATCAACTTGGTAATCAGGGTTCAGTGATAGATAATGCTCAAGCATGGTTCCATACCAGAGGTCGTCTTCTAAGATGAAGATTTTTAGTGGTTTTAAAGGCTTCATTGGATTTTATTAATGCATTACAATTTAATGATATTTTTTACTTAAAATCGGTTTCGAATCCCAAAAAGGGAATTTTTGTCTCAAAATTGTACAATCCTGTTTGCTGAGTATCTTCTAATTGTTTGATTATAAGGACATTAAATAATGGCATATTCTTTACTCATTGATTAAAAAGATTAGAATGAATCAAATCAGTTCTTCTGTCAGCTTATTTCCACAATTTGTTAGTCAGGCTGCATTGTTAGAAGCTATCTATAATAAGTTGCCTGACATGGTATTTTTATTTGATGTGCGAGAGCGGAAATTTGTAATGAGGAATCCGGCTTTAGATAATATGTTGGGATTTGAACATCTTAAAGAGAAAGAGATTAATTGTATTTCTTTACGATCCTTAATTCATCCAGAAGATTGGCGCTTGGTTCAAACTGCGATGCAAAAAGTAGGGGATACCGAAAAAGAGAATGTAGAAATTGAATGTAGGTGTATTGATCAAAATCATCAATACCAGTTTTTTCAAACTCGATTGTCTGTTTTTGAGAGAAGGGATGGTGCAATTTTATACTTAATTGGGATTTCTCAAAATATTACTGAGAAGAAAAAAGTAGAAAGCCAAAGTATGCTTTTTAAAAATCGATTGCAAGAATTGTCTTTTATTACTTCACATGAAATGAGACACGAGTACGCAAAAATTCAATCAATTGTTAATTTGATGGATAATCGTTTTATTTCTGATACAGAACGAATTGATTTAATTGCCGAAGCCAAAAAATCAATTCAATTAATTAATGCCTCAATTTTTAAGTTGAATCATAAGCTTTCTTTTAATCAGCATGATGAATATTATGAAATGAATAAAACGGCCGTGAAGTACACACAAATAATTTTTATTGATGACGATGTATTAACGAATGTATTGAATAAGAAAATTGTTCAAGCTTTTATGCCAGATATGCCTGTTGCTGTTTATATTGATATTGATGATGCATTAAACGAAATTCGTTTGCAAGTCGATTTGAAACAATCTTTAATATTTTTAGATATTAATTTTCCTGGTAGGGGAGGATGGGAATTTTTAGATGAATATTCCCAGTTTTCAAGTGCGTCCAATGTAATTGTTTTATCTTCTTCGATTGACAATAGAGATAGGGAAAAAGCCCGCAGTTATAAAGCAGTTATTGATTATATCACTAAGCCTTTGTCCTTTGATTTTGTTAAAACCTTCTTTGAAGAGTTTAATAAAAATCAACAAGATATTCGATAGGCTTACGTATTAATTTGTTTCCTTATCTTTAGTTTAAATTACTGATTTACAAAGCGGTAAGTAAACAATTATGCGAATACTCATTGCAGATGATCATGGTTTAATTCGAGAAGGGTTAAAAAAGATTTTATTAGAATCTCTTCCTTTTGCAGAAATTCATGATGTATCTGATTCTGCAGAGCTTTTTAAAAAATCAATTAAAGAAAAGTGGGATATCATTATTTCTGATATCAGTATGCCTGGCTATTCTGGAATTGAAATTCTCAAGCAAATTAAAACGCATGTGCCTAATACGCCTGTTTTAATGCTCAGTATGCACTCTCCAGAACAGTATGCTGTAAGAGCAATTAAAGCTGGAGCATCCGGCTATTTGACCAAAGAAAGCGCCCCTTACGAACTTGTAACGGCGGTTCAACAAATTTTAAGTGGAAGAAAATATATTACCAATCGAGTAGCGGAAGTTTTAGCTAGTTCACTTGAGATGGATACTAATAAATTGCCTCACGAAAATTTATCTGATAGAGAGTTTGAAGTATTAAAAAAATTGGTTGAAGGGAAGTCGGTATCTGAAATCAGTGAAATGCTTTCACTAAATATTAATACGATTAGTACTTATCGGGCTCGAATACTAGAAAAAATGGGATTGAAAAGTAACGCAGATCTGATACGTTATGCAATCGAACACAATATTTCTTAATTGTAGTGTTTATACTACATGGTGTCGTGTATTTATGGGATATGAATAAACTTTCAAACTACAAGCTGAATTAAAGGAATCAATTAGCTTTGAAACTTAAGCTTTCAAGCTTAGTTTAAAATCCAATTTTCCTGAAAAACCAGTTGTAGTGTCAATACTACAAAAGCTTTGTGGGTCAGCCCTACAAAGCTTTCTTTTTTAGTGGATTACATTTGAGTAAGTTATATTTTATGATACCCCAATCCCTTAATATTTTAATTGTTGAAGATGCTTTAATTATTATAAAGCAACTCTATCATCTTTTGTCAGATAAGCAATCAACCTTAAATATTC
The DNA here is from genome assembly GCA_049242025.1 of Sediminibacterium sp. GTDB lineage: Bacteria > Bacteroidota > Bacteroidia > Chitinophagales > Chitinophagaceae > Sediminibacterium. Next base: position 28,836 of record JBMLPQ010000274.1, read on the forward strand.
AAATTGCTGAAAGTGGCGAATTGGGCTTGCAAAAAATGAATGAGCAATTTCCTGATGTGCTCATTTTAGATATCAAACTGCCTGGTATTAGTGGATTAGAGTTATTGAATAAAATAAAAACTGAATATCCATCCTCATCACCTTTAATTATTTTTTTAACCAATATGCCTCATTCAACATACCGATATGAGTGCTTAAATAAAGGAGCTCACTTTTTTTTAGATAAATCAAGAGATTTTTTATTACTGCCTGAGATAATAGATAAGTTTATTATAAACAGAGATTTTAATAAGGCCATTTCTTACCCATTAATTTCAAACTTATGCAATACAACCTCATAATTGATAACGCCTTATCGCAAAGTGAAGAAATGATTGATCAGTTTTTATTAGCGACTGATTTAGAAGGAAAAATAATATACTGTAATGATTCATTTCAACGGTTGTATAAATTGTTGGGTGAATTTGTTTCTGGCTTACCAATTGAATCCATTTTAAATAACAAAGAAACTGGATTGTTTAAAAATGCGCTGCTGAATTGCAAACAAAATAAAAATGCTAATGAGAAGTTGGCATTTAAAAAGCCTGGTACTGAAATAAAGGATGAATATATCCATTTTGTAATGCGCCCCAATGTTGATAAGAATGGTAAGATTTTAGGGGTTATATTAAAAGGTACTTTAACGAGCGTAAGACCGAAGAATGAAAGTACTATGAAACCTGCTACTGTGCTCAAATCAAGCTTGGTTAATCCTGGAATTTGTTTTGAAACAATGGCCGATTTTATGCCTGAAATAATGTGGTTGACAGACAAACAGCATCAACTCATTCGCGTAAACCAAGCCTGGATTAATTTTTCCGGTGCTGCTGTAGAGGAGGATCTTGGTAACGGGTGGTTGAAACGCATTCATCCTGAAGATATTGAAAGGGTAATTGATGAGCAAAAATCTGCATTTGCTGCTCAAACAGCTTATTCTATTACTTTCCGTTTTAGAAGAATGGATGGTAGTTTCAGATGGGTCAATATGAAGGGTAATCCTTTGTATTCAGAAACCGGTGAGTTTTTAGGGTATACTGGGTTGTCTTTAGATATTACGTCTGTTAAAGAAGCTCAGATTCAAATCAGAAGACAGCAAGAATTGATGGAAAGCACAAAGATTGAATTTGGGAAGTTTACAAAAATTGCACAGAAAATTGGAAGTATTATTATCATGTGCAATGCGGATAACCGAATCACTTGGGTAAATGATGCATTTGTAAAAACAATAGGCTATAGTTTAAAAGAGGTATGCGGTAAAACACCGGGAAGTTTTTTGAAAGGCCCAGAAACAAGCAAAGACACATTAAATAGAATTAAAAGAGTGGTTGAACATGGAAAAGGAATTAGGACGGAAATTTTATACTATACCAAAAATGGTTCGAAGGTTTGGCTAGATTTAATGGTTGAGTCTTTATTTGATGAAAATGGTATTATCTCAGGTTATATTACTATTCAAAAAGATATTACGCTAAAGAAGATTTCAGAAAAAGAAGTAATGGAGCAAATGAATTATTTAAAGAAAATTTCTTTTATCACTTCACATGAATTGCGCCATGAGTTTTCTAAAATTTTACAGTTATTACAAACAGCTAAGTTTCAAGATCATAATGTAGCTACTTATTCACAAATATTTTCTGATATAGAGCATTCTGCAAATTTGATGAACGACACCATTTTTAAATTGAATGATCAGATCAATTTTGCTTCTTCAAGCAGTATCTCTTTGAATAAGTATATATTAAATCAGGCTATTGAGGAAATCATCTTAGTAGATGATGACCATTTAGTCAATAAATTGAATGAGCTGATTATCAGAAACGTAATGCCAAGTATGCCGGTACATACTTTTGATCATGTAGACAATGCATTGCAATATGTAAAAGACAATCCTAATACAAAGCGGAAAATATTCTTAGACCTTAATTTTTCAGGTAGATCAGGATGGGATTTTTTGCATGAATATGAAAAATTAGGTCATGTATGGCCTGTAGTGATTTTGACTTCTTCTATTGATCATATTGATTATGAGCGCTCAAAGAAATTTTTGAATGTGACTCATTTCATTACAAAACCATTGACTATAGAGCAATTTGAAAAACTAAGTGAGATGGAACATATGGTAGTTCATTAATTGATGGGTCTACTGTTCTGCCAACCAATTAATACAACTCCCATAATTACTAATATAGTACCCAATATTTGTTCTAGAATAATGGGTTCATTCAAAAAAATGGTAGCTTGTATAATGGTTGAAACAGGTCCTATACTCGTAATGATGGATGCATTGTTACTCCCTATTTTTTTCATTCCACTGCTCATCATGAAAGAGGGAATAACAGTAGCAATAATTGCCAAAGCTGCCCCATACCACCAAAGTTGAGTAGACATATTTACTTCTCTCCATTGTTGCTGAACAATGAAGTGTGTAAAAACACCCCCTGTTGCTGCTAGCATTGCATAAGCGGTATATCTAGTGGCACCCGCTTTAACGACCATTTTTCCTGTTCCAACCAAATAAAATGAATAGGTTACTGCGCATAAAAAAACCATGAATGATCCAAAGTAAAATTGTGGATTATGTTGAATAGTACCCAATTCTGCATAATATGCAATGCCAATTCCTGTATACGTAAGCGCTAATGCTAATAATTGGATTTTCGTGATGGTGCTCTTAAAAATCCAAGTATTTAGTAAAACAGCAAATGTGGGGTACAGAAATAAAATCAAGCGTTCCAATCCCGCAGAAATATATTGTAAGCCTATAAAATCGAATAAGCTACTTAAGTAGTATCCCAATAAGCCTAACGCAATAATCCAAAACCAATCTTTTTTACTAAGAGGCAGTGCAGATTCTTTTTTTCCTGAAAACCAGGCAGCTACGAAATAGAATGGTAGCGCTAAAAGCATTCGCAAACTAAGTAAGGTTAATGCATCAACGCCTGTATTACGAAACGCCAATTTCACCCAAATGGCTTTGGTGGAAAATAATATAGCTCCGCCAATGCTTAATAAAAAGCCAGTTAAAAATAATGATGAGTGTTTGGACTCATTCATATTAAACGCTCACATTAAAGTCTCTAAGTGCGTCGTTTAAACTGGTTTTTAAATCGGTGCTTGGTTTGCGTTGTCCAATGATTAGGGCGCAACTAACTTGATATTCACCCGCATTAAATTTTTTGGTATAGCTGCCAGGAATTACCACACTTCGAGCGGGAACTCTTCCTTTCATTTCAATCGGTTCAGTTCCACTTACATCAATGATTTTGGTAGATTGGGTTAATACTACATTCGCTCCTAAAACAGCTTCCTTCTCAACAATTACCCCTTCTACAACTATACAACGGCTTCCAATAAAGCAGCCATCTTCAATAATTACAGGACTTGCTTGTAAAGGCTCAAGTACGCCACCAATTCCAACACCTCCACTTAAATGAACGTTTTTGCCAATTTGGGCACAGCTACCCACTGTAGCCCAAGTGTCTACCATGGTGCCCTCATCTACATAAGCACCGATATTTACGTAACTGGGCATTAAAACAACATTTTTGGCAATATATGAGCCATACCTAGCCGTAGCAGGCGGAACTGCTCTAACTCCTAAATCCTTATAATTGGTTTTGAGTAACATTTTATCGTAAAACTCAAATGGCGGCATTTCCCAAGTTTGCATTTGTTGTATCCCAAAATACATAAGAATAGCTTTTTTAACCCATTCATTCACTATCCATCCATCTGCTTCAGGGCTTGCAACCCTTAACTGACCTTTATCTACTGCTTCAATTACTTGTTTAACTGCATCACTATACTTAGCATCCTTTAAAAGTTCTCTGTTGTTCCAAGCTTCTAACACTAATTCTTGCGGCATATTTTAAATTTTAGCAAAAGTACAAAATTTACCTTTTTTAATTGAATGAGTATGATTTAACGCATATCCTTAGTTTTGTTGAATGCAAAGGATGCTAATTATTCAAACGGCTTTTATTGGGGATGTGGTTTTAGCAAGTGCAATGTTAGAATCTTTGCATCAATCATATCCAACTGCTGATTTAGATATATTGGTTCGTAAAGGGAATGAATCTTTATTTTCAGGGCATCCCTTTTTAAAGAATACTTTGATTTGGAACAAGCAAAAAGATAAATACAAGCACCTTTGGCAATTACTTGCACAAATTCGTAAGAATCGGTATGATGCAGTCATCAATTTACAACGATATGCTGCAACCGGATTCTTAACTGCTTTTTCAGGAGCAAAAGAAAGGATTGGATTTGATAAAAATCCATTGAGTTCCTTGTTCACTAAAGTAATTCAACACCAGATGGGCAGCAATACTGGATTGCATGAGATTGAACGAAATCAACTGTTATTGCACTGGCCAGAAACCAAACTTTGTTTGCCCAAACTTTATCCAACAGAAAATGATTTTCATTTTGTGGAGCAATTTAAGGTAGGGAAATATATTTGTTTTGCACCTTCTTCGGTTTGGATGACTAAACAGTTTCCGCCTGAAAAATGGATCGCATTTTTACAACAGTTGCCTTCAACAATTCAAGTGTATGCAATGGGTGGGCCAAGTGATTATGCATTGTGTCAGCAGATTATTGAACAAAGCGGCCATCAACGATCCACAAATTTAGCAGGCAAGTGTAATTTTTTACAATCTGCAGCATTAATGAAAGATGCTTTAATGAATTATGTAAATGATTCTGCTCCAATGCATTTTTGTTCTTCAGTTAATGCGCCTGTTACAGCTATTTACTGTTCTACTATACCTGGTTTTGGATATGGGCCGTTGAGTACAAAAAGTTATATCGTTCAAATTAATCAAAATCTTACCTGTAGACCCTGTGGTTTACATGGGAAGAATCAATGTCCTGAGGGTCATTTTGATTGTGGATACAAAATCGAAATTGCGCAATTAATGCGTTGCTTGCCCGCTACATAATAAACAATCTTACATTTGCAGCAATGACCATTCAGTTTAGTGATAAGGAAGAAGCTATATTTAAAAAAATAGGGGCAGTGGCCGATGCATTAAATATGCCTTGTTATTTAATTGGCGGCTTTGTACGAGATAAAGTCATCGGAAGAAATACCAAAGATGCAGATATTGTATGTTTAGGAGATGGCATAGCACTTGCACATGCATTTGCCAATGAGTTAACACCTAAACCGGTTGTGGCGTATTTCAAAAATTTCGGGACGGCTCAAATTAAGTTGGATGATTTTGAAATTGAATTTGTAGGAGCGAGAAAAGAGAGTTATCAGCAAAATAGTAGAAAGCCTCAGGTTGAACAAGGCACATTAGCCGATGATCAAAACAGAAGAGATTTTACCATAAATGCATTGGCAATTAGCTTAAATCAAGCGCAATTTGGGCTGTTATTGGATCCTTTTGATGGGATACAGGCAATAGCAGATAAAAGAATTCAAACTCCATTAGAACCCGTACAAACTTTTAGTGACGATCCGTTGAGAATGTTGAGGGCAATTAGATTTGCAGCTCAATTGAATTTTGTTATTGAAGCGAATACATTCAAAGCAATTGGTGAGAATGTGCATCGGATGAAAATTGTGAGTCAAGAGAGAATAACAGATGAATTGAATAAAATCATGCTATGTGCTAAGCCTTCCATTGGATGGGACTTACTGTATAAATCGGGGTTGCTTAAATTGATTTTCCCTCAAATGGTAGACTTGCATGGAGCGGTATACATAGAGGGAAAGGGACATAAAGATAATTTTTACCATACCCTTCAAGTATTGGATAATATTGTTCCGAATACGCAAAATCTATGGCTTAGGTGGGCTGCATTATTGCACGACATTGGCAAGCCGGCAACTAAAAAATTTGAAGAGGGGCATGGTTGGACTTTTCATGGACATGAAGTAGTGGGCGCTAGAATGGTTCCAAAAATATTTTCGAAGCTGAAATTGCCGCTGCATGATCCAATGAAATATGTTCAAAAGCTGGTTCTATTGCATTTGAGACCCATTAGTTTAACCAAAGAAAATATAACAGATAGTGCAGTAAGAAGACTATTGTTTGATGCTGGGGAAGATATCGACGATTTAATGACGCTATGTGCTGCCGATATTACAAGTAAGAATAAGCAGAAAGTAAACCGATACTTACAGAATTTTGAAATGGTGAAAGAACGGATGCAAGCCGTTGAAACCCAAGACCAGCTTAGGAATTGGCAGCCTCCTATTAGTGGAGAATTAATTATGGAAGTATTTGGTTTAACCCCAGGTAGAAGTGTAGGGATAATTAAAGATGCTATACGAGAAGCTATATTGGACGGGATTATTCCGAACCAATACGAATTGGCTTATCAATATATGTTAGAAAAAGGAGCAGAATTGAATCTAAAACCCGTTAAATAATCGCTAATTTGCACCTCAATCATTAAATCTTGGCGGGATGGCTGTTTTAAAGTTTAGAATTTATTTAGAGG
>JBMLPQ010000275.1:0-1964 GCA_049242025.1 Sediminibacterium sp.
CTTCTACAATTAAGAATTTTAAATAGTTGGTATTCTCCATTCCCCAAATGATTGGATGGTCACTGGCTTGCGCTTGAAAAGTAACTTGCTTAATTCGCTTTCTTGCATCTTTTGCTGCAGCATTGATTGTGTGTAAGAACAGTTCAGGGTTTACTAAATTAGTACAGCTAGAAGTAACGAGGAAGCCTCCATTTCGTATCAGCTTCATTCCCCTCAAATTAATTTCTTTATAACCAGTAACTGCTTTTTGAATGTTCTCTCTATTCTTTGTAAATGCAGGAGGATCTAACATTACAACATCATACAGTGGTCCTTCTTTGCCCCAATCTTTTAAAACATCGAATGCATTCATTGCCTTAAATTCCACTATTTTTTCCAAACCATTTAATGCAGCATTTTTATTGGCTTGAGCAACAGCTTGTTCTGAAATATCAATTCCCAAAACAGATTTAGCTCCATAATGAGCTGCATGAATTTCAAAAGTTCCAGTGTAAGTAAATGCACCCATTACTTCTGCTCCTTTTATGATATGTTGGATAGCTCTTCTATTGTCTTGTTGGTCTAAAAAATAGCCTGTTTTTTGCCCATTTTCTATGTCTACATAAAACTTCAATCCATTTTCGTTAATGGTGATATTGGTATCAAAAGGAGCCGATAAAAATCCTTTCTGTTGTTCTAATCCTTCTAAGGTTCTTACAGGCACATCATTGCGCTCATAAATTCCTTTCGGTTTAAATATTGTCTCGAGCGCTTTAATAATGGCTGGTTTCCAAATGTCGATTCCTAATGCTAAGGTTTGTATTACAAAGTAATCGTTGAATTTATCTATAATTAAAGCGGGCAACTGATCTGCTTCACCAAATACCAATCTACAGTTTTCGGTATAGCCAGTTTTTTGGCGGTAATGCCATGCTTGAAGAATTCGTTGATGAAAAAAAGCTTCGTTAATTGCTTCTACTTTTCTGCTGAGCAAGCGTACTACAATTTGTGATTGAGGATTATAGTACCCAACACCAGCCAGTTTTCCATCGGCAAATCGAACTTCTACAATTTCTCCTGGTTCCGGATTGCCCGCAATCCGGTCTACTTCATTGCCGTAAATCCAGGGGTGTCCATTCGCTATTCTTGGAGCTATTTTCTTTCTTAGGTATACCTTAATCATTTGGCAAATATAAGTGGCAGGAACTGTCAATTTTTCCCTTTTCTTTGCGTGGCAAAATTATTGCCTATATAGGCTATCTAATAATTTATACTATGGAAGAGCAAGAATTACCGAATAATAGCGAAACAACAGAAAAAAGTGCAGAAATGAATATCAATGCTGACGAAACTGCAGCCGGAACTGCCCACTTAAATGAGCCAGTAGCAGAAGAGACAGCAATGGCCAAATTAGAAGAAGAATTGGCAGAACAAAAGGATAAATACCTGCGTTTAATGGCTGAATTCGACAATTTTAGAAGGAGAACAGCTAAAGAAAGGTTGGAATTGATTCAAACAGCCGGTAAAGACGTGATTGTTTCTCTGTTAGACGTATTAGATGATTGTGATAGAGCAGAAAAGCAATTGAATGGCAATGATGATATTGCGGTTCAAAAAGAAGGTATTTTATTGGTATTTAATAAACTTCGTAGCAATTTACAGCAGAAGGGCGTAAAAGTCATGGAAAGTATTCAAACAGACTTTGATGTAGAGAAGCATGAAGCCATTACAGAAATTCCTGCACCTTCTGAAGCGTTAAAAGGTAAAGTAATTGATGAAGTAACCAAGGGTTATTTTTTAAATGATAAACTGATTCGCTTTGCTAAAGTGGTTGTAGGAAAATAATCCAATTTAAAATTTATGGCAAAAAGAGATTTTTACGAAATACTAGGTGTATCTAAATCTGCTTCGGCTGATGAGATAAAAAAAGCTTATCGCAAAACGGCTATGCAATTTCACCCGGATAGAAATCCTGGTGATAAAGC
>JBMLPQ010000276.1:0-2214 GCA_049242025.1 Sediminibacterium sp.
AAAAGCAATTAATTTAAAATTTAAAGCATTAATAATAAGGCAGATGCATATTATCATTTATTAATCAAACAAACCGCGTGAGCCACCAATCCTTCTTCTCTTCCAACGAAACCCATCTTTTCTGTGGTGGTTGCTTTTATAGAAATATCCCTTAATCCTATCCCTAATATGGAGGCAATGGCTTCCTGCATAGCAGGAATATAGGGCTTAATTTTAGGCTTTTCTAAACAGAGAGAGGCGTCAATATTAACAATAGTATAGCCTTCAGCTATAATCAGTTCATTTACTCGAGCGAGCAAAATTTTGCTATCAATATTTTTGAATTCTGAAGAAGTATCTGGAAAATGCACCCCAATATCGCCTAAACAAGCAGCTCCTAATAATGCATCACAAATAGCATGTAATAAAACATCCGCATCACTATGGCCCAATGCACCCTTGGTATGTGGGATGGTAATACCACCAATTACTAAGTCTCTTCCTTCCACCAATTGATGAAAATCTATCCCATATCCAATACGCATCTTACAAATTACTTTAGAGTCTATCTTTTATTGCGACGTGTAGGGAAATTATTACCCGTTTTAGCGCCTCTACCAATTCCTTCTGGTGCACCATAATGGCTCATTGCACAACGGAATCCAATGGTGTTGGTACTTTCATTTTCTTCTAAGAATCTTCTAGTACCAGGGCTTAACCAATAAGCACGGTCGTTCCAGCTTCCGCCTTTATATACTCTAGACTTATCTGAAATTAAGGTTGTTAATCCGTAGCCATAACTCGCATTGCTTAATGAATCACCATCTAAATAATTCAAGGCATTGGCTTTTTGATAATTTCTTCTGTTCTTAATTGCAGAATCAGCTTCAGGCTTCATTTTGATTCTACCCTTATCGTCTCTTAAATTACCCTGTCCACCGCTCATATCAATTTGCTGGAATACGTTACCACGGAAGGGATTAAAGTCTTCCGCTTCTGAATTCGTTAATGGACGATAAACATCCGCAACCCACTCACTCACATTACCACTCATATTGTATAAGCCATATCCGTTTGGAACAAACTGATCTACTTCTGCAGTTACTGCTGCATTATCGTTCAATCCACCAGCCACACCCATATTATCCCCGCTACTTCGTTTAAAGTTAGCTAAGAAAGAACCCTGAGAAGCTCCTTTGGTAGTAGAACGTATATTATCATATCCATCGTTTCTCCAAGAATAAATGGCTTTATTCGCTATCAATTCTTCTCCTTTAATTCCCTTATTACTCTTGCGTTGTGGGTTTTCCATGATATAACCGTATGCAGCATATTCCCACTCTGCTTCTGTAGGTAAGCGATAATCGCCAAACATCAATCCATCTTCAAACTTAGCCACCGTTCTAGGTCTGCCTTGTGCGTCTTTCAATGGATTTTTCTTAGAAGTTACATCTCTACCAGGAACAGCTTGGTACTCTCCTAGTAAATAAGCTTTGGTATTGAAATTGTCTTGACCTGCACCGTTTAAGGTTTTCTTTACCTGTGTTTTAGGATCCAAAAATCCTTTAGACATCAAAGCCAATTCATTCACACGGTCGGTTCTCCATTTACAATATTCAGTGGCTTGTAACCAAGTTACTCCTACCACTGGATAATTATTATAAGAAGGGTGACGGAAATAATATTCAACCATTGGCTCGTTATAAGCCAATTCTTCTCTCCAAACCAAGGTATCTGGTAAAGCTTGGGTAACAATAGAATCCATACCTGCAGCCCCAAATGTGCCTTCTAACCAGTACAAGTATTCACGGTAATTAAGGTTACTCACCTCATATTTATCAATAAAGAAAGAATTAACCGTAACGCGATGTGGAATATTGTTCCAATCGGCCATGATATCTTCCTGAACAGCACCCATGGTAAATGTACCCCCTTGCACAAAAACCAACCCTGGAGCGGTTTTAATGTCTTTGGGCTTGATTACATTAAAGTTGCCGAATTGCTGATCGTTATAGTTCCAACCAGTTGCAGTAGACTTTTCCTTCTTTCCTTTAAAAAGACTACAAGAAGCCGCTACACTCACTAGTGAAACCAATAAAACGGTGTTCCGCACAAATTTGATTACCTGCATTGTCTAAGTTTGTTATACTGATAAGAGTGTAAAGTTCAACTAATATTCGTCGGATTTATTCAATAGCGAATGTATATAAATATTAGTTAGCAAAATCCTAATTT
>JBMLPQ010000277.1:0-1707 GCA_049242025.1 Sediminibacterium sp.
ATGTTCAGGATATTGCTACTGTATTTGGCGTAGCATTAAAACCTTGGAGAGAGAGTTTGAAGAATTGCTTGGCTAGCATTATTCTAAAATAATATTCAGCGATTTTTTTTCTATAAATATTTTTGTAAATGAGAAAATTAATTTTTCTAATTCAACTCATACCAGCTTGTTATTGGTTGAATGCACAGTCAATAAAAGTATACTCAAATCCACCTGCATTGGCTTCCATTAAAGAAGCTGATTTGAAAAAAGATTTATATGCACTAGCAGATGCTCATTTTAAAGGTAGGTCTGGTGCTACTATTGATGAATTAAAAGCAGCCATGTGGATTGGGGAGAAATACAGGGAAATTGGATTGAAACCGGCAGGGGATGATGGAACATTTTTTCAATATTTCAATATTTGGAGAAATAGAATCAACCAACAAAGTTCCATCCGTATCAATAATCAACCTTTAGCATGGTGGTCGGAAGTAGCTGTTGCTCAAATGGCTAATTGCAATTTGAATGCTCCTATTTTATTTGTTAATCAATCGGAAGTATTCAATTTAAGTGCTGCGCAAGTTCAAGGTAAAGTAATTGCCATGGAAGCAGATCCATCACTCTACAATCCTGCCATCTCTTTGCCAAGCTGGCGTTATTCAAGGTCTGTTCAAGTGAAATATGGCAATCCCTTAATTGCAAAAGGAGCGCTGGGAATTATTTTTATTGCGGATGAAGTAGGAGAAAAAACCTGGGAAGATGCAGTAGCTAATTTTAAGCGAGGTGCTTATGAAGTAGAGGGTGGTCCTGCTAAAAATATTACTACAACTGCTCCTGTTATTTGGGTTAGATCCAGTGCTAAGCATATTCTACAAAAAGGAGATGCTATTTTAAATGCAAATATTATAATTGAGCAGTTCGATTATCCATCCGTGAATATTATTGGAAAAATTGATGGGACAGACCCAATTCTTTCTAAAGAATATCTTCTGTACAGTGGACATACGGATGCACATGGTATTAGAAATCCAATTAATGGGGATAGTATTTATTATGGAGCTGATGATAATGCTAGTATTGATGTTGCGATGTTTGCGATGGCAAGGGCTTTTAAGAAAAATCCCTCTAAACGGTCAGTGTTATTTGTAATACATGGTGCGGAGGAGAGAGGTTTACTTGGTTCAAAATGGTATGTGGGTCATCCAACTGTTCCGATTAACAATATTGTTACGGTGCTTAATGCTGATATGATTGGAAGAAATCATCCAGATAGTGCTGCTGTTTTGGGGACACAATCTCCTCACAAAAATTCTTCAGAACTAGTTGAGATGTTGTATCAGGCTAATCTGGAAGGTCCACAATTTAAGTTGGATACTTTGTGGGATAAGCCATCCCATCCAGAGGGATGGTATTTTAGGAGTGATCATTTACCTTATGCTAGACTGGGTATTCCATCTTTAATGTTTACTACTTTATTGCACCCAGATTATCATACTCCTTTAGATAATGCTGAGCGCATTGATTATGCTAAGTTGAAAAAAATGACTGATTGGATGTATCGATTGGGTTGGAAAGTAGCCAACTCACCCAAGCCTCCTGCAAAAGAAGTTGGATTTAAATTAGAACGATAAAAAAAGCCCCGAGTTTACTCGGGGCTTTTTGTTTATTCAATATCTACTGTATTGTCATCAGGAATTCTATCAATCAATTTATTATAAGGATCAA
>JBMLPQ010000278.1:0-8036 GCA_049242025.1 Sediminibacterium sp.
AAAAAATTAAATAATCCCATTGTATGGTTAAGTTCTTGTGTTGTTAAAGCAATTGTTGCAAAGGTGCTTGAAATTAGTGGAATTAACAAGGGAATTCAAACCCAATATCCTTTCTAAAATACATGCCCTCAAAGGAAATTTGCTGCAAGGTCGTTTTGGAACAATCAACGGCTTCTGCAATATTTGTCCCGTACGAAGTTACTGCCAAAACCCTGCCACCATTTGTTAAAACCCCATTTTCTGAAGAAATGGTTCCCGCATGAAAAATCATTGTATCCTTTGAAACCGCATCTTTTGCAGGTAATTGAATGGTTTTACCTTTTTCATAATTACCAGGATATCCACCGCTCACTGCCATAATGGTAGCAGCACTGCGTGGATCAAAACTGATATTGGCATCTTCTAAGGTTCCGTTATCCATCGCTGCAAATAAAGCAACTAAGTCGGTTTTAAGTCTCGGCAAAATAACTTCGGTCTCTGGATCACCCAAACGGCAATTGTATTCAATTACAAAAGGCTCTCCGGCTACATTCATCAATCCAAAAAAGATGAAGCCATGGTATTCTAAACCTTCTTTTGCTAGGCCTTCCACCGTTGGGCGTATAATTTTTTCTTCTGTTTTTTTCATGAAAGCCGCATCCATAAAGGGAACAGGGCTAACACAACCCATGCCGCCCGTATTCAAGCCGGTATCGCCTTCGCCAATACGCTTATAATCTTTGGCATGACCAATAATATGATAAGCAGACCCATTGGTAAGTGCAAAAACGCTTACTTCAATTCCTTGTAAAAAAGATTCAATTACTACTTTTTCACTAGCTGCGCCAAATTGTTTACCCAGAATCATTTCATCAAAACAAGTCAACGCTTCTTCAGTAGTGGCAGCAATGACCACTCCTTTTCCAGCTGCCAATCCATCGGCTTTCAGCACAATGGGTAAACTATGTTCTTGAATATATTTTCTGCCGGCTTCAATAGAATCAGCAGTAAATTCTGCATAAGCAGCAGTAGGAATACCATGTCTTTGCATGAATTTCTTGCTAAATGCTTTGCTTCCCTCTAGTTGGGCGGCAGCTTTAGAAGGACCTACCACTATTATATGATTTAAAGAGGGGTCATTCTGAAAAAAATCATAAATACCCTTTACCAATGGCTCTTCAGGACCAACTACCAACATATTAATCTGGTAATTCATACAAGCATCTTTAATGGCATCAAAATCGGTTACAGAAATAACCAGATTGGTCCCAAATTCAGCAGTGCCAGCATTTCCAGGGGCAATAAATAACTGATCACAATGATGACTTTGCGTCATTTTCCAAGCTAATGCGTGTTCACGGCCACCGCTGCCTAATAGTAGAATATTCATGAAAGCTAAATTGGTTGCGAAAATAACCCATCAGTTTCACTTTTATCACTATTTTGGGGCATTAACGAAAATGTTTGCTATGACAGATAAAACAAAATCGATTGCACATCCAAAAGGACTGTATGTATTGTTTGCAACCGAAATGTGGGAGCGCTTCAACTATTATGGCATGAGAGCCATCTTGGTCTTATTCATGACCAAGGCATTGATGTTCGACAAAGTATTTGCTTCAAATTTATATGGAAGTTATACGGGTCTAATTTACTTGACCCCATTGGTGGGTGGATATGTGGCCGACCGATATTGGGGAAATAAGCGCTCTATTTTGGCAGGGGGTATATTAATGGCCATAGGAGAATTCATTTTGTTTTTTTGTGGAATGCTATATGAGTCAAATCCAGATGTATCTTCTTGGTTGTTCTTTTCTGGTTTAGGATTCATGATTGCAGGAAATGGTTTTTTTAAACCCAATATCTCTTCGTTGGTAGGACAATTGTATGCAAAAGGAGATACCCGAACCGATTCGGCTTATACCATTTTTTATATGGGAATTAATGTGGGCGGAGCTTTGGGCCCATTTGTATGTGGATTAGTAGGCGATACAGGCAATCCAGCCGATTTTAAATGGGCATTTTTGGCCGGGGGGATTGGAATGCTCTTGGGAGTAGCCACCCTAAAATTATTGCACAACAAATATGTGTTAGACCCAGAGGGAAAAACCTTAGGACTTACGCCAGACAATGCACCCAAAAAGTTTTTGAAACCACTATTTATGGTGGGATCATTATTAGCTTTTTCTATTTTGACTATTGGATTAATTTATGCCGATGTTAAAATCTTTAGTTACTTATTTTATTTGTTGATTGCGAGTATTCTATTAATTGCCTTCATTGTTTTTTCCGATAAAACCTTGAGCAGTTTAGAAAAGAAAAAAGTAGCAGTCATTTTTACGGTCTCTTTCTTTGTGATTTTCTTTTGGAGTGCATTTGAACAAGCAGGAGCATCCCTCACTTTTTTTGCAGAAGAGCAAACCAATAGAGACCTTGGGTTCTATGTGGTGCCCTCTAGTTTCTTTCAATCATTAAACTCAACATTTGTAGTAATACTGGCACCAATCTTTGCGTTCCTCTGGTTAAAGATGGGCAAGCGCGAACCCTCTTCTCCTACTAAAATGGCCATGGGATTATTCTTATTAGCACTCGGTTATTTATGGATCGCTTTTGGTGTAAAAGGCGTACAGCCTGGGGTTAAAGTAAGTATGATTTGGTTAACAGGTATGTACTTTATGCATACCAGTGGAGAATTGTGTTTGTCGCCTATTGGTCTTTCATTGGTGAATAAACTAGCACCAGTAAAATTTGCTTCTTTATTAATGGCTGTATGGTTTACAGCCAATGCATTCGCAAATAAATTAGCAGGTGTATTAAGTGCCTTGTATCCTGATGGAAAAACGACTTATGTAATGGGATTTGCCATCACTAATTTGAATGACTACTTCATGATGTTTGTGGTAATGGCCGGAACAGCATCGATTATCTTATTTATATTAGCGAGCAAGCTTAAAAAAATGATGGACTAATTTTAAAAAAATCTTTTATGTCTCAACCAACTAAGCAATTCAAACCTTTTGTGGCCCCAGAGTCTAATATGGCTGAATTAACCGTCAAGTCAATATTAGTAGGAAGTTTATTCGGGGTAATATTTGGCGCAGCAACCGTATACCTCGCATTAAAAGCAGGCTTAACAGTTTCAGCATCCATACCCATTGCGGTGATTGCGATTACTTTGGGACGTAAGTTTTTAAAGACAACTATTCTAGAGAATAATATTATTCAAACCACTGGATCTGCAGGAGAAAGTATTGCAGCAGGCGTAGCATTTACCTTACCTGGATTTTTATTTTTATCCTCCCCAGACAGTGCAGAATATTTTAATTATTTAACCATATTAATATTGGCCATTGTAGGTGGTTTATTGGGCACTTTATTAATGGTGCCATTACGAAAAGCATTAATTGTAAACGAACACGATAACCTGCCTTATCCAGAGGGAACTGCTTGCGGAGATGTATTAAAAGCAGGGGAAAAAGGAGGAGATTTTGCAAAGACTGCATTTTGGGGATTGGGGGTTGCATTTGTGTATGCACTCTTGCAAAAAGTATTGCATGTAATTGCAGAAACACCTTATTATGCCACGCAACAAATCAATAAGTTTTTTCCATCCGCTAAAGTGAGTGGAGAAATTACGCCAGAGTATTTAGGCGTTGGATATATTATTGGCCCAAAGATTGGTGGCGTATTGGTTGCAGGAGGGGTGTTGAGTTGGTTGGTATTTATTCCATTGTTTTCTTCCTTGGTACCACCAGATGTGATTGCCGCACAATTAGTGAAACTAGGGTACTTGGCTGATGTTGCAGTGGCTGGAGGAAAAGGCGGTTGGGATCCCGTAGCACATACCTTTAAAGATTTTTCTTCTGCAGTGTATTATGCATATATCAGACAGATTGGTGCAGGTACAGTAGCAGCAGGAGGAATCATCACATTGATTAAAACAGTACCAACTATTGTAAAATCGGTGAAAGGTTCTGTAGCATCATTAAAAGCAGAGAGTGGAGACAATGCCAGCGCTGTTTTAAGAACAGAAAAAGATTTGAGTTTAAAAGTAGTTGGCTTAGGAACATTAGGCCTTATTCTTTTGATTACTTTATTGCCACAAGTGCCCGGTGATAGTGTGTTACAGAAATTATTAATTGGAATTTTAGTCATCTTATTTGGTGCCTTATTCGTAACCGTTTCTTCTAGAATTGTAGGATTAATTGGCTCATCCAATAACCCCATCAGTGGTATGACCATTGCAACCGTAATGGGAACCAGTTTGATTTTTTTAAGCATGGGATGGACTGGTCAAAGTTATGAGCCATTGGTATTGGTAGTGGGTGGAATGATTTGTATAGCTGCTGCAAATGCAGGTGCTACTTCACAGGATTTGAAAAGCGGTTACATTGTAGGTGCAACGCCACGCAATCAACAAATTGCCTTGTTTGTAGGAGCTATTGTTTCTTCTTTGGTGATAGGCTTAACCGTAAAGTTTTTAGATAAACCCAGTTCAGAAATGTTGAGCCAAGGCATTAATCATGCAATAGGTACAGAGAAATATCCTGCACCACAAGCCACATTAATGGCCACATTAATTAAAGGAATTCTTTCACAGAACCTTGATTGGCAATATGTTTTTGCTGGAGTATTCTTGGCTATTACGATGGAGCTTTGCGGCATTAAGTCGTTGAGTTTTGCGGTGGGAGCATACCTGCCGTTGGCCACCACTTTGCCTATCTTTTTAGGCGGTGCTATTAGAGGAATTGTAGAGAGCAAACAGAAAAAAGCCAATCAACAACTCAGTGCCGAAGAAGAGGAATTGGGCAAGGGCAATTTATTTGCAACTGGATTGGTAGCAGGAGGCGCAGTAGCAGGAGTAATCATTGCATTTGTGTCTGGCTCCGAATCTGGCGAGAAATTTCTTGCCGCAGTAAGCCAAGAAGAAGGATTGGTACATCTGCTTTCGGAGAATGGTTATTTCTTGATGGGTTCCGTATTCTTTGCTTTGATGGCGGGCATCCTTTATAAGGTAGCAACCAAAAAATAACTTTTCACTCGTTAAACCTTTGATTCGTTTAGCTATCTTACTGCAAATTCAGTACATGAAATTTGCAAAGGGCATTCTATTTTGCTTAGTCATTATAGCAACCTTCGGATTCAGTTCTTTGGTTGATGATAATATTCCATACAAAAAGTTTGGCTATACACCCCAACAAGCAGCAGCCAGATTATTGGATCGATTTAGTTTTGGCGCAAAACCAGGTCAGGTAGAAGCGGTGGTCAATATGGGATTAGAAAATTGGCTAGAGCAACAATTCGCAGCCAATCAACCCAATGAAGGGTTGAACAAAAGACTAGCTGCATTTAAATCTTTATCGCTTACGAATGATACGATTGTAAATACCTATTTAAACGCTGGTCAGGTTATTCGATTGGCAACCAGAAAAGGCATCATCAATAAAGATTCCATTAAGGGTGATCAAAAAGAATACAGAGAACAGGTCCGAGTAATCATGGAACAAGAAGGGTACAAGCCCATACAAGAATTGCACCGCGAATTAGTGAATCAAAAAGTATTGAGTGCAGCTTATAGTAATAATCAATTGCAAGAAGTACTCACCGATTTTTGGTTCAATCATTTTAATGTTTCCGTTACCAAGAATCAATGCCAGCAATATGTGTATACCTATGAGCGAGACGCTATTCGCCCCAATGTAATGGGAAAATTCAAAGACTTGTTATTGGCCACTGCACAGCACCCAGCTATGTTAGAATATTTAGACAATGCCAGCAGTGTAAGCATCAAAAATCAGCCAAGGGCAAATATGGCTGCCCCTAGAAATGCCAGAGGCTTAAATGAAAACTATGCACGTGAAGTAATGGAATTGCATACACTGGGCGTAGATGGAGGATACACACAAGTAGATGTAACCACAGTTGCCAAAGCTTTAACAGGATGGACAGTAATGCCTTTGGCAAAAGATGGACCTGCAAGAAATATTCTGGAGCGATTGAATCCAACACAATTGGAACGAAGAGGGTTTGTAATGAAGGGTGATTTCTTGTTCAGAGCAGACCAACATGATAATGAGGCTAAAACCATTTTGAATAAAAATTTTGCAGCCAATGGCGGATACCAGGAAGGGGTTGATGTATTAACTATGTTGGCAGAACATCCTTCAACCGCTAAATTTATTTGTACCAAATTGGCTACCAGATTTGTGAGTGATACACCCTCCGCGGCTTTAATCAAAAACATGGTGAAAACATTTCAGTCAACTGATGGAAATATCAAAGCGGTTTTGCGCACCATGGTGTATGATCCCGCATTCTGGAAAAAATCTGTTTCGCATGAAAAAATAAAATCGCCATTTGAAATGGTAATTAGTGCAGTAAGGGCAACCAATGCACAAATCATACAGCCTTTTCAATTGTTTAATTGGTGTACCAAAATGGGGCAACGTTTTTATTATTACCAAGCACCCACCGGATTTCCTGATAGAGCTTCGAATTGGATTAATACGGGTGCATTGCTTAACAGAATGAATTTTGGATTGGCATTTGCTTCACAAAAAATTCCTGGCGTACGAATGGATTTAGCCGCCTTAAACAATTACCATGAACCAGAGAGTGCAATTGATGCGTTGACGGTGTATAGCAATATCTTATTGCCACAACGTGATCATTCAGCGAATATTAAACGATTGATTCCATTGGTGAACGATGAAGGAGTGGAAGAAAAAATAAGTAAAGCAGTAACAGTAGATAAAGCGGCAGAACAAATGACTTTTGATAAGGGCACAAAAAATATGTTGTCTCAGGTGGTCGGTATCATCATTGGTTCACCAGAATTTCAAAGAAAATAATATGACCAGTAGAAGAGCATTTATGCGATCAGGTGCTATGGCACTATTTGCAACCGGCATAGCAGGAGGAATACCTGCATTTATTACCCGAGCTGCAGCAGCAGGCATGCCTCCTGCGCCTTACAAAAAAAATAAAGTACTGGTTTGCATTTTTCAAAGAGGGGCAATGGATGGATTGATGGCTGTTACTCCTTTTACTGATATGGAATTGAAGAAGGCAAGGCCCAATTTATTCATGGACCCTACCAATGGTGCTGGTAAATTATTTGATTTGGATGGGCAGTTTGGATTGCATCCCAGCTTTGCATCATTGCAACCATTTTTTGCAGACAAAAGATTAGCTATCGCACATGGAGTGGGCAGTCCAAATAATACTCGGAGTCATTTTGATGCACAAGATTATATGGAATCGGGCACACCATTCAGCAAGAGTACTTCAAGTGGTTGGTTAAATAGAGCAGTTGGATTGATGGGACACGATGCCAGCCCGTTCAGAGCAGTGAGTATCACAGGCGCATTGCCAAGAAGTTTATATGGAAGCCAAGAAGCATTGGCCATTAGTAACCTAGCAGACTTTGCCCTTCAAACCAAAGGCAACCCCATGGCCGCCAATTTAACAGCAGGCTCCTTTGAAGAATTGTATGAACAAACCAGTAATCGGTTACTCAATCGTGCAGGTAAAGAAAGTTTTGAAGCATTAAAAATGCTCAACGTAAATGATATCAAAAATTATCAACCTGTTGCAGGAGTAGTATACCCCAATAGTCCACTCGGTAATTCATTAAAACAAATTGCCGTACTCATTAAAATGAATATAGGATTGGAAGTAGCATTTGCAGAAAGTGGGGGATGGGACACGCATTTTAACCAAGGCACCCTCAACGGCGTATTCGCTCGCAACGTGCGAGACTTTAGCGATAGCATTGCAGCATTCTGGAATGATATGGGGGCATATCAAGACGATGTAACGGTAATGACCATGACCGAGTTTGGAAGAACGGTTGCACAAAACGGAACAGGCGGCACCGATCATGGAAGAGCCAGTTGCTCATTTATTTTAGGCAATGATGTGCAAGGCGGAAAAGTGTATCAAAAAATAGGTTCACTCGCCAAAGACCAATTAGAAGACCAACGCGACCTACCTGTTACAACTGATTTTAGATCGGTCTTTAGTGGAGTGGCCAACAAACATTTGAGCATTAACAA
>JBMLPQ010000279.1:0-3988 GCA_049242025.1 Sediminibacterium sp.
GCCCCACTCATTTCATATATACCTAGCTCAGATGTAGAGCCAAAGCGGTTTTTAAGCGTTCTTAATATTCTATAAGCATAATGTCGATCACCTTCAAATTGCAATACAGTATCCACCATATGCTCTAAAATTTTTGGTCCAGCTATTGCTCCATCTTTAGTAATATGGCCTATCAAAAATACAGGTGTATTGGTTTCTTTTGCAAAGCGTTGAAATGATGCAGCACATTCTCTAATTTGAGAAACTGTACCAGCAGATGAATCAATTAAGTTAGATTGAATGGTTTGAATAGAATCTACAATTACTAATTCGGGTTTTAACTTTTTAATTTCTTTAAATATGATATTCGTATCTGTTTCAGTGAGCAAATAAAAATTATCGTTATTAATTTTTAATCTATCTGCACGCATTTTAATTTGCTGTTCACTTTCTTCTCCACTGATATATAAAACTTTTAAATGTTTTATTAAGAGTCCGTTTTGTAAAAACAAAGTGCTCTTTCCAATTCCTGGTTCTCCTGCAACCAACACTAAACTTCCAGGAACAATTCCTCCACCCAATACTCTATTTAATTCCGCATCACTGGTAACAATTCTTTTTTCTTCTTTAAAATCAATATCACTTAATGCAATTGTTTTATTCGTTCTTTTTTTTTCAGGATAATCTTCCCATGTTGTTTTTTCTTTTGCATCTCCACTATTAATTATTTCTTCAGAAAAAGTATTCCATTGATTACAGGAAGGACATTTTCCAATCCACTTGGTACTTTCATATCCACAATTGCTGCAAAAAAATGCTGTTTTAATCTTGCTCATACATCAATTTATAAGGGACATTTCAGGGAGAATCTTAAACGCAAAAGGGCCAACTATGCAGTTGACCCTTTTACTTACTAACCCATTAAATTCTACCACTAAATTACCAAAATAGGCCAAACTGCAAAATTAATTTTTGAAGCGCTTTCCCTTTTTGAAATTTATATTTTTTTCAATAATATTAAAATCAATATTTTATAAGTTAATTAATAAATATATATAAATTAAAACTATATATAAAACTTTTGTTGGTAAGTTTTTAGAAATTCAAATTGTAGGTTAGTTTTGAACTAAAGTAATTGGGTTATAAATCAATTAAATTTTAACAAACCTTAAAAAAACCTTTAACAATTTCTTTACAATTGATTTTTTCTCTAATTTAGACCCAAGCTGATTCAATGATCAGTCGTGAATTAAAAAACTAATTATGAGAAAAAAACTGCTAGTAGGGCTTTTTGCTCTTTTCTGTGTTGTGGTGGCTCATGCACAAACAACCGTGTCAGGTAAAGTTACTGACGCAGCAAACGGTACTCCGTTAGGTGGCGTAACAGTAAAAGCAAAAGGAACCGCTGTAACAGCTCTTACGGGAGCTGATGGTGCATTCAGCATCAAATTAACATCAAGTGTTAAAACTTTGGTATTCTCTTATGTAGGATACAATGAGGTTGAAGCTCCTGTTAGAGGAACTTCTATTGATGTTTCAATGAATTCATCTGTATCCAATTTAAGCGAAGTAATTGTTACGGGTTTTGGTGGCGCTCAAATCAAAAGAGAAGTTACCGGTAATATTGCTCGTGTAAAAGGCAAAGACATCGAATATATGCCTACGCCAAGCGTAGATGCTGCCCTACAGGGTAAAGCTGCAGGTGTTTTTGTGAACAGCCAATCAGGTAAACTAGGACAAGCTGTTACTGTACGTGTAAGAGGTAACTCTTCTATCAGTGCCAATAGCCAGCCTTTATATGTATTGGATGGTATTCCTATGACTTCAAATAGCCAAAGTTCTTATGGTGGTGCAACCAATCCATTGGTTGACCTTAACCCGAATGATATTGAGTCTATTGAAGTATTAAAAGATGCATCTGCTGGAGCAATCTTTGGTTCTCGCGCTGCAAATGGTGTAATCTTAATTACTACTAAAAAAGGACGTGCAGGAAAAACGCAGGTTACTTTCAACTACCAAACTGGTGCTGCTGAAGCTACTAAGCGTTTGAAAATGTTGAATTCTGAAGAATATGCAACCCTTATTTTAGAAGGGGCCAAATATCGTGATGATTTAGATGGTACACCAATTACTGATCCTAGTAGCTGGACTGCTTATGTAAGAAACGATGTAATGGATTACTATAGCTATGGTAACTGGTCTAAGGATCCTAAAAAAACATACGATTGGCAGGATGCGGTTTTTCAAAAAGCGCCGTATAGACAAGCTGATATGCAAATCAGAGGTGGTACCGATAAAACTAAGTTTTTCTCTTCTTTCCAACATTTAGAGCAAACTGGTACTATGATTGGAAACGAATTGTCAAGAACAACTGGTCGTTTAAATATTGATCAAAAAGTAAATGATTGGTTAGATATGGGTGTTTCTCTAAGCCTTTCTAGAACTTTCAATAGACGTTTACCAGATGATAATGCATTCTCAAACCCTTTACAAGCAATTGCATTAATGCCAATGAATCCATTCACAGATCCTAATACAGGGTTACCTTCAGGTACTCCTCCAGGAGATGTAAATATTCCTTTGTATTATAATCCAATATTATCTGTAGACTATGCAAGGTATACTCAAGAAGTATACAGAACATTTGGTAATGCTTATTTGAAAGCATACCTCGCAAAAGGATTGACTTTCCAAACTGAGTTTGGTATGGATTACCTTAGTCAGAATGAAGAAGGTTATTTCCAAAATCAAACTGTTAGAAACCAAACTAGGGCTGTTGCAGGATTAGGTTCTAATAGAGGCGCATTTGTTACCAACTATAATACCCAATCTTATTTGAATTATAGTACGGTAATTAAGAAGCATAATATTAGTGCTACTTTAGGTACTCAATACCAACAGTCTCAGGCTAAATACAACTTCACAGAAGGTACTGCATTCCCTTCTAACTCTTATCAAAAGATTGCTAGTGCAGCAACTATTTCTGGTGGTAGCTCATCTCAAACAGATTTCAGATTCTTATCTTATTTCTTAAGGACCAACTATACTTTTGATGAGAAATATATTGTTGCCGCAAGTGCTCGTATTGATCAGTCTTCTAGATTTGGTAAAAACTCAAGATCTGGTTTCTTCCCTGCAGTTTCTGCTGGTTGGATTTTAAGTAATGAGAAGTTCTTACAAGACAATAAAATAGTAAGCTTCTTAAAATTACGTGCTAGCTACGGTATCGTAGGTAACGCTGAAATTGGAAACTTCCCTCAGTTAGGTCTATTCTCTGGAGATGCAGGTTATGCTGGTGCAGCAGGTCAGCGCCCTTCTCAACTTAGAAATGATAACTTAAAGTGGGAAACTACTAATCAGTTCGATATCGGTATTGATTTCGGTATCTTGAATAACCGTATTACCGGTGAAATTGACTACTACGTAAAGAAAACTGATGGTTTATTATTAAACGTAAATATTCCTGCAACAACTGGTTTCAACAGCCAAGTTAGAAACGTAGGTAAGTTAGAGAATAGAGGATTTGAATTTGTATTGAATACTCAAAACTTAATTGGTGCTTTCAAATGGAACACCAGCTTAAACATTGCTCGTAATATTGGTAAAGTAACTGATATCCAAGGTCAAATTATTGAAGGTGGTGTCAGCAGTATGAACCGTGTTCAAGAGGGATATGCTGTAGGTGTATTCTATACTCCACAATATGCTGGTGTTGATCCTGCAAACGGAAATGCTTTATTCTTTTTGAATACTAGAAATGCAGACGGTTCTTTAAACAAAGGAACTACTAGTAATTATAATTTAGCACAAAGAGTTGTAGTTGGTGATCCAAACCCAGACTATATCTTAGGTATTACTAATAACTTCTCTTACAAAGGTTTTGATGCATCTATTTTCTTTAATGGTGTTTTAGGTAATGAAAATAATATCTACGGTATGGGTAGATACTCTTCTGCAAGTATGTTGTATGAAGACAACAACACTGCAGATCAGTTAAGAAGATGGCAGA
>JBMLPQ010000280.1:0-18343 GCA_049242025.1 Sediminibacterium sp.
CCTAGTTTGGTAGACGTGTATTTTGCTTTAATATCTTCATCAGTGTCTAAAGGTTGTAAAGATGGATACCACAAAATATAGCCTGGTTTTTGAAACAATAGTTGAGGTTTAGACCAATCTTGACTATTGTTTCCTTCACCTAAATCTTTATGCGGGTTAAATGAAATAAAAATTTTATCTCCTATCCAAGACTTGCCTTCTACTTTCCCCATCATCATCACCCAGCAATTCAAATAAGCATTCCAACTAACCGATGGTCCCCAATGAAATCCACCTGTGGGAGAGGAAGCAGGACCACCATTTTCGGATATCGGAATTTGTAAACTCGAAACTGGTTTGCCAAAACTATTGTATGAAATACTAAAATTTTTTCCATCCCATCTTTTCGCTTTACCAACTGGGTTGTCCAAATCTTTTAATGCAATTCTTGCGATACTAATACATTGTCCACTTGCTTCAGTAGCTGGGTTATAGGTAGTGGGATTATACACTCCGGGATATCCATACTCACCATAAAATATATAGAGGTAATCTCCACTTGCAACAGCGGAAGGATCCCCTACACCACCAGCAAAAGTATTAGAAGTATTATGTGGTTTTAAAATCATTCTTGGGTCTAAGTCTTCTAAAATGATTCCACGATTATTCCAAGATTTTCCGCCATCGGTAGATTTCATGATACCTATTCTACAAACTGCTGCTGGGCTTTCGGGTCCTGTTAATCCTTGGGGCCATAATTTACTATTCGTGTATCCTTCTTTTGTTTTAGGATCGTAAGGGAGTGTGATAGGATAGTTTTCATTATGATATAAGGCGTACAATGTTTTACCACTTGCGTCTTTAGCGTCTTGATAAACCGTTTCAAACCATACTGCCCCATGCAATCCCTTTTTACCGATAGGGACATTGGGTGGCATTTTAGGGTTAATGAATTGATCGGACGCATTTTGAAAAACAGCTGGCGCATTGGGTCCATCTGAATACTTTAGATCTTTGGCATTGCCCCAAAGAGGATCTTCCCCATATTTTCCTGGGAAAATTCTAAAAGTATCACCCACCCAAACCTCTGCCATATTACAATCTACAAATGAGTTGAATTTAATTTTGGGGGCAGGTAATAACTTGAAACTTGGTTGGGATAAAACCGCATTATTAAATGCTACGGACAATATTAAAAAAAATGATAAGCATATATTAGCCCATTTTTTGATAAATAGCTGACGAATTGATGATTTAATAGGATTCATTTGTATTCGGAAATTTTTTGGTTTTTACATCTTTAATGTATAGTTGTACTGCTTCTAAAATAGATACATTTAAATTTAAATAATTTCTTACAAATTTGGGCTTAAATGATTCATCCAAACCCAATAAGTCATTTATAACTAATACTTGTCCATCACAACCATTACCAGCTCCAATCCCAATTACTGGAATTGACAGTGAAGTTGCAATTTCAGCTGCTAAATCAGTAGGAATTTTTTCTAATACAATGGCAAAACACCCAGCTTGTTCTAAAGCAATTGCATCTGCCTTTAATTGATCTTTTGCTGAAGGAGTAGTAGCTTGTAATTCGTATGAACCTAATTGATGAATACTTTGTGGGGTTAATCCTAAATGCCCCATAACAGGTATGCCCGATTGAACAATCTTGGTAATTGTATGAGAAATTTCTTTACCACCTTCTAATTTTACTGCATGTGCATTTGTATTTTTTAAAAGTTGAATAGCGTTTTTTAATGCTTCTGAATCATTCACTTGGTAAGTACCAAATGGTAAATCCATCACTACAAAAGCTTGGTTTACTGCTTTCATAACCGCTTTCCCATGATAGATCATTTCTTCTAAAGTAACAGGTAAAGTGGTTTCATTACCTTGAAATACATTTGATAAACTATCGCCCACTAGAATAATATCAATTCCTGCGGCATCTAGTATTCTTGCGAATGTATAGTCATATGCAGTAAGCATACTGATTGTTTGACCTTTCTGTTTCATTTGAAACAGTGTTTTAATTGTTTTTTTACCTGAAGTCATTTGTTTAAATCTTTATATTGTCTATTAGCCTTACTCCTTCAATGGTGGCAGCTGTTAAGATTGTTATTGGTTGATTGTTATTTGATGTTGAATGTATTACTTCAAAATGTTCATTTACAAATGCAAAATAATCAACAGCGTCAAAGCCGCTATTCAAAATTTTTTCCCTTGATTCTTGACCTAAAAGGACCAAGTCTACTTCTTTTTCCTCATTATGTATTCGTTCCTTAGCTTGATTTAAAATTTTGATTAATGCCGTTGCTTTATTTAGTCCATTAGTGCTTAATCGTTTATTTCTACTGCTCAATGCTAATCCGTTTTCATTCCTAATGGTTTCACAAAATTTGAGTTCTACTTTTTTTTCTAAAGATATTAGTTGAGTCATTTTCTCAATTACTTTACATTGCTGATAATCTTTTAAACCAAGGTAAAGACAGTTTGGTTCTACAATATCTAATAATCTATTTACAACATTACAAACACCTTGAAAATGACCTGGTCTGTATAAACCTTCCAAAATATGTTCAATATCTCCTAAATTATATTCTTTTAAAAGATATCCTTCTGGATAAATAGTTGAGTGATCTGGCGCAAATAAGCAATTGCATCCAATACTTTCTAGTACTTGGATGTCTTCTTCTATCGTCTTTGGATATTTTGCAAAGTCCTCTTCGTTGTTGAATTGTATTTTATTTACAAAAATGCTACAAACTGTAAGGTCGTTTTCTTGAATGGACTTCTCTACTAATTTCAGATGACCTTCGTGTAAAGCGCCCATGGTTGGAACAAAACCAATTAATTTGGTTTTATTCTCCTCTTTTAAAAAAGCTTTTAGTTGATCAATTTGTGCGAATATTTTCATTTTTGTTGATGCTTAGTTAATAATGATTTTTCAGAAACAATAACTAATTTTAAATAATGGTAACAGATTTTAGAATTTTGGTTGGCATAACAGGTAGTGTATCTGCATACAAAATGTATACGGTTATTAGACAGTTAAAGCAAATGGGTGTTGATGTTAGAATTGTAATAACACCTACTGCCAAAAATTTTATTTCTCCTACTTTGTTGACTACTTTTTCTGAGCATAAAGTTTATTGTGATTTTGTAGAGAATGACCATTGGCAAAATCATGTACTTTTAGGGCGATGGGCCAATTTGTTTTTAATTGCACCTGCAAGTTGTAATACAATTGCCAAAATGGCAAATGGAATAGCTGATAATTTTTTATTGGCAACTTATTTAAGCTGTACCTCACCAGTTTTGGTGTTACCTGCGATGGATGAAGATATGTGGTTACATCCAAGCACCCAGCACAATATTCAATTATTACAAAAAAATGGTAATCAGGTATTGGCGCCTAAAGAGGGGCTTTTGGCAAGCGGTTTATCGGGTAAAGGGAGACTGCCTGAGCCAGCTGAAATTGTTACCTATATTAATGAAAATTATTTAAGATCTAATGAGTTAAAAGGTAGAACTGTGCTGGTAACTGCAGGTCCTACCGAAGAGCCTATTGATCCAGTTAGGGTGTTAACCAATCGCTCTTCAGGTAAAATGGGTTATGCCATTGCAGAAGCACTTTATATGGCAGGCGCGAATGTTATTTTAGTGTCTGGTCCTGTATCAATCAGTCTTAATTATACCGGAATTCAGCTTGTTAAAGTAAATACAGCTTCAGAAATGTATGATGTCTGTAAGCAATATCAACAAATTTTTGATATTGGTATTTTTTCAGCTGCAGTAGCAGATTATACTATAATAGATCCAAGTCAACAAAAAATTAAAAAGGCAAATGAGGATTTGCAATTAACGCTTGTTAAAACAGTTGATATTATTGGTTTTATGGGCAATCAAAAGACCTCTAATCAGAAAATAGTTGGATTTGCGCTTGAAACGGAGAATGAATTTGAAAATGCTAAATCTAAATTACAAAGCAAGCATGCTGACCTAATCATTTTGAATAAACTAGATCATGAGAATACCTGCTTTAATCAAGATAATATGAGCGTATCTTTTGTTGATAAAGAATTGGTTCATCCAATTATTTCAACAACTAAAGAATCAATTGCACAGCATTTATTGTCATATATTCTTAAAAATTGGAATTAGTGAATTGGGATTTAAAAAATAAAACAGCTATTGTAACCGGTGGTACTAAAGGAATTGGTTGGTCTATTGCAAATGAGTTTTTACAACTAGGGGCTCATGTTATTGTAATTGCGCGAAGTAAAGTAGATATGACCAGTCGAATTGCTGAGTGGAATTCTAGAGGGTTCAATGTTAAAGGTATTGTTGCAGATATTACTGCTTATGATACCTATGATTCAATATTGAATCAAATTGATTTACCTGCAGTTGATATTCTTGTAAATAATGTAGGAGGTAATTTCCCAAAGCGCTATTTAGATTATACTTATAATGATATCCAATCAATTTTTAATTTAAATTTATTTAGCAATATTCATTTTACGCAGTCTCTATTTAATAAGCTAAAAGCAGCTGATGGCGCAGTAATTATAAATATTAGTTCTATTGCTGGATTAGAAGATGTTGGAACGGGTTCCTTATATGCTGTTTGTAAAGCTGCAATCATTCAACTGACCAAAAGTTTAGCTGTGGAATGGGCACCTTATCAAATCAGAGTAAATGCTGTTGCACCTTGGTTTACTTCTACGGAAAGGATCAATACAATGTTACACGACAAAGCTTTGCAAGATTTTGTACAATCAAATACGCCATTAAGACGTATAGCGAGTCCAGATCAAATTGCGCATGCAGTGGCTTTTTTAGCCATGGATGCTTCAAACTATATTACAGGAGATACAATTGTAGTAGATGGTGGCTTCTCAGCTGAGCGGAAATAGTGTGGCGTTTCGAGGTAACAATTCAGTAACATATCGGTAACATTCACATAATATAGCAGGTATACTTTCGCGCAAACTAATTTATGAGAAAGCTATACACTTTTATAGTTGCGCTATTGTTCTGTCAATGTATGTTTGCGCAATCTATTTTGTCAATCAAAGTGATTGACAATGAAAAACTCAATATGCCTGGTGCCACTATTAAATTAATGCCAGGCAATATCATTAATATCACCAATCAATCTGGTGTAGCCACTTTTCAACAAATAAAGCCAGGAAGCTATACCATTAACATTTCTTATATCGGTTATCAATCCCAAGATTTTACTGTTATCGTAAAAGAGGGTTTTAATGAGTTTACACAACAATTATCGGCTGGTGTAACCATTATGAAAGATGTATTGGTTTTGGGTGATCGATTAAAAGGTCAAGCCAAAGCTTTGAGCCAGCAAAAAAACAATCTCAATATCACAAATATTGTGTCTGCTGATCAAGTTGGTCGCTTTCCAGATGCCAATATTGGCGATGCGTTAAAGCGTATTCCAGGTATCACTATGCAAAATGACCAAGGAGAAGCCAGAAATATTATCATCAGAGGGATGGGACCAGAATTAAATTCAGTTAATTTTAATGGAGAGCGAATTCCATCTGCAGAAGGTGATAACAGAAGAGTTCAATTAGATTTGATTCCTTCAGATATGATTCAAACTATTGAGGTGAACAAAACACTCACTGCTGAAATGGATGCCGATGCTATCGGTGGGTCAGTTAATCTAATCAGCAGGGCTCCATCTAATGGACTTCGTATTTCAGGAACATTGGCAGGCGGGTATAATCCAATCCGTAATGGATTTATTGGTACTGCAAACTATATTGTAGGATATAGAAGCCCTAATAAAAAAGTAGGTTATTTAATTAATGGGTCAATTAATTCAAACGAATTTGGCTCGGACAACGTTGAGGCAGTATGGTCTAAAAGTGCAGCTGGTAAAGTATTTGTTTCAGATCACGACATCAGAAAATATGATTTAAAACGTGTACGCCGATCCTTATCTGCAACAATTGATTTTAAATTATCCCCAACCAGCACAATTTATATTATTGGGTCATATAATTGGAGAGACGATTTAGAAAATAGATATCGCTTAAGACATCGTTTCAGAGGAGGCGAAACCAATCTTTTGCTTGATGCTTCTGGAAATATTACGGGGTATAATAATGGTGAAGTATTGAGACAAACTAAGGGGGGCATCAATAATGATAGAAGTGAATCTACAAGATTGGAAGATCAACGTGTACGTTCATTGCAAGTTCGTGGTGACCATTTGTTTGGGAAAGTTAAAATGGATTGGAGTATTCAGTACGCAAGAGCTTCTGAAAAAAGACCTAATGAACGGTATGTGTCAATGGGCAGAAGGTCTATTCAAGTCACACAAAATATTTCTGATCCATATTTTCCATTATTGACTAGTACTACAGCTTTAACAGCATATACTCGTTTAAATGAATTGACTGAAGAATTTCAAGATCAATATGAAGAAGATCTAAATGCTAAATTGGCTTTTAGTATGCCAGTAACAAGCAATGGTAAATCTGTATTAAAGTATGGACTTAGATTGCGTACTAAAACTAAAGTAAGAGCCAACAGCTTTTTTCAATATGCGCCAATAGGCACAATGGCAGCAAATTTTGCCAATATTAGTTTGTTGAAATTATCTGATCAATCTGATCCAGGTTTTTATGCAGGTTCTAAATTTAATGCAGGTAGTTTTGTGGATGCCGGATATCTTGGTTCTATCAATTTTAAAGATGCAGCTAATTTTAGAGAGTCAGATGCGCCAGCTGAATACCTTGCTGGCAACTTTACAGCAAAAGAAACCATTACAGCTGGTTATCTTCAATTAAATCAAACGTTTTCTGATAAGTTGTCAATGGTGGCAGGTGTAAGACTTGAAAATACTTCATTAAACTATACGGGAAATATTGTAGAAAATGAAACCAGCTTAAAGGGTCAAGCCAATTTAAAAAATAGTTATTTGAATGTTTTGCCTAGTGTCAATTTTCGTTACCAAGCAAATGATAATTTAATATGGCGTGCAGCTTTAACAACTGGTATTGCGCGTCCTAAATACTATGATTTAGTCCCATATTTTAATGTATTAAGCAGTGATCAAGAACTTAGTACTGGAAATCCAGCATTAAAGCCCATCAAGTCTACGAATGTTGATCTTATGTTTGAGCGCTATTTTAAGTCTATTGGTATTGTTTCTGGGGGAATTTTTTACAAGCACTTAAATAACTTTTTCTACTCTTATAGAGATGAAAATTATACAACTGCTAAATTTGCTGCCGACTTCCCTGCAATTGTAAATAATCCAATTGCTGTAGGCGATAATTGGCAGTTTTTACAGAGACGTAATGGAAGTTCTGTAAATGTCTTTGGGTATGAACTTGCTTTTCAAAGGCAATTAGATTTCCTTCC
Organism: Sediminibacterium sp.; assembly: GCA_049242025.1. Lineage (GTDB taxonomy): Bacteria > Bacteroidota > Bacteroidia > Chitinophagales > Chitinophagaceae > Sediminibacterium. The sequence continues at coordinate 7,384 of JBMLPQ010000280.1, forward strand.
TGGCTTTTGGAAGGGATTTGGAATCTATACTAACTACACTTACACAACATCAAAAGCGAAAGGCATTTTTGATGGCGCTGGAAACTTAATTAGAGAGAATGTGTCTTTACCAGGCATGGCACCGCATATGTTCAATGGTTCATTATCTTATGAAAATAAAAATTTAGTATTAAGACTTTCTGCAAACTTTACATCAGCTTATGTTGATGATAGTGATGATGCTGGATATAATGCAGATCAGTTTTTTGATCGTTTTTATGACAAGCAGTTTTTCTTAGATTTCAATGGGTCTTATGCGTTGAATAAAAAGTTAAGATTATTCACAGAAGTGAATAATATCACTAATCAGGGATTAAGATATTATCAAGGGGTGAAAGAAAGAACTGCTCAAACCGAATTCTATGGTGTTAGGTTCAATATGGGTATTAAATTTGACGTTCTAAAATAATTTTTTAAATCAAGAGTAGGTGCTAATGTGCCTACTCTATATTTTTTTTTGCAATGAATAGGTTTTCATTAGGATTGATTTGTTTTTTAACTTATTTTCTAATTGGTTGTAATCAAGTAAATGATGCAGCTTTGTTACCACTGGTTGTCACAGACTCAGTTTTCGGAGACAGTGATGATCCTGCAATTTGGATTAATGAACAAAATATCGACAGCAGCATTGTATTAGGAACTGATAAAGACAAATTAAATGGGGGTGTTTATGTTTTTAACCTAAATGGCAAAATTGACTCTGCACGTTCTAAGTTTAATTTGAAGCGTGTGAATAATATTGACATTGCTAATCATTTTAATTTTTTGAATAAGGATATTGCCATTGCTGTTGCTACCGAAAGAGATAATCAAGCAATACGCATATTTTCAATTCCTGCAATGACTACAATAGACGGTGGAGGAATAAAAGTGTTTACTGACGATACGGCAAATTTGCCGATGGGCATTGCATTGTATACCAATCCAACTAACAAACAAGTATATGCGATTGTTGGAAGGAAGCAAGGCCCTAAGAATGGGTACTTATATCAATATTTATTGTACGACAGCAGCGGTATGGTGACTGCTAAAATGGTGCGAAAATTCGGTCAATATTCTGGTAAAAAAGAAATTGAATCAATTGCTGTTGATAATGAGTTGGGATATGTTTATTACTCTGATGAGCAATTTGGAATAAGAAAATACTACGCACATCCGGATAGTGCTGGTATAGAGTTAGCTGTATTTGGTCAAAATCAATTTAAAGACGATAACGAAGGTATTTCTATTTATAAAGAAGCAAATGGGAAAGGCTATATCTTGGTTTCAAATCAAGCAGCACATAGTTTTAATATTTATCCGAGAGATGGTAGTAAACAAAATCCACATCATCACCCATTAATTAAAAGTATTGTCGTTAGTGCCCAAAACTCTGATGGCTCAGATATCACCTCAGTTAGTTTGCCTGGGTTCAATAAAGGGTTATTTGTTGTAATGAGTGACAACAAAACATATCACTATTACAGCTGGGAACAAATTCAACAAAAACTGCCAAAATAAAATTTAGGCTAGTTCAAACTCCTCTTCAAAAACAGAATTGTTGTCTGCAATCATTAGTTGATTTCTTGACATTGCATAAATCCATTGTTGCAATGATGCTGGTGAAACATTTTCACTAAACAAATTTGCTTTAAATAAATAGCTAGAGAGCGTTTTAGAAATTGCTGGGTCGTATTCTGAAGAGAGCCATTGATTGAGTATATTTCTGAATTCTGCTTGCTCATTGTCGAGTAAATGATCAAATGCATGCAATTGAATCATTTCCGAAATAGCATTTTGTAATGCTGCTTTACTAGAACTTTTCATAGTGTAAGTTTATATTATTACGAAGATTAGTTTTATATATAAACTCAATGTTAAGAAATGGAGGGTTATTTACAATGTGGATAAGTCAAGGATAAAGCATGATTCGTCCGAATAATACTTGCGCTCAACATTAAACCTTTTTTATATCCTCATATCTAATGGTAAACCTTCCATATGAGTGCTTCCTTTAAATGGTTTGTATTGCCAATCTTTTTGGTATTGAGTTGCTCCAAAAAGTCTGATACTACGCAACCTATATCCCCAAATGCTATGTATTATCCTTCAATAGCTAGTGGTAGTTGGGAAACCCAAACCATCGCTCGTTTAGGTTGGAAACAGTCAGCTGTACAACCTTTGAAGGATTATTTGGTACAAAATAACAGTAAGTCGTTCATGATTCTAGTAAACGGCAGAATTGTAATGGAAGAATACTTTAACGGTCACACAGCATCCACAACATGGCCATGGAATAGTGCGGGTAAAACCTTGACCACCGCTATTACTGGTATTGCCCAACAGGAAGGTTGGTTAAATATTAATACTAAAGTATCTGATTTTTTAGGCAATGGATGGACAACCGCCCCTTTGGCTAAAGAGCACTTGATTACGTCAAGACACTTGTTAACAATGACGTCTGGTTTAAACGATGCCAATAATTTTGTTAGTCCAGCCAATTTATCTTTTTTGGCTGATGCAGGCACCAGATGGTCATATCACAATGTTTTTCAAAGATTAATGGATGTGGTTGCAAAGGCAAGTAATCAAAATTTTGAAACATACTTTAATACTAAATTAAAATCTAAAATTGGTATGGAAGGTTTTTGGAACAATGGGTTGATTTTCAAAATTTATCATAGTAATACCAGAAGCATGGCGCGTTTTGGTCTTTTGGCTTTGAATAAAGGAAGGTGGAACAATACCCAAATTGTCAATGAAACTTTTTTTAATGAAAGCATCACAAGTTCTCAAAATATCAATCCATCCTATGGTTATATGTGGTGGTTAAATGGCAAAGCCAGTTATATGGTACCAAGTGGTCAATTGAATTTTTTGGGTAATCTTGTGCCCAATGCACCTGCAGATATGTACGCAGCCATGGGGGCTGAAGATCAGCGTATTTATGTGATTCCTAGCAAAAATATGGTGGTCATTAGAATGGGAGACGCTTCTGATCCCTCCATCCCTAGCTTTGCTGTATCTGGATTTGATAATTCGCTCTGGCAACGATTGAATGCACTAATCAATTAAGCGTGAAAATTGCAAGAGTGATTATTCATATTCAAGTATTTTATATATTTATTCTATGAATATTACTCCCCTCAATCAGCGAAACAGCATTTTCAATAATCTGAAAGAAAAAAATAATTATGATCAATTGCAGCAATTATTAATTGCAGTTGCTGAAAAAGATATTCCTGATTCCGTGATTGAAAAAATTAACCTAGTCATCAATTTTTTAAATAATGTGGAAGAAGGCAACAGTAGATTTCAAAAAATGATGAAAAAGGCGGAAGCTGATATATTGAAACTATTAGAAAAGGAACTTAAAATGGTATCCATCAATCATTACAAAAAATTATGGATGGTTTTAGGAATGTCAGCTTTTGGCATGCCTTTAGGTGTTGCTTTTGGTATTTCTGTAGGCAATTTGGGGCTATTAGGTTTGGGCTTTCCTATTGGAATGGGTATTGGCGTCTTCTTTGGTATCAGCCAAGATAAGAAGGCCCTGGCAGAAGGAAGACAATTAGCGTTTGAAGCTAAATACTAAGGATTTCATAAGAATTTTGCTATCTGTCTAATTAAGAATAATCACTACAGATTCGTGGGATTCTTATGTTATTTTTGCAGAAATAAAATTATCCATGCAACAACCTATTCCTGTTAATGAAGATGAAAGAATTTGGGCTTTAACTGAATTTGATATTGATTACTCGGATAGTTCTGTATTATTAAAAGATTTGGTTGAATTAGCTGCTAAAATTGCTGGAACTAAAATTTCGCTAATTAATTTAATTGATACCTACACTCAATGGACGGTGGCCAACTTTGGCTTACCTATTGAACAAATGGGGAGGGATGAATCAGTTTGTCAGTACACTATTCTTAACAATGAAAGTTTCGAAGTAAAGAGTCTTTCTTCTGATGATCGCTTCAAAGACAAGTTTTATGTAGTAGATAATCCCAATTTAGAATATTATTTTGGCATTCCTTTGGCAACTCCCGATGGTTACAATTTAGGTGCACTTTGTGTTTTAGATACCGCTGCAAAAGATATTTCACCTGAAAAAGTAGAGCTATTAAAAATTGTTGCCAAAGAAGTGGTGAATAGATTGTCTACTATAAAATATATCCAGAACCTGAAGTCTAAAGTAACTGAGGTTAATGAGAATAATAAAAAAATGGCCCACGATATTCGTGGTCCACTTTCTGGAATTATCGGATTAGCTCAAATGGTTACAGAGCAGGGCCAAGAGCAAAAGTTGGATGATATTTTAGAAATCATGAAGCTTATTCATCGTGCTGGTAATTCGCTTTTAGATCTTGCAACAGAAATTTTAAATGCAGAGGATCAACATGCCAATAAAACGGTTCAAACAAATAATTTTACATTAACACATTTTAAAGAAAAGCTAGAAAAATTATATACTCCTCAGGCTGCAAACAAACAGATTGATTTAGCATTCAATATTAAAATAGGACAAGAGCAAAATCCAATTCCAAAAAATAAATTACTCCAAATAGCGGGAAATATAATTACCAACGCAATTAAGTTTACACCGAATAATGGTAAAATCAAAGTTGATTTAAATATACGTACTACTTCAAATGCAACTAAAGTATTGGAGATTATCATTGCAGATAGCGGAGTGGGTTTAACCTCTCAGGAAATAAATGAAATTTTACAAGGGATTAAATCATCTTCAAACGGTACTACAGGTGAGCAGGGATATGGGTTTGGGTTATCATTGGTTAAAAGATTGGTGGATGAATTAAATGGTAATTTATCCATTGAATCTGAAAAAGGAAAAGGCGCTCAATTTAAAATTACCTTACCGCAATAAGTGAAGTAAGAATCCCGACTACCAATTAAGGTAGCCGGGATTTTGATTATGCACTCCTCTAATTACAGCCTTTTTAATAAAGTGTAAATTCTACTCTTCTGTTTTTCTGTCTTCCTGCAGCAGTTTTATTGCTCGCTACTGGTTGTGATTCTCCATATCCAACAGCTTCAATCCTTCCAAAATTTACTCCTCTAGAAACTAAATAAGTTTTCACTGATTCAGCTCTGTTTTTTGATAAGCTTATGTTGGCAGCATTTGAACCAACATCATCTGTATGTCCACCTAACTTTAAGCTAAATCCTTTTAACACCAACATGTCTGCAACCCTATTTAAGTATGGATATGAGCGATCTCTAATAGACGCTTTTGCAAATTCAAACTCAAGGTTTCTGATGGCTTCATTTACAATTTGTTTGTCTTCTTCGGTAATAACATAATTATTAGTGATTCGGATAATGGTGTCTTTATTAGGGATAACAACAGGCAATGCGCAACCCGCACCATCTACTTTGGTTGATCGATTAGTGCCAGGACATTTATCAAAATAATCTGAAACGCCATCTCCATCACTATCCATTTTCATTTTCGCCATTTCTGTTTGCAAAGCATTCATTTCTGTAATCTTTCTGCTTAAATTTTCTTCTGCAGTTCTAATGGATGCTTGCATTTTTGCATCAGCAGCATTCATTTCTCTACTTAATTGTGCAGGAGGGTTATGTGTAGCAATTTGTGGTTTTGATTTTTTGCCTAATGCAAACTCAAGACCGATATGTCCGTAAGAATATTTATCTCCTACATAAGGGGCTTTAAAATATCCATCAATATTATCATTATCAACAAATGCCATGGTATAACCAAAATCGAGGTTAACTGATTTTGATAAATTTATTTTCATTCCCAAGCCTACTGGAACAAAAAAGGAAGTAGCTGTTGCCTTGGGTGTGAGGCTTTCAGTTATACCTGCATTATTTATGGTTTGAGGAGTATAGTTAACAGCACCTCCTCCTACAGTCAAATATGGCTGTACACTAGTTCGCATAGCAGACCAATTAATATTAGCCAATGTTATGACTCCACTTAAACTGGCAGACCAGTTCATCTGAGTGATAAATGACTGATAAGGGCTAACCGGAGCTGCACCATTCCATAGTTTATCGTTGTTAGCTGCTAACTCGCCTCTAACAAAATCTGCTTGTATACCAAATCCATGCGATGCTTGGTACTTAATGTTTCCTCCGTATCCTAATTTAGGAACCCACTTAGAGAAATCATTCTTTCCCCCAATTGCGGCAAATGGGGCAAGTGCTCCTACATTTAATCCAAAAGACCATTTTCTAAAACCCGATGTACCTGAAAATAATGGTGGATTTACTTCTGAGCTAATTGTTTGTTGGTTTTCTTGTGCTCGAGTGGTTTGCATGCTTCCGAGTATCATAGCTATGATGGGTAAGCATTTTAACATGTGTGTTTTCATTATTTTAATTCTTTTTATTTTTCTTATTGCCTGGATGACCCTTTATTTGATGGTACTTTTTATCCTTACTATAAATGATTGCTTGTTGTTGGTGATTGTTTTTAAACTTTTTGTACTTAACCAAGTGTATTGCATGATTTTCAAAAGGTCTATCTTCTTTAAACACTACTTTATACCCTTTGAATAAGTCATAATTTCTGTATCTGTCGGGTAAATGATTAATATATAGCCATTGGTTATTTTCGTTATAAACATATTCACGACGATTAACATCGTAATACATATCTAGATCGGGTAAGTAGTAATATCTGGCATAGTCATACCCGGTTGGTCCCCAAACAGGTTGACTGCCAATGTTTATGTTTACTTTTATTTGCGCATCATTCTCTGATGGCAATGCAAGGCTCAATAGGAAAGTGAATAGGATTTGTTTCATCTTGTTATTTATACAAAGGACAAGCTTATCCTATTCTATATCATTACACTATTAGTGGTTTATATTGTATTATTCACGCTTAAATATTATTTTAGTATATTTAAATCTAAATACAACAATATGCCTACCGGTACAGTAAAATGGTTCAATGATGCAAAAGGTTTTGGTTTCATAAAACCTGATGATGGCGGTGAAGATTTATTTGCTCATTTTTCCGCCATTAATATGGGCGGATTCAAGTCTTTGAAAGAAGGCCAGAAAGTTAGTTTTGAAATTACAGATGGGAAAAAGGGTAAACAAGCTGCCAATATTCAGAGCGCAGAATAGTTTATTCAAAACAATCTATTCTACTTTTCATTTCCTTTTTTCTGAAAGGATGTATATTCAATAGGATATAGCCTCCTCCGTTTAATAAACTGCGTTGTTTTATTATTCCAATTCTATGAATACCTCCAATAAAGGGTCCTGCTTTTATTGCGAAGCCTACCCATGCTTGGCCATCCCTTGTGTACTGCATTGGTAGGTAAATACCCCAATTTAAGTTTTCCCATCTTGGTGTGATGGTAATAAAGCTGTAGTCGTTTGTTTGTTTATTTGCAGAATTTTTCGTGTTGCCTAAGTGAACAACCATTTGAGTGTTTACAAAAAAATTCGGTTTAATTTGTTTGTCAAAATTTAAGATTGCCCTGGTTGGATTGCCGATGTTAAATTGAGCAGGTAGTGCTTGAGCAGAGTCAAACAAAACTGTTAATGAATCTCTTAATTCTTGTGCATTGTCAACACCTCTAAATGCGCTGGCTATATTACTTGGTGATATGGATCTGTTGTTTCCTATAAATCTTCCAGTGAATGGGCTATTGTTAAATTTTTGAGCGCCAATATCTACAATGCTAAACCCGATTTTATAATTGTACAAACGCCCGCCATAATTCCTTTTGTCTAAATCATTCTCATCATCATACTGTAAGTATTCTAATCCTATACTTAATCCTACTGATGTTCTAGCTTGTTTTAGAAAGCTTTTGACGGTAGATAAACTTACCCCAGTATTTTGGATTACATCAACATTAGACGAATAACCATATTCAGCCAGTCCACTGTAGGCAAAATAATTGGTGTCTATTCCATTAATAGACTCACGAAATCTTAGTTTACTCATATTGGCGTATCCGCCAAAAAAACTTTTAGAAATTTGTAGCGTTCCGCCAATAGTTAAACGGCTATTATTGGTTTCGGCTATTGCTCCTGCATAAGTCAAATTGACTTCTCCCCAACTTGCATTTACTGTTTTTAATTCCATGAAGGGTGTTGTTCTATTTGTTTTAAATAAACTATAAATGCTTGATATACTGTCTTGGTGATTTAATTCATTGACATAAGCATGGTTGTACATTTTCCCCCTGAATGCAAACGATACAGCGTGTTTTTTATTGATTCGATACATAGCTGAAAACATACTCATGTCTAAGTTAATATTCAATTCTCTAGCTTGTAATCCATTGGTTAAATAAGTTCCTTTTCTGCCAAGTACAGCGTTTTTTAAAGACTGTGCATACACAGTGTTGGTATAGATTGATGTCTGTCCTGAGAATAACTGAATATCCCATCGGTGTAAACTATTTCCAATTGATGCTGGATTATTAAACGCGCTACTAACACCAGCATAAGAAGATCCATGAATAGCATGGTATTGTTGTGCTGCTATTGGTAGAAGCACGATTAATTTAATTAGTATGACTATAATAAGTCGATTGAAATGAGATATAAACATGGGTTATAATAATTCGGGGCTCAAGTTAGCCCAAAAAACAAACCCCTCGTAGAAACGAAGGGTTTTTTCGATTGCTTGCCATTATAGAGATTCTTTGTAATCAATTTGATACCGCTAAGGTAAGGGTTTCGTTTTGATTTACAAAACAAAAAAAATAATAATATGTATTATTTCTTCTTTATTCATTAAAAAATGACAAAAAATTTACAATTTATTAATATGTAAATAAAATTTATATGTTTTATTTCTTTCCAGGATAAACTTTTAATGCTGCTGCTAAACAGTCCATGGCTTTATCTATGTCATTGATATTTAACACATAAGCTAATCTGACTTCTTTTTTACCTAGCCCAGGAGTACCATAAAAACCAGTTGCGGGGGCTAACATCACTGTTTGTCCCTCATGACTAAAATGTTCTAATAGCCATTGACAAAAAATATCTGCATCATCAATCGGTAATTCGGCCATAGCATAAAATGCGCCTCCCGGATTGGGGCAGAAAACACCTTCCATCGCATTTAACCTACTTACAATGAGGTCTCTTCGTTTTTTATATTCCGCTTTAGTAGTGTCAAAGTAGTTGGCAGGTAAATCAATTGCGGCTTCTCCTGCTATTTGGGCAAAACTGGGTGGGCTCAGTCTAGCTTGTGCAAATTTCATTACAGCATCTAATACTTGTTGATTTTTAGTGACAAACGCTCCAATTCTTCCTCCGCAAGCACTGTACCTTTTGCTAATGGTATCCATAATAATCACATGCTCGTCTACCCCAGTTAAGTGCATTGCACTTACTTGTTCTCCCTCGTAACAAAACTCACGATAGGCTTCATCAGAAAACAGATAAAGATTGTATTTTAAAATCAATTCTTTCAATTGTTCCATTTCTGCTCTGCTATACAAATAACCTGTTGGATTATTAGGGTTGCAAATCACAATTGCTTTGGTTTTAGAAGTGATTTTTGCTGCTAAATCTGCAATTGGGGGTAAGGCAAAACCATTTGCAATGGAAGAAGTTACTGGAACAACTTTCACGCCGGCTGCAACAGCAAACCCATTGTAATTTGCATAAAATGGTTCTGGTATGATTACTTCATCACCAGCATCTAAACAAGCCATAAATCCAAACTGAATGGCTTCACTACCACCCGTAGTAATAATGATTTGTTGATGATTTACATTAATTCCTACTGAAGCATAATAGTCTACCAACTTTCTTCTATAACTCTCATTTCCAGCGCTATGACTATATTCTAATACTTTGAAATCGCTATTTCTGACTGCATCTAGCACCATTTTAGGGGTTTCAATATCAGGTTGTCCAATATTTAAATGATATACTTTAACACCCCTTTTTTTGGCTGCTTCTGCAAAAGGAACCAATTTTCTGATGGGAGACGATGGCATGGCAATGCCTCTGTTGCTGATGCTTAACATAAAAAAAATTGAAAAATGGACTAAATCGTAAAACTTATTTTTTGGTTTCTACTACTTCGCCTTCGATGGTTAAAATATAAGGTTGATTAGAGTGCGCAAATTTTACGTCAACCCGCTTTTTAAATACACCTACAGATTCTGCGTTATAAGTTACTTTGATAGTACTTGTTTTGCCTTTAACTGTTGGAGCTTGGTTGTATACGGGTTTAGTGCAACCGCATTCTGCATTTGCAAATTCTATAACTACCGGTTTTGCCGACTCATTGGTGTAAGTAAAAACAAAAGTTGCTGGCACTCCTTTCTTGATTTTGCCAAACTGATGGGTGGTTTTATTAAACTTTATATCTTTTTGAGCAAAAACACTGATTCCAGCAAATAAAAAGACAGATAAAAACAATGATTTCATATGGTTATATTTTCATTTGTTCGAAATATTCTTTATTGGACTCCCTCGCCAGTAAAGCTAGTTTGTTTTACAATTCCTCCTGAAATAAAGATGTCTGTGAATCGGGTAAATTTCCCTAAAACAGAACTATTAAAATGTATTCTAATTTTTACTGTTTCTCCTGGTTTAAATTCTTGATTAGGCGTAAAATCTGGTGTTGTACAGCCACATCCAGCTCTAACTCCCTCTAATTTTAGGGTCTCTTTACTCGTGTTAGTTACTTCAACCCAATATTCTACTGGCTTTCCGTAAGTAACTTTACCCATATCATAGGTCTCATTTTTTATAGATACTTTGGCTGTATTGTCCTGGGCCATTGTACTTAATGAAATGCCCAAAAATGCGATCAATAATCTCCAGAATTTCATTCAAATAAATTTAGACCGTAAAAGTACTGAAATTGATTGCTTAAAGTTTATCTTAACAGTTATTTACCCGTTAATTTCTAATTAAACTAATTATTGTTAGTCTATTCCGTTCCTAATGTTATTT